>CAMATW010000036.1 GCA_945861305.1 Bordetella parapertussis | reverse complement strand
TTATCAAAAATGGAACTGGCAGGGCTTTGCCATGTCACCCGCTTATATTCACTTTTAATTTTATTCACTCTTAATGCCAAATCAGCGCTAATCGAACTTTTCAAAGTCAGGGTGAAAACACATCCCTAACTCCGGCATGGCGGCCAGGCGGCCTGTCATGTGGACACTGCCGGGGTTGACTGGGTGGTGCCGGTGATGAGTTTGAGGAGTGTGCTTTAGCCAGCACCGTTGATACCAATGATGCCCACAGTTTTACACGCATTCACTGTGAAACTGATGCTTTGCAGCACCCACTTAAGGTTGTGTCGCGTGCCTTTGCCAGGCCTCATTCACTTCAAGAGGCTAGACCACCGGTTGGGGTATTGCTTATAGGCCTTGCCCAAATTGGAAACAACGAAAGTGCTTATCAGAGTTCGTCAACCATTTCGCCGACGTTCTTTTTAAACAAATGCAAACCTAACAAACACAGCAAACTAGCCAGCACGGCTGTGGGCCAAAGGCTGCTCCACTGGGGCCATTGTTGATTGACCAAAATACCTTGGTAGGCAGTCATGACGCTGGCCATGGGGTTGATCACCAGGAAGGGCTTGATGGTCTCAGGCAAGATGGAGGCTGGGTACACAATGGGGGTGAGCCAAAACCAAAACTGCAAAAAAATACCAAAAAATTGGCCAACGTCTCTGAAGAACACATTCAGCACGCCGAGCACCATGCCCAAACCCATTGCAAACGCCATTTGCAAAGTCAAAACGGGCAGAACAGCCAAGACCACCCAACCTGGGAAATTGCCGCTCACCACCAAAAAGGCAAGAAATAAGCCAAACACAATCGCAAAGTTGAGCCCTGCATTGGCCACCACGATGATGGGCAGGGTGATACGCGGGAAGCTGATTTTTTTAAGAAGATTGGCGTTGTCTAAAAACATGGTTTGGCTGCGACCCACCATTTCTCCAAACAACCCCCAAGTGAGCACGCCTGCGCAAAGATAAATGCTGTAGGCAAAGGTGCTGTCAATACCAGGTAACTTGGCCCGCATGACTTGCGCAAAAATGACTGTGTACACCACAATCATTGCCAATGGATTGATAATGTTCCAAGCAGCACCCAGCAGTGAGTTGCGGTATTTGATTTGGAACTCACGCTGCACACTGCCCCGTATGAACCCACGATAAGCCCAAATGGCCCTAAGCATGTTCATTCAGGCACGGCCATAGTTGTCTTGAAAACGCACAATATCATCTTCACCCAAATAATCACCCGTTTGAACTTCAATCAAGACGCATACATCTTGACCAGGATTGGTTAATCTATGCTGATGCCCAGCAGGTATAAAAGTTGATTCATTTACCAAAATATCAATTTCACGTTCTCCATTGATGACCTTGGCAACACCTGCTACCACTACCCAATGCTCACTTCGGTGGTTATGCATTTGCAAACTCAAAGATGCCCCGGGTTTGACTTCAATACGTTTAATCTTAAAGCCTGCTCCCTCTTCCAAAACAGAATAAGTTCCCCATGGCCGATGAACTGTTTGATGCAGCTTGTGAGAATCATGACCTTTTGATTTAAGGGACGCATAAAGATGTTTTATATCTTGAGAATTTGCTTTATTCGCAACTAACAGAGCATCCGGCGTATCAACAATTACCAAATTGCTCACACCCACCGTACCTACCATACGGTTTTGGCTGTGTATGGTGCAGTTATAGGTGTTATGCGTCTCAGCCTCACCTTGTATTCGGTTACCATTTTCGTCTGGAGATTGAAGGTCACCCAAAGCCAACCAAGAGCCAATATCACTCCAGCCTATATCGCAAGGAACCACCGCAACTTGACCAGATTTCTCCATCAAAGCGTAATCGATGGAGTCATCAGAAACATGTATAAAAGATTCCCCATCTAGCTCCAACTGACTGAAATTCTCACCTTTAGCAGCTCGCGAATGTTTGATACAAGACTCTGTGGACGAAAGAATATCAGGGCAGTGTTGTCTCATTTCATTTAACACTGCCCCAGCGGTGAAGCAAAACATACCTGAGTTCCAAAGAAACCGACATGAGGCGATATATTCTTTGGCTCGCTCTAAAGAAGGTTTTTCAACAAACCTTAAAACTGTATTACCATCTGCCTCAATGTACCCAAAGCCTGTATCAGGCGAGTGAGGCTGAATGCCAAAGGTCACCAACTTACCCTGTAGTGCAAGTTCGGTTGCCTGTATGACAGCTTGTTGAAATGCCGCTTGATTGCTAATTAAATGATCAGCCGCCAGCACAAGTAACACAGCATCAGCACCATGCTCTTCAAAAGCTGTAATGGCTGCTGCGGCAATAGCAGGTGCTGTGTTTCGACCAAAGGGCTCCAAGATGTAAGACACAAAAGTTTTGGAGTGACTTACTTCGCCAAATTCATCTTCAGTTTTAAAGAAAAAATCGCGATTTGTAACAGTTATCAAGCTGTCGACATTCTTCAAGCCAGTAGCCCTTGTAAATGCTTTTTGCAACAAGCTTTGACCATCTTGCAAACGAATAAATGGCTTGGGATGTTGAAGACGCGAAACTGGCCAAAGCCTAGAACCTGCTCCCCCAGAAAGAATGACTGGTATCAATTTCATCCTAGTGCACCACCCCATCCCTGCGCACCACTTTCACAAAGGTGCGCAGCAATATCTGCAAATCAAAAAACCACGATTGCTTTTGCAAGTAAACCTTATCCAACTCCACTTTTTCAGGAATGGGCAATTCATCTCGACCATTCACTTGGGCCCAACCGGTCAATCCAGGTGTCAGCACATGAACACCCGCGCGTGTTCTGAGTTCAATCAAATCGTCTTGGTTAAACAATGCAGGCCTTGGTCCCACAAAACTCATGTGGCCCATCAAGATGCTGTAAAGCTGAGGTAATTCATCCAAACTGGTGGTTCTTAGAAATTTACCTACTGGCGTGAGGTAAGTATCAGGGTTGGCTAACAAATGGGTAGCAACCACTGGTGTATCGGTGCGCATGGTTCGAAATTTGGGCATTAAAAAAACCTTGTTGTCTTTGCCAATCCGTTGAGACCAGTAAAGTACTTTGCCTGTAGAAGTCAACTTCACTGCCATTGCAACGAGGGTCAAAACGCCCAATAGTGCAAGCAATGCAAAAGTTCCTAATAAAATATCAAAGCATCGTTTGGAAATCGCCATAAATAAACACATAAGTAATAAATTTAATTCTTGTTTTTCAGGCTACCGCAGGGCCAACACAAGGTTGAACTTATCATTTTTATCAACCGTGTATTTTATCACCTCCCACTTACGCTTCATTCGAAGTTGATAGCAAGTTAAAGTCTCCCCCTATGGAAAACATCGATGTCATGGTCTTGCGCACCTTGCGCAACTGGCGCCAAGCAGGTCAACGCGCTCTGCTAGCAACTGTCGTTCGCACATGGGGCTCGTCGCCCCGCCCCATTGGCTCCATCATGGCCTTGTGCGAATCAGGTGCGGTGGTGGGCTCGGTCTCGGGTGGCTGCATTGAAGATGACCTGATTTACCGCTTCACACAGGCCTATGCCACGGGGCAAACCACGGGCGAAACCTCTGTCATTCCCATCGGCGCACCACAGCGTGTGAAGTATGGCATCACCGCTGATGAAGCGCATCGCTTTGGCTTGCCTTGCGGGGGAACGCTGGAGTTGCTTTTAGAGTTTGACCCTGATGCGCAGAGTTTGGATACCTTGGTGCTTTCATTGGAGCAAGGCCAGCTGATGCAACGCAGCACTGTGCTGGCTTCTGGCACGGTCAGTTTGCAAGCCAGCGAGACCCCCACCGAGCTCTTTATTGACGACGACAAACTCATCAACACCTTCGGCCCCGAATACCGCATGCTGCTGATCGGTGCAGGCCAACTGACCGAATACTTAGCCACCATGGCGCTGTTCAACGGCTTTGCAGTCACCGTGTGCGACCCCCGCGAAGAGTACAGCGGCGCGTGGTCTGTGCCAAATGTGACGCTCACCGGTGAGATGCCAGACGATGTGGTGCAAAGTTTCCGCCCAGACAGGCGCTGCTGCGTGATCGCCCTCACCCATGATCCCAAACTGGACGACCTAGCTCTCTTGGAAGCTTTAGACACCGATGCGTTTTACGTGGGCGCCATTGGTTCTAGGCGCAACAACGACGCGCGGCATCAGCGCATGATCGAGCACCTCGATAAAACGCCAGAAGAACTCAAACGCTTGCGTGGCCCTATTGGTATTTACATTGGCAGCAAAACTCCCGCGGAAATTGCGGTCAGCATCATGGCCGAAGTGCTGGCTGTGAAAAACAATGTCCCGCTGCCCCGTGACATGGACGTGGCGCACGCCAAAAATACCCAAGAAATCGCCCACAACGATCCAGGGGTGTTGGTGTGTGGGATTCGGAATTGATTCAACTCATTAGAGTTGATACGAAAACCACTCCCCCCGCTTATCCTGCAAAACCACGTCCACACCCCAAGCTTTTGCCAAGCGCTCAACCCCTTGAGGGGGACACATGAAAAACACCTTGGTCAAGGCGTCCGCCAAGGCGCATGAAGGCGCGATGATGCTGACCGAAGCCCAATGGCTGGGTGAGTCGCCTGTGAGGGGATTCAATATATGGTGATGCACATGGTCTGCGCTGAAGACGGTGTGCGAGTCGGATGAGGTGGCCAAGGCCCAGCCATGAGGGCTTATAAGCGGTGGCGTCACAGTTGAGGCGGCAGATGGCTCGACTGCAAAACGCCAATCTTCTGCTTTGGAAGACTGGCCCAAAACAGTAGTTTCTCCCGTGTCGATCAGCGCATGTTGCACCCCATGCGACTGCAGCACCGCTCGCACCTTATCTGCCGCATAACCTTGTGCAATGCCATTCAACGACACACCCATGCCTTTGACATTTAAGCGCACCACCTCAGGCGACACCGTCAAGGCCCGCCAATTCACTAAGGAGCGTGTTTGCAAAAGCGCTTTGGCGCTAGGCACGGTTTGCGTTTGCGAATGCAATGACCACAATCCCCACAAAGGTTGCATGGTCACATCAAACGCACCTGCACTGCGCAGTGACACGTGCTGCGCCAAGCTCAACACCGACACCAGTTCCACATCGGGTTGTCGTAACTCACCCAAGCGATTCAAACGACTGACCGCAGAGTCTGGGTCAAACAAACTCATCTGTTTTTCAACTGAGCGAATGGCTTGAACTGATGCGTCCAAGGTCTGTTTCAACCTACCCGCATCGGTATGCGCTGCTTTAATCCACAAAGTGGTGCCAAAACCCACCAAACTGCGCTCTTGCCAAATCAAGGATTCGTGCGCCGCGGCATGCACACCAAGGCCATGGCCCAAACCCAAACCCATACCAAGTTGCAATAACTGTCTGCGCTGCATCATGCGGCCACCTCTTTGTGAACAGGAATAAAACGACTGCCATCTTTGCGATGCTGTATCAAAGGCAAACATTTTTGATCGTCTTGATAGATAGACACACAATCCAAACACTGAAAGCATTCCGCGTAATTGACATCACCACTTTTTTCAATCGCTTGGTAGTCACAACGATGTCTACAAGTTTGGCAAGGTGTACCACAGGCCTTGCGCCGAGGTATCCACGACCAACGCTGCAAGAAATTGACCGCCGCCAAAGCCGCGCCCAAAGGACATATATAACGACAATAGCCGCGGTAAACCACCACACTCAAAGTCAAACAAAACACGGCCCAAGCAACGTATGGCCAGTCACGTTCAAAGTACATGCTGATGGCCGTTTTGAAGGGCTCTACCTCTACCGCCAACTCTGCAAAGGAGGGGGAAACATACAACCCAGCCAAAACTACCGCCAACACCCCATACTTGATCCATTTGAGTTTGGCATCTAAGGCTGTTCTAAGGCGTCTTTGCCTGATACCGATGGCATTGGCCAACAAGCTGATCAACTCTTGCAATGCGCCAAAAGGACACAGCCATCCACAGAACGTCCCCCTGCCCCAAATCAACAAAGTGACTGCGACAAAAATCCACAAAATCACCGTCATCGGGTCGTTCATGAAAAAAATCAAATCTCCCCCAGCTGCCAGCGCTTCAATAGACGCTGTGATGTTCACAATGGTCAACTGACCTTGGGCATACCAACCAATAAAGCCCACCGTGAAAACCAAATAAGCAATGCGCAAGACCTTCAATCGTTTGGAGTTCACACTGAGGCGTTTTTGCAAAAACAAGCCAGAACTCAGCACAATCAAACCTAACAACAACACCGCTATCTCCGTCGATCGTGTTTGCCAAGCACCAGCCCATTCACGGTTGGAAAAATCGGCATCTAACAGTGCATGCCACTGCGTGGGGATTCCGTGATAGCTGTAAGGTATGTCGATGCGACGGCTTTCCACTTGGTTGGGAAAATTGCCAAAGCGGCGACCGTATTTAAGCTGAATTTCAAATGCTTGTGCAGGGTCCAAGGGTGTCGCCGTGTCGATGACATAAAAATAAGCACCTGTTTTATCGGGGTAGCCCGGCACCTTCAAACCTTTGTCATAGGCCATGGGCCGCAATTTGAGTTCTTTGCCTGCTTGCGAAACAATGAAAGGAATGTCTTCCACCACACGCTGGCTCTCATAATTCATTTTGTACAAAGGGCCCGTCTCGGTGACCATCAAAGCTTGTGAAAGGCGCCTGTTCGCTCCCAATAATCGCCATCCGTCTTCGTCCAACAAATTGCGGCCAATAGAGGGCAAGCTGACCAAAGCCGCATGAAACGTTAAAGCCACTTCATCGGGTTTGCCAGCAGCTAACTTGTCTGCACCTTCGGCACGTGTACCCGTAAATAATTTTTCAATTTCACCTCGGGTAATGCGGTGCTCACTGACCATGCCACGCGAGCGCAAGGTATCCCAGGTTAAAGGTTTAAAGCTATCGTCTTCAGCTTTGCGCTTCACAGAGCTAGAGGCACTGCTGCCAGCAATCTGCCCTAACTTGCTTGCCTCTAGATGCGCCAATGCCACCGAGGCTGCAGAGGTGACGATGGTGCGGTCAATCGCCTTGGCGCTCACCGTGCCTGCTTGCACACCGAACAAGGCTGCGTAGTGATCATCTCTGCGGGCGGTTGCCAAATGGCCAAAGATTTCAATCTTGTGGTTAACAGTCAAGCCCTCGTATTGTTTGGCAAACGTTGTCAGCTTGGCAATGCCCGCCTCAGATCGAAAAATAGGCTCGCGGTGACTGATCAGTCGCGACTCAATAAATCGACCCTCTGTGTCCATGGCCACCAAAATATTGATGGGCTTGCCCCCATAACCACGCACTGGTTCAAAATCCACCGACTCAAACACATAGCCTTTATGTTCGGGTTTAGCGTCTGGCATTTCCGAGCTTTTGCTGAACAAGGGGTACAGCGGCATGCCCGACTGCATTTCACCCACCACGAAAATATCTGCAAAGATTTTGTCGATATCTTCTTTAAGTAACTCCCCTGCCAATAAGGGGGACACGGTCAGCAAAAAAATTAAACCGAAAAAGTAACGAGCAGCCAATGAAAGCAAATGCATAAGATCACACAAAGATAAATGTCTCTAAGGTTATACCAGTCAAAATCTCGGTATTTACCCTCGCAACTGAACCGCATAACGACTTAAAACAGGGTGGGCCATATTCCCTATGCTAAGGTGAGCCCTTTGCTGTTTCAGCACAAAGGTTTATGCATGAACAACGCTCTACAGCCCTCTTCCCCCTTTGAAGATGCCACCTACCTCAAGGTCACTTGGCGACTCATACCCCTGCTGCTGCTTTGTTACATCGTTGCTTATTTAGATCGCGTCAATGTTGGTTTTGCAAAGTTGCAAATGGCGGGTGATTTGGGTTTTTCTGACACCGTTTATGGTTTGGGTGCAGGCATGTTTTTCATTGGCTACTTCTTTTTTGAAGTGCCTAGCAACATCATCTTGCACAGAGTGGGTGCCCGTGTTTGGATAGCCCGCATCATGGTGACTTGGGGCATTGTTTCCGGCGGAATGATGTTCATACAAACCGAAACACAGTTTTATGTCATGCGTTTTTTGCTGGGACTTGCAGAGGCCGGCTTTTTCCCTGGCATTATTTTGTATCTCACCTACTGGTACCCCTCGCACCGTCGTGCTCGCATTGTGTCCATGTTCATGACCGGTATTCCTTTGGCTGGCGTCATTGGTGGTCCTTTGTCTGGATGGATCATGAAGAGCTGGGATCAGGTCAACGGTTTACACGGTTGGCAATGGATGTTTTTGCTAGAAGCCATTCCCTCTGTGCTAATTGGCGTGGTGGTGTATTTCTATTTAGATGACCGCATCACCAGCGCCAAATGGTTGAAAGATGAAGAGCGCGATATTTTGCAAAAGCGCATTCAAGAAGAAGAAAGCGACAAAGAGCATGTGCCCATGATGCAGGTCTTTAAAAGCGGCCGCATGTGGACCATGAGCGCCATTTACTTCACCATGGCCATGAGTTTGTATGGTGTGAGTTTCTGGTTGCCCACCATCATCAAAGGCATGGGTGTTACTGACAACTTAGAAATTGGCTTGCTGTCATCTCTGCCATGGATCGCCGCTGTTTTTTCTATGCTGTTGTTTGCCCGAAGTGCAGACAAGATGCGTGAACGCCGCTGGCATGTGGTCATCCCCATGCTCATGGGTTCTACAGGCTTGATTTTGTCAGTGCTTTTGTCTGGCAACCACTATCTGTCATTTGCTGCGCTCATTCTGGCCTGTATGGGCATTGTGTCTGCCATTCCGCTGTTTTGGAGCTTGCCTACCGCGTTCTTGGTGGGTGCAGGTGCAGCTGCCGGTATTGCCGCCATCAATTCGATTGCGAATTTGGCAGGCTTTTTAGCGCCCTATTTGGTGGGCTGGCTAAAGCAACTTACCTCTTCCACCGACTCAGGCATGTACCTGCTGGCAGCTGTCTTGGTAGTAGGCGCTGCAATTACCTTGATGGTTCCAGCCAAACTGGTCAACCGCTAATCAACTCCAAGTGCGTGCCTAGTACACCAAGCTAATGGGCACGCACAACTGGTAACCAACCCCCCAGACCGACTTTATAGCCGGTTCTGCGTCGCCCTCTTGGACCGACTTGAATTTCTTGCGCAAACGGGCAATCAACTCTTCCAAAGCATGTTTGGTCATGCCTTCTTCATCGTCTTCGCGTGAAAATAAATCACAAAGAGCGCCTGACTCTAAAATATGCTCCTTGGCGTGACTCAAGGATACCAACAACACTTTTTCTCGGTTGGTTAAGCGCAGCTTCTGGCCCTCTTGGGGTCCTGTCAAAAGGCGGTCACGAAGGCTCAAACTCCAGCTGTTGTCAGACACCAGTTTTTTCACACGCCTGCCCAAATTTTGCAGAACCAGAACCAACTCGTCTGGCGAGACCGGCTTAGTCAAATAAAAATCTGCACCACCATGGCTGTAGCCGGCCAAACGGTCATGCAAGGCAACACGGGCTGTCATGATCACAATGCCAGCGTTGGGCAAAGACCCACGCAGCCTTTTGCACAAACTCAGACCGCCCTCGCCTGGTAAATTTAAATCGATAATAAATAAATCGATGGGCTCTGATTGAGTGAGGTCATCCAACGCAGAAGCACTGGAGACGCCAACCACAGAGAAATCGTTGGCAGTGAGATGCAACTCAATTTCTTGACGCAACAATCTGTCATCTTCCACAATCGCTACTCGCAAGGATTGTCGTTGAGCGACCATGGGAGCTGCGAGATGGGTTTTCATAAAGGCACCTTAAGAGAAAAGAGAATTAAATTTCTTTCCTGTGAAAATTCGATGGTTCCATTGATTTTTTCAGCAGCAGACTTGGACAGCGACAAACCCAAACCCATGCCGGGTTGCTCTTGCACATTGTTATGTCGATAGTAAGCTTGAAACAACTGAGTAGGGTCTGGCGACTTATCAAGATCGATCGTATTCGAGACCTCAATCACGGCTGTATTTTTTTGAGTAAAGGCTTTGATCAAAACAGTGTCAGTTTGAAGATGGTATTTGTAAGCATTACTGATCAAATTTTGCAAGATAAGCGACAGCATCAAACGGCTGGTAGGTATATTCAAGCCACGCTCAACTTCTATTCTGAATGTTCTCATATCATCATAGTCACCTATTGCCACCTCAATGAGTGCCGCGATGTCTACAAGCTCCTTGACTTGACTGGTGTCAAAGCGGTCAATTTTGTTTGAAAGCGCTACATGCTCAATCAATGCGTTCATTCGCTCAACAGAATCATCAATGCGCTTAACCCTTCGCTGAGAATCGCTGTCAATTGACACATTCCTCCTCAAACTGGCGATGGCAAAGCGAATCGTACCCAAAGGGTTTTTCAATTCATGGGTCAGCATATCAATCATGCTTTGGCGTTCTATCAAACGCTCACGCTGGGCTGTGGATTTGGCTGCTTCAAGCTTGAAATTTTCCAGGGTCTCATTGCTGATTTTTCTGCGATCAAATACCTGAATAATCAGAATCGCAAATAAAAATATGCCCACCCGACTACCATTTAACCGCGAATCTCCCAAACTCTGCATAAAAAGCGGGGTGGATTGAGAAAGCTCTGGGTAGAGATTGAAAGCCGTAAAAATACTGCCTATCAAAATAATCTCAAAAATCAGATACCCGATTAAGGTTAGCCAGCGCAGTAGTTTTGAGATATTTTGGGCTGTTGCCGCCCCCAAAATTTGCACCAGAAAGCAAATCACATGAATAGCGATATTCAAGCGACTTGCGTTGGAAAATTGATCGCTCACAACGAAGTACATCGACACCACACACAGACCTGCTAAAAACCACATCGCTTTACGGTAGTAGGAATGCAATTTATACGGTTGTAATAAAACATAGCCTAGAAGCACAGTGAATATGGCGCGGATGCTCAACAGGTATTGATTCAGGTTGTTTATCAACTCTGGTGAAGGGTCTTCAAACACTCTGAACAACAAACCAGTGCTCAATAAAATCAGCAGCACGACAGATATTTGGTAAGCACAAAATGTCGCCACCAAGCTTGAGCGCTCAATCACGAAAAACAAAAGCCCAATCACAAGCAAAGATGTAGCCACCGCAAAAGTGCCCATAAGCGTGACAATGCGGTTAGCCACCAACAAAGGCAAATCCCTGACTGGCACAGCTTCCAGAACAACTGTGTTTATGGTGGTGGTTTGAATTTTCAGGTACAGATCAATGGGGTCTTTGGGGTCAGAACGCAGCTCAAAGCAATGGAAATCATCCAGACAACTGGCATATTTTTGCTTGACCTTATCCCCTCGGTGTTGCTTGATCCATTCACCGTTTACCCTCTCAAATAACTCAATACTGTCCAGTGCTAACAAGCCTATTCTCAATACAACAGCGCTGTCATACCCAACGGTGGAAGCATTTTCAAAACTTGTGGGGGACTGCGGGATTATCCGAAGTTTGATCCAAACAGGTTTTTCTATAAACCCTAAGCGCAGATCATTTACAAAGGGTTTGAATGCGTCATTGGGAAATGATGCGATATCATCAAATGGAATGTCGATGTTTGACGGAACCAGGTAAGCTGACTCCAAGGCGAAGGTGCTCGCAGATGCTTGCGGAGCTGCTAAACAGAACAGCATCATTAAAAAAACCCACAAGCGATTCATAACAACTTTGATTGTTGTAAAACAAAAGACATTTAAGCATGATTTTTCCTACATACCTATGTCTGATTGGGGTGTTCCATGGGTATCTGTGAGTAAAAAGTAAGATTTTTTCTTAATGGTTTAAGTGCCCATAAAGCCAAGCCAGCGGCCAGAACATCCAGACTGATCATCAAAGCAAACACAGGAATCCAACTGCCTGTGCTGTGATGCACCATGGCAGCTACTGGACCTCCAATGATGGAACCAACGCCCTGTGCCATGTAGAGGAAACCATAGTTGGTGGTGGCGTGTTTGGGGCCGAAGGTATCTGTCAATGTAGAAGGGAACAATGAAAAAATTTCTCCCCAACCGAAAAACACCACGCCAGAAAGAATCACAAACAACACAGGATTGTCAATCGTTGATATCCAAGCAAACATCGCCACGGCTTCTAGTCCAAAGGCTATGAACATGGTGTTTTCTCTGCCCCATCGGTCCGACACCCAACCAAAGAAGGGTCGCGTCAATCCATTGGTTAACCGATCGATGGTCAAGGCCAAAGGAAGAGCTGCCATTCCCCAAACCATGGCATCTGCAACTTGATAGTCTTTTGCAATGGCTCCCATTTGAGAAATGACCATCAAGCCTGAGGTGGACATCATGGTCATCATCGCAAACATCAACCAAAACACGGGCGTGCGAAGCATGGTGGCGGGTCCCACACCGGGTAAATCGGCAACCTCATCAGAAACCTGTTGCAAAGGGGAACGAAGGCCTTGCGCAAAGAACAAACCCAATCCACCCAAAACGCATCCAAACCACCACAAGGTGTCTTGATGACCATGCTCGGCAAGCGACCGCGAAATGGGGAAAGTGGTCAGTATGGCCCCCATGCCATAACCTGCAGCAACCATGCCCACGGCAAAACCACGCTTGTCTGGGAACCACTTCACCACCTGCCCCACCACACCGATATACACAATGCCGGTTCCTAATCCACCAAGCAAACCATAACTTAAGTAAAGCAAGGTAATGGAGTCTGCACGGGAAGCCAAGACCCAACTCAAACCCATCAACAAAGCACCGACTGATAACAGCTTGCGGGGCCCAAAACGCTCTACCAAAAAACCCTGAAAAGGGGAAAAGAAGGTCTGTAAGACGATCAGAATAGAAAAGGTGATCTGCAGCTCTGTCAGACTGACACCCAACTGTGAGCCTAAAGGCTTGGTAAACAAAGCCCAAACATACTGCGGACTGGAGATGCTCATCATGCAAAGTACGCCCAGCACCAATTGGGTCCAACGTGAATTTAATTTCGCCTCAATAACGTTCAACATACGCAAAAACTCCCCGAAAAGGGTATGAACCTTTGCAAAATGCACAAACTTTGTGCGCCAAAAAACTTAAATGGAGTCATTTGCACTGCTTTGGTCGCTGGCTCGCCATACTTCGCAAGCATTCAAGGGCTTGACCTCGGGGAAATGCTTCATTTGCAAAAACTTGCGCATCAACACTGGGCCAGAGAAATACTGGTGTCCACAGCGCAAACCTGTGCGCGAAGACTCTGACGGCATCAAGAACCCACAGGTTTGACACTGGGGAGAAGGTGCTGTTAAGGCAGAGTGAGTGCGCATGAGGGTGGACATGCAACTCAATTAGCAAATCTTGTACCATCGTTAAAACTTTCACCCTTACGCTGGAGTGACTTGCCATGAAACGTTTTTTCCAACTGTGTAGTTTGCTGATGCTATTGAATATGTCCCCGGCTTTTGCGGCTATGACAGAAGCCGAAATCATCAAAGCCCTGTCGTTGCCAGAAAACAGCACAGGCAATATTGCAGATGCAGTGGACGAAGCCACTGGCGCCAGGGGATGGATGGCTGCTGATATGAAGCCCATCTTTGATGCCCGCATCGTCGGTCGTGCGGTCACGGCGGTGTTGCGCCCTGTGCTCAAGGGCGATACACGCAAGTACCCTAACTATGCTTTAGAAATTTTGGATCAAGCTCCCGAAGGTTCGGTGCTGGTGTATGTGATGCAAGACGGCTTAGACATTGCTGCCATGGGCAATTTGATGGGCACCACTGCCAAGGTACGTAATTTGGCAGGTGCTGTGATAGATGGCGCGGTACGCGATGTGAAAGAACTGCGGCAAATTGGTTTTCCGGTGTGGTCACGCCGAATCACACCTGCCACATCGGTAGGTCGCATGGTCAGCTCTGAAAAACAAGTCCCTGTGAAATGCGGCGATGTGATGGTCAATCCAGGCGACTACATTGTGGGCGACGCCGATGGCGTTGTGGTGGTACCCGCAGCAGCCGCTGAAAAAGTGGTGGAACTGCTCAAGCAATACGACGATAAAGAATCGAAGATGATGCCTATGATTAAGAAAGAAAAATCAATGCTCAAGGCATTGGAAATTTTCAACCGCTATTGAAGGCTTTTTACAAAGGTTTGCGCAACAGGTTGGCAATCTCGCCCACAATACCTTTGCGAAACAGCATGACGCAAACCACGAACACCAAGCCCTGCACCACGGTGACCCAAGAGCCAAGTTGGGCCAAATAGTTTTGCATTGTGACGATGACTGCCGCGCCGACCACCGGCCCAAACAAGGTTCCCAAACCACCCACCAAGGTCATTAGCACTACCTCGCCGGACATGGTCCAGTGCACATCGGTAAGAGAGGCCAACTGAAATACCAAGGCCTTGGTGCCGCCAGCCATGCCAGCCACAGTACCCGACAAAATAAATGCAATCAACTTGAACCTGTCGGTGTCGTAGCCCAATGACAAAGCACGTTGCTCGTTTTCACGAATGGCTTTAAGCACTTGTCCAAAAGGCGAATGGACAATGCGCCAAACCAAGCCAAAGCCCAAGAGGAAAATGGCCAACACAAAGATATACATGGCCACTTCGTTGTTCAAATCGATGAACCCAAATAATTGTCCATGTGGCACCCCTTGAATACCGTCTTCACCGCCAGTGAAAGGCGTTTGCAAATAGACAAAGTACACCATTTGCGACAAGGCCAAAGTAATCATTGCAAAGTAAATGCCTTGACGGCGAATGGCCAGCAAACCCACCACCCAGGCCAACACCGTGGCACACACCGTGGCAAACAGCACACTGAGTTCTGGGGTCAAACCCCAGACCTTGGCCGCATGGGCTGCCGCATAGCCAGAAGTGCCAAAAAACATGGCGTGGCCAAATGACAGCAAGCCACCAAAGCCCAGCAACAAATTGAAGGCGCAGGCAAACAAGGCAAAGCACATCACCTTCATCAAAAACACGGGGTAAACAAAATAAGGTGCAATAGCAAAAAATGCCACCATCAAGCCCGCTGCTATCCACTGGTGGCGAAGGTCTTGGCTGTTAAACACAGGGTTGTTCATGGCATTACTTCTCAGTTCCAAACAAGCCAGCAGGTTTGATCAGCAACACGATCGCCATGATGACAAAGATCACGGTGTTTGAAGCCTCGGGATAAACGACTTTGGTCAATCCCTCAATCAAGCCAAGACCAAAGCCAGACAAGATGGCGCCCATGATGGAACCCATGCCGCCAATCACCACCACAGCGAACACCACAATGATGATGTCAGCCCCCATCATCGGACTAACTTGGTAAATAGGGGCTGCCATCACGCCTGCCAAGGCCGCCAAGCCCACACCAAAACCATAGGTCAGCGTGATCATGCGTGGCACATTGATGCCAAAGGCTTGAACCAATGACGGGTTTTCTGTCGCCGCCCTTAAGTACGCGCCAAGCTTGGTACGCTCAATCACAAACCATGTCGAGAAGCAAATCAAAACAGAAGCAACGATGACCCACGCTCGGTATTTGGGCAAAAACATAAAGCCCAAATCTACCGCCCCTTGGAACATCTCAGGCACGGCATAAGGCATACCAGATGCCCCATAGGCGTTACGAAACAAACCTTGAAAGATAAGCGCCAAACCAAAGGTCAATAACAAACCGTACAGGTGGTCTAGCTTGTACAAACGAACCAACATGGTTCGCTCTATCAGAACGCCTGTGGCACCCACCACCAAAGGGGCAATCAGCAAGGCAAACCAGTAGTTCAAGCCAAACCATTGCAGGGACAGATAGGCCACAAATGCACCCATCATGTACTGCGCACCATGGGTGAAATTGATGATGTTCAGTAAGCCAAAAATCACGGCCAATCCCAAAGACAGCAACGCATAAAACGAGCCGTTGATCAAACCGATCAACAACTGACCAAACAGCGCCTGCGAGGGAATGCCGAACAATTCCATGGGCGAATCAGTTCTTCACCAAAGGACAATCGCCTTCGTTCAAAGGACGAAAGGCTTGGTCCGCTGGAATGGTGGCCAGCAATTTGTAGTAGTCGTAAGGGCCTTTGGACTCTGAAGGCTTTTTCACTTCAAACAAATACGCAGGGTGCAATTTACGGCCATCTTTGCGAATGCTGCCTTTGCCAAACAAGACGTCATCGGTGGGCAAATCTTTCATCTTCTGTGCAACCTTGGTGCCATCATCGGTCTTGCCAGCGTCAATGGCTTTCAAGTAATGCAAGATGCCCGCGTACACACCCGCTTGGTCCATAGAGGGATACTTACCACTGTGAAGTGCGGCAAATCGCTTAGACCACGCACGGGTCTGGTCGTTCAAGTCCCAGTAAAAAGTTTCAGTCAGGTACAAACCTTGTGCTTTTTCAAGTCCTAGCGAATGAATGTCGGTCAGAAATACCAACAAGCCTGCAAGAGTCTGGCCGCCTTTGACAATACCAAACTCATAAGCTTGTTTGATGGAGTTGGTAGTGTCACCGCCCGCATTGGCCAGGCCAATCACTTTGGCTTTGGAAGCCTGTGCTTGCAACAAGAAGGAAGAAAAATCTTGCGTCGCCAAGGGATGACGCACCTTGCCCAATACCTTGCCGCCGTTTTTCAAGATCACCGCCTCGGTATCACGCTCTAAGGCTTGGCCAAACGCATAGTCAGCAGTCAAGAAAAACCAACTGGTACCTCCATGTTGCACCACTGCCTTGCCCGTGCCATTGGCCAACATCCATGTGTCATACAACCAGTGAATGGTGTTGGGCGAGCAAGCCTTACCAGTCAAGTCTGCGGTAGCCGCACCCGTGTTGACATGGATTTTCCCCTTCTCACGGCTGACTTGGCTGATGGCCAATGCCACAGACGAAGTGGGCACATCGATGATCATGTCGACCTTGTCGGTGTCATACCACTGACGAGCAATATTGGAGCCAATATCAGCTTTGTTTTGGTGGTCAGCACTGACGATTTCTACTTTCAAGCTGCTTTTGCTGCTCTTCAAATAATCTTCTACCGCCATCTTGGCGGCAACCACTGAACCAGGGCCAGTGATATCGGCATACAAACCCGACATATCGTTGAGCACACCGATCTTCACAATGCCATCGGAAATTTGCGCATGGGCATTCAAGCCCACTGCGGCCAACATACAAGCCAGTAAAGTGTTTAAAGAAAATTTCATATCAGTTCTTCCTGTGAAAATCAAATACCCAAATACTCGTTCAGCATGCCCATCTTGCTGGGCAACTCACGGGCAGCAAAACCTTGAACAATGCGGCCATGCTCCATGACATAGAAGCGGTCAGCCAAACCACTGGCAAAGCGGAAATTTTGCTCAATCATGATGATGGTGAATTTCTTTTGACGCAAAGTTTGAATCATGCGTGACAAGGCCTGCACAATCACTGGCGCCAACCCCTCAGAGATTTCATCGAGAAGCAACAGCTTCGAACCTGTGCGCAAGATACGGGCAATCGCCAGCATTTGCTGCTCACCGCCCGACAAACGTGTCCCAGGACTGTTTCGTCTTTCGTACAAATTCGGAAAGATGCTGTAAATCTCATCCAAGGTCATGGCGCCAGGTGCAATGACAGGGGGCAAAAGCAGGTTTTCTTCACAGCTCAAACTTGAAAAAACACCACGCTCTTCAGGGCAATACCCCACGCCCAAGCGTGCAATGTGATGCGTATCCCAGCCAATGGTTTCTTGACCCAAGATTTCAATAGAGCCACTTCGTTGCCCCACCAAACCCAATACTGACTTAATGGTAGTGGTACGGCCCGCGCCATTGCGCCCAAGCAAGGTCACCAACTCTCCTTGGTTCACCACCAAGTCCACCCCATGCAAGATATGCGACTCACCATAGAAGGCGTTCACGCCTTGCATGCGAAGAAACGGCACGGCAGCGCTGGATTCAGTGACCATGGGCACCTGCCAAGGCAGCGTCGGCACTGCCCATATAGGCTTCCAGAACCAAAGGATCTTGCGAGACCTTGGCATAAGGACCTTCGGCAATGATTTGACCGCGCTGCAACACGCTGATGGTGTCTGCAATTTGCGAGACTACGCCCATATTGTGTTCAACCATCAACACGGTGCGATTGGCGCTGACTTTTTTAATCAACTGTGTGACCTTGTCCACATCCTCATGGCCCATGCCTTGGGTAGGCTCATCCAACAGCATCAGTTCAGGTTCGGTGGCCAAGGTGGTTGCAATTTCCAAAGCACGCTTTCGGCCATAGGACAGTTCAACTGCCTGCACTTTCGAAAAATCGCCCAACTCAACCTCTTGCAGCAACTCCATAGCACGGTCGTTGAGTCGGTTCAAGCTGTTTTGTGAGCGCCAGAAATCAAAAGAAGAGCCCACAGAGCGTTGCAGTGCAATGCGCACATTTTCCAAAACCGTCAGATGGGGAAACGTGGCAGAAATTTGGAAAGACCGAACAATGCCTCTACGCGCCACTTGGGCTGGCTTTTCCGAGGTGATGTCTTGTTGGTTAAAAAGAATGCGCCCGCTGGTGGGTATCAAAAATTTGGTGAGCAAATTGAAGAATGTGGTTTTGCCAGCGCCGTTGGGGCCAATTAAGGCATGGATAGTCCCACGCTGTATTTTCAAATCCACTGCATTGACGGCCACAAATCCTTTGAACTCTTTAACCAATTGGTGGGTTTCTAGGATGACATCATCAACCATCTTCAGCGCCTGTTCACGACAAAACTCTATAACTAAGTATCTTCGCGGGTATGAGAGTGTTAATTACCTATGGTTAACCCCAGTCCGCAGCTTATGAATTCGACAACCAATCAAGTAAAAGGTTGTTAACGACGCTACTTTGTTCGCGATGCAAAAAATGTCCTGCATGAGGTACTTCTTTGTAGGTATACGGCCCTGCAAAATATTTTTCTTGTTCACGCATCAACTCGGCCCGCATATCGTCTGCCCCACACAGGGCCAAGGTGGGGACGGTGATGTTGCGCTGCATAGCTTCTCGCAAAGTCAACAAAGCGGGATCAGCTTTACTGATGTCAAACATGGCGCGGTAATAAGCCAGTGCGGTGTGAAGCACACCATCTTGACTCAAACACGCTTTCACTTGTTCGATGTGCGCCTTGTCTGCATAGCCAGGCACACACCAATTCTGCCAAAGGTAATCTATAAAAGCCATGTCGTTGGCCATCAATGCCTGCTCAGGCAATTGCGCTTGCTGAAAGAACCACCAATGGAAAGATCGTTGAATGTGTTTGGGTACTAACAAATGCGTTGCAACCACTTGCGGATGTGGCACCGCCATCAATACAGCACTGCGCAGCAGTTCGGGACGCGACGCACACAGGGCATAGCCAATGATGGCGCCCCAGTCTTGCCCCACGTAATGCAGTTTTTGCTGAATGGAAAGGGCCTCGATCAAACCCGCGATGCCATTGACCAAACTCGCTTTGTCAAAGTAGGCGTTGGCAGTAAATCGTGAGGGCAAGTAGCCCGGCAAATAAGGCGCAACGACTTGGTAGCCCGCATCAGCCAATGCCTGCATTTGCGAGACCCACGTTTGGGGAATATCCGGAAAACCATGGACCAGCAACACAAGTGGGCCACGTCCTTGGGTCAGGCAAACAAAGTCAATGCCGCTAACCTGAATTTCAATCTCGTTCAATTTATGCATTATTAAAGGGTAAACACCTATTAAGAAATTTCTTTTTCAGCGTGATTATGATGAAAAGCATTCAAATTATTTAATTCTTGTTTCAAATATATGAAAATTGATTTTAGCAACCCACCTGCAAGTTCCAGAAAAAATATCAATCCAGTTCAAACTGCATTGGATGGGATTAATGCATCGATAACCAAATCTAAAGTTTCGAAATCAAGTATTGCATCTGCTTTAAGTGGGCCGTCTTTTAAGTCTTCTGAGAAAACAGTTGAACTGTATGCGCCTGTGCGTATCAAAAAAACTGCAACGGCAAGTCCTTCAACGCCCAACACCGCGTCTGTCTCTGCTGCTGCCGGCGCTAAGTTCACAAACTTCTATAAGTTGTTAATGACCTAAATATTTCCACTGTATTGATTGAGTGGCTTTGAATGGTGGAGGCGCGAGCCGGAGTCGAACCGACCTACACGGATTTGCAATCCGGTGCATAACCGCTTTGCTATCGCGCCATATACAGAGAAAAAAGGGAAGCTTTAAGCTTCCCTTTTTCATGAGTGGAGCGGGAAACGAGGCTCGAACTCGCGACCTCAACCTTGGCAAGGTTGCGCTCTACCAACTGAGCTATTCCCGCATGAGGCGAAAGTATAGCGGAAAATTGCGCTATTTTTGCTCCGTCAGGCTTAATGTTTGACTGCCACCGTCGCAACTTCAGCGGCAGGTGTCGCTGCAACCACTTCAGGCTCATCCAAAGGCAAGGGCGTAGGAATACGTTCCAAAGCAATTTCAAGCACCTTGTCAATCCAACGAACCGGAATGATCTCCAGATTGACTTTGACGTTGTCTGGAATTTCCTGCAAATCTTTGACGTTTTGCTCAGGGATCAATACAGTTTTGATGCCGCCGCGCAAAGCTGCCAGCAATTTTTCTTTCAAGCCGCCAATCTCGGTAACTTCACCTCGCAATGTGATTTCACCAGTCATCGCCACATCGCTGCGAACAGGGATGCCGGTGAGTGCAGACACGATGGACAAAGTGATGGCAGCACCTGCACTTGGGCCGTCCTTGGGTGTCGCACCATCAGGCACGTGAACGTGTATGTCGGACTTTTCAAATACATCGCTGCGGATGCCCAAGCTGGCCGAGCGGCTACGCACCACGGTACGGGCAGCCTCTACAGACTCTTTCATCACATCGCCCAAAGAACCGGTGCGGGTGATGTTGCCTTTGCCAGGGATGATGGCCGCTTCGATGGTGAGCAAATCGCCGCCGACTTCGGTCCAAGCCAGACCCACCACTTGACCGACTTGGTTTTGCTTTTCAGCGCGGCCATAGGTGTACTTGCGCACACTCAGGAAGTCGTTCAAATTGTCTTCGTTGACCACCACCGTGGCTTGCATGGTTTTGAGTAACAAGGCTTTGACTACTTTGCGGCAAATCTTGGAGATCTCACGCTCTAAAGAACGCACACCAGCTTCGCGTGTGTAGTAGCGAACGATATCGCGAACCGCAGATTCTTCGATGCGCAACTCTTCTTCCTTGATGCCGTTATTTTTCAACTGCTTAGGGATCAGGTAACGCGTGGCGATATTGATTTTTTCGTCTTCGGTATAGCCAGACAAACGAATGACTTCCATACGGTCAAGCAATGCGGGGGGGATGTTCATGGAATTGGAGGTGGCGACAAACATCACATCGCTTAAATCGAAGTCCACTTCCACATAGTGATCGTTGAAGGTGTTGTTTTGTTCAGGGTCTAGAACCTCCAACAATGCACTGGAAGGGTCGCCACGGAAGTCAGAGCCCAGCTTGTCGATTTCGTCCAACAAGAACAAAGGATTGCGAGTGCTCACCTTGGCGAGGTTTTGCAAAACCTTGCCAGGCAAAGCGCCGATATAGGTGCGACGATGTCCACGGATTTCAGCCTCGTCACGCATACCGCCCAAGGCCATTCGCACGTACTTGCGCCCTGTGGCCTTGGCGATAGATTGACCCAGAGAGGTCTTACCCACTCCGGGCGGGCCTACTAAACACAGAATAGGGGCTTTGACTTTCTCGACACGTTGCTGGACCGCCAAATATTCCAAGATGCGATCTTTGACTTTTTCTAGGCCGTAGTGGTCTTCGTTGAGAACAGCCTCGGCGTTCATCAAGTCGTGCTTGATCTTGGTACGCTTGCTCCAAGGTAAACCCACCAACACATCGATGTAATTACGAACCACGGTGGCTTCTGCAGACATGGGTGACATGAGCTTGAGTTTTTTGAGTTCGCTGTCCGCTTTTTTGCGTGCCTCGGTGGACATGCGAGCGGCCTTGATCTTTTTCTCAATCTCTTCAATGTCAGCACCCTCTTCGCCTTCGCCCAATTCTTTTTGAATGGCTTTGACTTGCTCGTTCAAATAGAAATCGCGTTGGTTTTTCTCCATCTGGCGTTTGACACGGCCACGTATGCGCTTGTCGACATTCAAAATGTCAACTTCACGCTCGAGTTGGGTATAGAGGTTTTCCAAACGCTCTTTGATTTGCGGCAAATCCAACACCGCTTGTTTGTTTTCAAGCTTTAAAGGTAAGTGCGCAGCGATAGTGTCAGCCAAGCGGCCCGCATCGTCAATGCTGGAGATGGAAGTCAGAATTTCAGGGGGGATTTTTTTGTTCAGTTTGACGTACTGGTCAAACTGCTGCATGACCGCGCGACGCAAGGCCTCGATCTCGGTGTCTTGGTCACCCACCTCGGCGGGTTGCACTGGCGTCAAGGTACAAACAAAGTGAGAAGCGCCATCTTCAATGTGGTTGACCATGGCGCGTTGTTGGCCTTCGACCAGCACTTTGACGGTGCCATCGGGCAATTTGAGCATTTGCAAGATGGTGGATACACATCCCACCTCGAACATATCGGTGACCAAAGGCTCGTCTTTGGCAGCGGCTTTTTGGGCTACCAACATGATGCTGCGGTCTGCCGCCATGGCAGTTTCTAATGCCTTGATGCTTTTGGGTCTACCCACAAACAACGGGATGACCATGTGCGGAAACACCACCACATCGCGCAAAGGCAACAAGGGCAGGTCGATGGCAACGGGTGGCAAAGGGGTTTGTCCTGACATGGTCAAACATCCAATCTGGAAAAAAGCCAACCCTGAGGTCAGCGGGAAATTCAGGCCTTTTTGGCTGCCTCGCGGTAGACCAATAAAGGAGGTTTGTTCTCTTCGATCGTAGATTCCTCTACAACCACTTTCTCAACATTGGTGCTGTTGGGCAACTCAAACATGGTGTCAATCAGCGATTGTTCAAGGATAGAACGCAATCCGCGTGCGCCGGTTTTGCGGGCCAAGGCTTTTTTCGCAATTGCCTTGAGTGCGGAGGGCCGTATCTCTAATTCAACGCCTTCCATTCCAAACAGTTTGTTGTATTGCTTGACCAGCGCATTCTTTGGCTCGGTGAGAATTTGCATGAGCGCATCCTCACTCAGTTCACTGAGGGTCGCGACCACAGGCAAACGCCCTACAAGTTCAGGGATCAGGCCGAATTTGATCAAATCTTCCGGTTCTACTTGCCCAAACATATCGGACAAACTGCGTTCTTCTTTAGTTTTGACAACTGCGCTAAAGCCAATACCCGAGCGTTCTGTGCGGTTTTCAATGACTTTTTCCAAGCCAGCAAAGGCGCCGCCACAGATAAACAGGATGTTGGTGGTGTCAACCTGCAGGAAGTCTTGGTTGGGGTGTTTGCGCCCGCCTTGGGGGGGAACGCTGGCCATCGTGCCCTCAATCAACTTAAGCAAAGCTTGCTGAACGCCCTCGCCGGACACATCACGGGTGATGGAGGGGTTATCAGATTTGCGAGAAATTTTGTCGATCTCATCGATATAAACAATGCCGCGCTGGGCCCGCTCGACGTCGTAATTACAGTTTTGCAACAACTTTTGGATGATGTTTTCCACATCCTCGCCCACATAACCCGCTTCGGTCAGGGTGGTGGCGTCAGACATGACAAAAGGCACATTGAGCATACGGGCCAAGGTTTGCGCCAGCAGGGTTTTGCCAGAGCCGGTGGGGCCAATCAGCAAAATATTGGACTTGGTCAGTTCGACCTCGTCTTTTTTGGCAGTTTCCTTATGCTGAAGGCGTTTGTAGTGGTTGTAAACCGCCACAGCCAAGGCACGTTTGGCCGGTTCTTGACCAATCACATAGTTGTCTAGGTTGGTTTTGATGTCCAAGGGGCTGGGCAAATCGCCCCGCCCTTCGCGCATGGTCGCCGCCTCAGGCGGCAACTCATCGCGGATGATGTCATTGCATAAATCTATGCATTCATCGCAAATAAAAACAGAGGGCCCAGCGATGAGTTTTTTGACCTCATGCTGGCTTTTGCCGCAAAAAGAGCAGTAAAGCGTTTTTTCGCTGGAAGTACCTTTTTTGTCGGCCATTCGGTCTTATGTTTTAGGTTGAGGAGTTAATGATACTCAAATCCATCAGGGGCGCTTGGCAATCACATCATCCACCAAACCATAGGCCTTGGCCTCGTCAGCAGTGAGGTAGTAATCGCGCTCGGTATCGACTTCAATGCGTGACAAAGGTTGGCCAGTGTTCTCCGACAGCAACTGGTTCAAGCGCTCACGGGTTTTCAAAATTTCGCGAGCTGCAATTTCAATTTCAGTTGCCTGACCTTGCGTGCCACCCAAAGGTTGGTGGATCATGACCTTGGAGTTGGGCAAAGAAAAACGTTTGCCCTTGGCGCCAGCGGCTAGCAAGAAAGCACCCATGCTGGCTGCCATGCCAATGCATAAAGTGGAGACCAATGGCTTGATGAAGTTCATGGTGTCGTAAATCGACATGCCAGCGCTGACCGAGCCGCCAGGCGAGTTGATATAGAGCGAAATGTCTTTGTCTGGGTTTTCGCTCTCCAAGAACAACAACTGCGCCACCACCAAGTTGGCGGTTTGGTCGTTCACGGGACCAACCAAGAAAATGACGCGCTCTTTGAGTAAGCGCGAGTAAATGTCGTAAGACCGCTCACCGCGGCCCGACTGTTCGATCACCATGGGCACC
>CAMATW010000035.1 GCA_945861305.1 Bordetella parapertussis | reverse complement strand
CACACCGGTGGTACCCATGCCACGGTGCACCTCAATGCCCCACTCGGTCAACTTGCCCGCCACCACATCTGCGGTACGCTGCTCTTGGAAGCACAGTTCGGGATGGGCGTGGATGTCACGGCGCACCGCAATGATGCTGGCCGCTTCGGTGGCGATGGAATCGAGCAGTTTCATAAGTTCACCCTCTGTATTTGGCTTGGGCAATCAGTCTACCCGATCCGTCTTTGCAAAGACGTGCAAAATGCAGCCATGACCTCCTCCACCATGACATCCAGCGTCTTGGGCGCCTGCCCCCACGACTGCCCCGACACCTGCTCATTGCTGACCACCGTGCAAGACGGGGTAGCGATCAAGGTGCAAGGCAACCCCAACCACCCCCTGACGGATGGCGTACTGTGCACCAAGGTATCGCGCTACACCGAGCGCACCTACCACCCCGATCGGGTGCTGCACCCCCTCAAGCGGGTGGGCCCCAAGGGCGGCGGCCAGTTCCAGCGGGTCAGTTGGGATGAGGCATTGAGCGACATCGCCACACGCTTGAAAGCCATTGCCGACAAACACCCCGAACGCATACTGCCTTACAGCTATGCGGGCACCATGGGCATGGTGCAAGGCGAGTCCATCGCCATGCGGTTTTTCAACCTGCTGGGTGCTGCCAAACTCGACCGCACAATTTGCTCTAGCGCTGGCGGCGAAGCCTTGGCGCAAACCTTTGGCAGCAAGGTAGGCATGAAGGTGCAGCACTTCGCAGAGTCCAAACTTATCATCATCTGGGGCAGTAACGTCATCACCAGCAGCGTGCATTTTTGGCGTATTGCGCAAGAGGCCAAACGCAATGGTGCCAAATTGGTGTGTATAGACCCACGCCGCACCGAAACCGCCGACAAATGCGATGTGCATCTGGCCCTCAAACCAGGCACCGATGCAGCGCTGGCCTTAGGACTGATGCACGAACTCATCACCCACGACTGGCTGGACCACGACTACATTGCCCACCACACCTTGGGCTTTGAAGCCTTGCGTGAACGTGCCTTGCAATGGACGCCCGAACGCACAGCCGAGGTGTGCGGCTTGAAGGCCGAGGACATCCGTCAACTCGCCCACGACTACGCACACATCCAGCCTGCCGCGATTCGCCTGAACTACGGCGTACAGCGTTCCAAAGGCGGTGGCAACGCGGTTCGCGCCGTGGCTTGCCTGCCCGCGCTCACCGGCGCATGGCGTCACCGCGCTGGCGGCGTGGTACTGAGCGCTTCCGGTCATGCTTTGCACAACGGCGCGGCTTTGCAGCGACATGATGTGCACACCAACGCTAAAGCACCGCTCATCAACATGAGCACCATCGGCGACGCCTTGAACACGCAGGACTTGGTAGAAGCCTTGGTGGTCTACAACAGCAACCCCGTGGCGGTGGCTCCCGAGTCAGCCAAGGTGGTGAAAGGCTTTGCGCGAGATGATTTGTTCACTGTGGTGCTGGAACACTTCATGACCGACACCGCCGACCATGCCGACTATGTGCTGCCCGCTACCACGCAACTCGAGCACTGGGACATTCACAACAGCTATGGCCACACCGACATGGTGCTGAATCGCCCCGCCATCGCGCCCATGGGTGAGGCCAAAACCAATACGCAAATTTTTCGTGAACTGGCATCCAGAATGAGCATGGACAACCCCTTGCTGCAAGAAGACGACGAAAGCCTGTGCCGCTTGGCGTTGCAAAACCCCCGCAACCTGCAAAGCGCCACGCCGGTCACTTGGGATGCCTTGTTAAAGGATGGCTTTGCCCATTGGCCAGTGGCTGATGCGCCATTTGCAAACGGGGGGTTTCCCACGGCCTCGGGCAAGTGTGAGTTCTTCAGCGAACGCTTGGCGGCCCAAGGGCTTGATGGCCTGCCAGACTACCTGCCCAACTATGAACCCGCCAATGCACAAGCTACCTACCCGCTGGCGATGATTTCGCCGCCAGCCCGCAACTTTTTGAATTCCAGCTTTGTGAATGTGAAAAGCCTGCGCGACATGGAGGGCGAACCGCTCTTAGAAATTCACCCTGATGACGCTACCTCGCGGCAGGTCAAAGACGGGGAGATGGTGCGTGTGTTCAATGCCCGCGGCAGCTACCAGTGTAAAGCGCAGATCAGCACCCGCGCCCAAGTGGGCATGGTGGTGGGACTGGGGGTTTGGTGGCGCAAGCTTGGCAGCGACGGCACGAATGTGAATGAACTCACTTCGCAACGGCTGACCGACATGGGCCGTGCACCCGTGTTCTACGACTGCGCGGTACAGGTAGAAACCTTGGTCGCTTAACGCGCAGCGACAGCAGCCAAGCGCTGGGCGGCTATTTCGCGCAGGCCATCAAAAATCAAGCCATCGATCAACGCACAATCGACCGACATGCTGGGGGCCATCTTCCAACCCGCGCCACCCGTCATATAGCAAAGCGGTTCGGCGTGGCAGTGCAAGCGCACATGCTGCACCATGCGCTCGACCGCACCGGCGATGGCAAACGTGCCACCGCTGGTGAGCGCATCGCTGGTATTGGTAGGAAAGGCACGAACCTCGCCAGTGGGTACCCGCAAGCCCGCAGTGCCGGACTCCAAAGCACGCAGCATGATGCCGTGGCCGGGCAAGATCAACCCACCTAAAAATTCACCCTCGGCTGAAATGGCTTCCACTGTGACGGCTGTGCCGACCATCACCACCACCATGGGTCGCGTGGCGGTTTCTGCGGTTTGCGCCCGCATATGCGCCAATGCGCCAATCATGGCGACCCAGCGGTCCGCCCCTAGCCTTGCAGGGTGGTCATAGCCATTGACCAAACCGGCTTCTTTGGCCGAGGACACCACCCAATGTGGCGTCAAGTCCCACAACTCGAGCTGCTCCTCCACTCGACGGCGCACCGCTTCACCGGCCACGATGCAGCCCAACATGCGATCGGGCGCCGGCAATTTGCCCCAGTCGTCGTCGACGAGTTTGTCGATGTTTTCCAAAAATACCGCGCCCTGCGCGAGCAACTGCGCTTGGGGGTGAGGGGCGTCGTACATCGCCCACTTCAGGCGGGTATTGCCAACGTCAAGTGCGATGAATGCCATACAAGGATTGCGAAGCGACAGAGGGCGAGATGTTACCCATCTCCAGCACCAAGAGTCTTAGCAAAATGCTTTGTATCAAATACCAGGCCTTTGCACAGGGTAGCAAGCTTGCAAAGCCTGTGCCGCTTGAAGCAGCTTTGCATCGCCAAACATGGACCCAACCAATTGCACCCCCATGGGCAGGCCATCCAAGCTCTGACCACATGGCAGGCTGATGGCCGGTTGCTGGCTGAGGTTGAAGGGGTAGCTGAACGGCGTCCAACCCAGCATGGCAGCTGAGTTCATGGCGCTGTGACCCGCAGGCAGTGCTTTGAAAGCGGTCACCGCAGTACTTGGTGTCAGTATCAGATCAAAGCGTTGCATGAACTGGCGCAGGTGCGAGCCCAACACACCACGGCGCTGGTTCAACGCATGAATGGCATTGGTGTCCAACTGTGCGCCCAACTCGGCTTGGGCTTTGAAGTCAGGGTCGGTCAAAGCTTGTTGAGCGGGGCTCAAGGTTTGCCACACTTGGTACGCACCGGCAAACCACAACCCAGTGGTGATGTCCAAGGGGTCTTCTGTCAACGGGTCGACTTGCTCCACCACCGCACCCAAGTCTCGCAAATGCTTGGCTGCTTGGGCGGTAGCTGCAGCGATCTCAGGATGAACATGTTTGGCGTAGCCCAAGGTGGGCGAGTACGCCACCCGCAGACCCTTGATGCCGCCCTTCAAGCCAGCCAAGTAATCCACGCCATCAAAGGGGAGTGAGGTCCAGTCACGGGCATCGGGCAAGGCGATGGTGTTCATCATCAAGGCCACATCCTCCACTGTCATGGCGTGGGAACCCAAATGCGCGACCGAGCCAAAAGGTGACAAAGGGTAGGCAGGTACACGCCCAAAGCTGGGCTTGAATCCCACATTGCCGCAAAACGCGGCAGGAATACGCACACTGCCCGCGCCATCGGTGCCGATAGCCAAAGGTCCCAAGCCAGCACTCACCGCAGCCGATGCCCCGCCCGACGAGCCGCCTGGGGTGTGGTCTGTGTTCCAAGGATTGCGGCTGATGCCAGTTAACAGCGAATTGGTTTCACCCTTACAACCAAATTCGGGGGTAGTGGTCTTGCCCAACAGCACTGCACCAGCTTGGCGCAAGCGTGCAGTCACAGGCGCATCGACATCCCATGGCTGATCAGGATTGACGGTTTTGCTGCCGCGCAAGGTGGGCCAACCTTGGGTGAGTATCAGGTCTTTGATGGACATGGGCACGCCGTCCAAGGGCAAGACGCCCGCGCCTCTGCGGCGGTGCGCTTGCCAACGCACTTCGCTGTCATGTGCACTCACTAAGGCAGCGGCTTCATCCACCCAACAAAAGGCGTTGAGCAAAGGGTTCAAACGTGCGATGCGTTGCAGCACCGCTTGCGTGGCTTCAACGGGAGAAGCCTCACCGCTGCGATACAGCCCTAACAGTTGTATAGCGGTGCATTGGGTCAGGTCGGCCATCCAAGCTTCTCCTTTTAAGCGCTTGTGCGGGTGAGCGGGCTGAGTTTGCGCCACGGCAAATCGGCAGGGTCAGCTGCCATGGGTCCAGCGGCCTTGGCCACTAACACATGGCTGGCAATGGGTTCAAAGTCGGCGCGGAAATGGTTGGAGCTTTTCAGCACAATGAGCTTCATCGCCTCGGGTGTGATGCCCACAGTGCGCAGCATTTCGCGGTCAAAGAGTTGCGCTTTGCCACTTATCACCGCCACCAGTACGCCTTGAATATCCAAACAAGCGCTGGCACCCAACTGACTGGTCATGCCACGCATCATCGGGCCCTTGAGATCACAACGGCCCTCACTCACTGCCAAGACCTTGGCGCGAGCCGCCAACGGCGCGTCGCTCATGCCCGCATAGGTTGGCACCGAGACACCCAACACCACATCGATGTCTGCACCTATGCCTGCGGCACAGGCCACTGCCGCCACCTCGGGGTGGTAGAGCAAGCCCAGGGCGACGGCTTGCGGATAGCGTTGGCCAGCCCCTTGTTGCAGCAAAGCGTGGAGCATGCCGGTGGTGTTGCTGTCGCCCCCCGCTCCTGGGTTGTCTTGGGTGTCGGCGATCAATACGGGACGGGTGTGTTGCGCCGCCAAAGCCAAGGCTTGCGTGACAGCTTCTCTTGCTGACAAAAAATCCATGCGCCACTGCGCGGGAGGAGAGGCCAAGGCACTCAGCGTATCCACTGCTGCTTGGGCTTGCGAAGGCGTTGGGCCATAAGCCCACAACACCGGCGCACATTCCTCGAAATCGGCAGCGGGAAAGCCCATGCAAAAACTCAGCACGCAAGTGTGTTCGCGATCGATGTCGGCCATGGCCGCGTAAATATCTTTGGCGGGTTGCAGCCAAGTCGACTGCGCATTAAGTGAAATCAAATAGGGCAATCGGCGTACCGCCACGGCCTCGCGTCGACCCAAACGTAAGCGCCGTTGCAACAAGTCGGCGGCACGCTCGCCCGTTTCTGCCATGTCAATGTGCGGGTAGGTGCGGTAGGCCACCAAAGCATCGCTAAGCGTCAACATGCTTTGGGTGACGTTGGCATGTAAGTCAAGGCTGGCCACCAGGGGCATGTCCTCGCCAATCAGAGCTCTAACCCGCGCCAGCAATTCGCCTTCGGCGTCGTCGGCGTGTTCGGCCACCGCGGCGCCGTGCAAATCGAGGTAGACCGCGTCCACACCTTGCTTCAAGGCCTCTTGCAAGTCTTGCAGGATGTCGCCAGCGATGCGCTCAAACGCATCGCGTGTCACAAAGGAAGAAGGGCTGGCACCCGCCCACACCGAGGGCCACAACTGCCAACCATGACGTTTGGCCGCATCTATAAATCCACCCACCGGAATGTTCACGCCAGTGAACTGCGCTTGCATCGCTTGGCCGCGGATATAAGCCGGAAATGCGTCGCCTCGGTTGAATGCCGCCCAATCGGCCAAGCTGGGCGCAAAGGTGTTGGTCTCGTGCTGAAACCCTGCGATAAAAACCTTGGTCATACGGACACTCCAGGCGCACTCGCCATCAGCGAGCGTGTGTAAGCGTGCTGCGGCTGCGCATACAGCGTGGCGGTGTCGCCACGCTCCACAATCTGCCCTTGGTGCATGACGATGACGCTGTCACACAGTTGGGCAGCCACCCGCAAATCATGGGTGATGAACAGCAGGCCTAAGCCAAACTGTTGCTGCACATGGCGCAGCAGTTGCAGAATTTGCGCTTGCACCGACACATCCAAAGCACTCACCGCCTCATCGGCCACCAAGACCTGCGGCCTACACGCCAAGGCGCGGGCAATGGCGATGCGCTGGCGCTGGCCGCCGCTGAACTGGCGCGGGTAACGCGCCATGGCCTGAGTGGGTAGCTGCACTTGCTGCAAGAGTTGTTCGGCCAAGGCCTTAGCCTCAGCTGTGCCCATGCCAAAGTTTCGCGCACCCTCTACCAGCGACTCCCCCACCGTCATGCGCGGGTTCAGCGACCGGTTGGGGTCTTGAAACACCACTTGAACACGGTGGCGCAAGGGTCGCAAACGGGTTTCGGGCAAAGTGGCAATCTCGTCTTCACCCCAAAAAATCTCGCCATCGCTGGGGTCGATCAAACGCAAGACACAACGCGCTAAAGTCGATTTACCCGAACCCGACTCGCCCACGATGCCCACGGTTTCACCACCACGCAGCGCCACGCTGGCGTCATGCAAAGCGCGGTTGATGTCATAAGTTTTACCGACCGCAACTACCCGCAACAAGGGGGGCGTGTCAGGAATTTTTCGGGCGGCGGGCGGCGTCATGCTGGGCACCGCCGCCAACAACTCGCGGGTGTAAGGCGCTTGCGGGAAACGCAGCACTTGCTTGCGGCTGCCAAGTTCGACCGCGACACCTCGGTGCATCACCAGCACTTGGTCTGCAATGTCGGCCACCACACCCATGTCGTGGGTGATGAACAGCACCGCGCTGCCGGTGTCTTGCTGCAAAGCTTGAATAAGTTGCAAGATGTCTTTTTGGGTGGTGACGTCCAAAGCGGTGGTGGGCTCGTCACAAATCAGCAAGGCCGGCTTCATGACCATGGCCATGGCGATGACGATGCGCTGACGTTGCCCACCGCTGAGTTGGTGGGGATAGCTCTGCCACATGCGCTCGGGGTTGGGCAAGCGCACCTGCGCCAACATGTCCAACACCGCACTGCGGCGCTGGCTGGCTGGCCAATCGGTGTGGGTGCGTAACAGTTCATCGATTTGCTCGCCGCAGCGCATCACAGGATTGAGCGCGGTCATGGGCTCTTGAAACACCATGCCCATGGCACGCCCACGCAAGGCACGTAATCGTGCCTGACTGGCTTCAAGCAAAGACTCGCCTTGCAACTGCACCACGCCGCCCGACACTTTCAACTCGCCATCCAGCAAGCCCATGACCGTGGTGGCCAACACCGACTTGCCAGACCCTGATTCGCCGACCACACAAAGTGTTTCACCGGCACGCAACTGCAAACTGATGTCTTGCAAAGCCATGGTTCTGTCCGCACCACTGGGAAGAGCCACGCTCAAACTTTGGATGGACAAAACAGGCTGCGTCATCAACCCACCCGCTTGGCAAATTTGGGGTCGAGCACATCGCGCAAACCGTCACCCAACAAGTTGATGGCCAATACCGTGGGCACCAAAAACATGGCGGGGAACAAAACATTACCCGGCTGCTGGCTGAACTGCACACGCCCCTCAGCCATGATGTTGCCCCACGTGGGCACATCGGGGGGCAAGCCCAATCCCAAGAAACTCAAAATGGCTTCGGTCAGTACCGCCGACGCCGCCACAAACGTGCCCTGCACCAACAGGGGCGCCATGGCGTTGGGCAGAATATGCCGCCACAAAATCACAGGCGTGGGCGTAGCCAATGCGCGGGCGGCTTCCACATAAGGCTCTTCACGCAAGGTCAGCACCAAGGCGCGCACCAAGCGGGTCACACGCGGCACCTCGGGAATGGCAATCGCTATCACCACCGTCGCCACATTCGCGCCCAAAGCCGCCACCAAAGCGATGGCCAAGAGCACAGCCGGTATGGCCATCAAGCCATCCATGAAACGCATCAGCAACATATCGACGCCCCGAAAATAGCCCGCTAACATGCCGCACAAACCACCCAGGCCCAGCGCCAAGACGGCAGTGGCAATGCCCACCACCAGCGAGATGCGACTGCCATACAAAACGCGGCTGTAAATATCTCGGCCAAAGTTATCCGTGCCCAACCAAAAGGTGTGGGCCAGAACTTGTCCATCGGGCAGTGCAAAGTCGCCGGCCACACCCGCGGCTTTGTTGATGTGGTTGGCGTCCATGGCAGCGGGGGGCACCGTACCCAACCACGGCGCGAGCATTGCGACCGCCACCATGAAGGCCAACACCGCCACGCCAAAGCGGACCGAACCATGGTCCCATAAACGACTTTGCAGCGAGGCGGCCATCAGTGGCGAATCCTGGGGTCTAAAAACACATAGCTCACGTCTACCAGCAAATTGATGAACACATAGCTGCACGAAAAAAACAGCACCAAACCTTGGATGACAGGGAAGTCGCGGTTGAGCACCGCGTCCACAGTAAGCGACCCCAAGCCGGGAATGGCGTAGACGGTTTCCGTCACCACCACACCGCCGATGAGCAAGGCCACGCCAATGCCAATGACGGTGACGATGGGCACCGCCGCATTCGCCAAAGCGTGGCGCAACAACACTGCTATCTCACCAATGCCTTTGGCCCGCGCCGTGCGTATGTAGTCTTCGCTCAAGGCTTCTGACACACTGGCACGGGTCATTCGGGCAATCAAGGCAATGTAAATGGTGCCCAAAGTCAGCCACGGCAAGATGAGTTGGCGCAACCAATCCCACACACTGCCCGCTTGCGGACCGAACAAGGGCTTATAGCCTTGTACTGGCAGCCACTGCAAGCGAATCGCAAAGATATAAATCAAGCCATAGGCAATGACAAACACAGGCACCGAAAAACCCGCCACCGAAAACGCAGACAGCGATCGGTCTAACCACCCACCCATGCGCCAGGCCGCCAAGGTGCCCAGTGGTACGGCCACACACACCGCCAGCAAAGCTGTACCCAAAGCCAAAGACAAGCTGGGCTCCATGCGCTGGGTGATGAGTTCAAGCACCGGCTTGCCCAAGTAATAGGAATAACCCAAATCGCCTTGCAACACCTTGCCCAGCCAAATGGCGTATTGGCTGACCAGGTTGCGGTCTAGACCCAACTGGCTGCGGATGTTGGCAATGTCTTCGCTGGTGGCGTTGTTGCCGGCAATCACCGCAGCGGGGTCGCCAGGGGCCAAGCGCAAAATCAAAAAGACCACCACCGAAACCACCGCCAGCACAGGCAGCACCGCCAGCAAACGACGCAGCAAAAAAGACGCCATCACCATCAGTTTTTGCTCAGGCCCCACATCACGGGAATGCCTGCGGTTTGCAACATGCCGCTGACATTGCTGCGCAAAGCGGTGGGGTTGCGGTATTGGCCCAGTGGCGCAAAGGCCGCGGTTTCAAACACCAAGGCTTGAATCTCGGAGGCGATTTTTTTCTGCTCTGGGCCTTCATGGGCACGGGCAAACTTGGCCTTCAAGGCTTCAATGCGCGGCTCGTCTTGCCAACCGAACCAGCCGGTCGCCCCCTTGGCATTGAGCATGGCACTGCTTAAAGGGCTGCCAATGTCTTGCGCGGTCCAAGTGGTGAAGAACATATTCCAACCACCTTGGTTCGGCGGCTCTTTTTTCGCGCGACGCGCCACCAAAGAGGCCCAGTCCATTTGCTGCAAATCCACCTTGAAACCAGCGGCCTCCAACTGCTGCTTGGCCACCAAGGGTAGCTTGGTGATGGCCGCCAAATCTGTTGGGCGCATCATGACGATGGGCGTGCCGTCGTAACCGGCTTCCTTCAACAATTCACGGGCTTTGGCGGGGTTGGCCAAACCTGTGAAATAACCGGTGTTCTCGTCTGCCAAGGGTGTACCGCAGGGGTAAATGCTTCGGCAAGCCCGCACCAAGTCGGGAATACCGACTTGCGTGTTGATGAAGGCTTGCTGACCAATTGCCAGCATGGCGGCTTGGCGAATCTTCACATTGTTGAAGGGTGCGTGCAGGTGGTTAAAGCGCATGACGTACTGGTAGCCCGCGGGGGAAAAATCGTCCACCTTAACGCCAGCGGTTTTTTTCAATGACTCGTATTGTTCGAAACTGGGTTGCTCCACCATGTCCACCTCGCCGGCTTGCAGCGCATTGAACTGGGTTTGCGGATCGCGAATGATGACCCACTCTACCCGCTCGAAGTTGACGGGGCGACCCCCTGCCAAACCACTGGTCGCTTCTTTGCGCGACACATACTTGGCGTTGCGCAAGTAAACCGCTACCGAACCGGGCTTGAACTCGTCGACCTTGAAGACGAAGGGGCCAGAGCCAATATGCTCCTTGATTTGCTCGGTGCCGGGTGTGGCCGCAATGCGGGCGGGCATGATGAAAGGCACGTTGCTGGACGCCTTGCCCAAAGCATCGAGCACGATGGCGCAAGGCTCTTTCATAATAAAGCGAAAGGTGTTGGCGTCAGGGGTTTCAATCTTGTCGATGAAGCTAAACAAAATACCGCCCATGGCGTCACGGCTGGCCCAGCGCTTAAGGGAAGCGGCCACGTCTTCGCTGGTGACGGGTTTGCCATCATGAAACTCCAAGCCTGCGCGCAGCTTGAAAGTCCAGGTCTTGCCGTCTTTGGCGGTGGTGAAGCTTTGCACCATTTGTGGCTGAATATCGCCCTTGGCGTCCTCAGAAAATAAGGTGTCGTAAATCATGTACGCATGGTTACGGGTGACATAGGCGGTGGTCCATATGGGGTCTAGCACCGCCAAATTGGCATGGGGCACAAAGCGAAACACTTTGTTGGCTGGCAAGGTGTTTTGGGCTTGCGCCGGCATACCCAGCCAACTCGCTACCAAAACCACGCCCATGACTTTTAACCAACTGCGTCGCATACCCATCCCCTTGTTTGCCAAGCTACATTTACAGCTCAATATAAGCGATTCTCTTTTTGACGGGCTCAAGCATGGTTATCACCGAACTCAGCGCCAACCACCTCTCGCAAGCCATTCATGCCAAGCAAGTGTCTTGTCGTGAGGTGATGCAAGTCTATTTACAACGCATTGAAAGCATCAATCCACACTTCAACGCCTTGGTCAGCCTGCAAGACCCCACCCAGCTTTTGGCGCAAGCCCAAGCCTGTGACACAGAGCTTTCCCAAGGCCAGTCGCGCGGCTGGCTTCACGGCCTACCCATCGCTTTGAAAGATTTGGTGGATGTGGCAGGCATTCCCACCACCTGCGGCTCACCATTGTTGCGCGACAACATTCCCGCCCAAGACGCCTTGCTGACCCAACGGCTTAAAGCCGCAGGCGGCATCGTGATTGGCAAAACCAACACCCCCGAGTGGGGTTTGGGCTCACACACCTTCAACGAAGTCTTTGGCACCACGCGTAACGCCTACAAGCCCGCGTTCAGCGCGGGGGGCAGCAGCGGTGGCGCTGCAGTGGCGCTGGCGCAGCGCATGCTGCCGGTCGCCGATGGCTCAGACTTCATGGGCAGTTTGCGCAACCCTGCTGCTTGGAACAATGTATTTGGGCTGCGCCCCTCCCAGGGGCGGGTACCCGCTTACCCTGCTGGCGATGTCTGGGTGAGTCAGTTGGGTACCGACGGCCCCATGGCCAGAACCATGCGCGACTTGTCCCACCTGCTGGAGGTGATGGCCGGGCTTGATGCCCGCGCACCTTTGTCGCTGGCCAAGCTGGCCAGCGGGTTCGCTGCTTCGCTGAAGCCTGAGGCCAAAGGTATGCGCATCGGTTGGTTGGGCGACTTGAACGGTTATTTGCCCATGGAAGCGGGGGTGCTGGACGCTTGCGAAAACGGCTTGAAACGCCTGCAAGGCTTGGGCTGCCATGTTGAACGCATGGAATTGGGCTATTCTCCAGAAGCCGCTTGGCAAACCTGGCTGGCGTGGCGACGGGTGTTGACCGCTTCGCGCATCGCACCGATGGTGGACAAGGGGCGCGATCTGGTCAAGCCCGAAGCACTGTGGGAATTTGACCAAGCCGCCGGCATGAAAGCCAGTGAGTTTTTGCAAGCCAGCACCGATCGCACCACGTTTTACCAACATATGCTGGGGCTGATGCGTCGCTTTGATGTGCTGGTCTTGCCCAGCTGTCAGGTATGGCCTTTTGATGCCTCACTGCGCTGGCCTCAGCAGATTCAAACCCCCAAGGGCTCGGTTCAGATGGACACCTACCACCGCTGGATGGAAGTCGTGCTGTACGCCAGTTTGGCGGGCTTGCCAGCGCTGAATGTGCCCGTGGGCTTTAGCGCCCAAGGCCTGCCCATGGGCATGCAGTTGATCGGGCAGCCACAGGGCGAACTGGCTTTGCTGTCGCTGGGATTGGCTTACGAGGAAGCGGTGGGCGATTGGTTGTCGATCAAGCCGTCATCACAAAAGCTTAATTGAGGTCTGTGCACCTGTCTTCGCTTCGCGTTATGATTGACGTAACGTCAATTTAAACGCGCAGGCTACTCGCCAGTAACCCATGACAATCTTCAATTTTTTCCGGTTCACCCCGTCAAAGCCATGACCGACCTGTCCGCCGAATTCCAAGCGCTGGCCAATTACCGTCCCAAAAACAAGGTGCGCTTTGTCACCGCCGCCAGCTTGTTTGATGGCCACGATGCGGCCATCAACATCATGCGACGCATACTGCAAGGCATGGGCGCCGAGGTCATCCATTTGGGCCACAACCGCTCGGTTGACGAGGTGGTGACGGCCGCACTGCAAGAGGATGTGCAAGGCATTGCGATCAGCTCCTACCAAGGTGGCCATGTGGAGTACTTCAAGTACATGGTCGATTTGCTGCGCGAGCGTGGCGGGGCACACATTCAAGTATTTGGCGGCGGCGGCGGCGTGATCGTCGCCTCAGAAATCAACGAACTGCAAGCCTATGGCGTCACCCGCATTTACAGCCCACAAGATGGCCAACGCATGGGCTTGGCCGGCATGATTGGCGAGATGATCATGCGCTGCGATCAAGACTTGAATGCGCACGCACCAAAGGCATTGAGCGCCATCCAAGGCCACAGCGAGGCCCATTGGCGAGCTTTGGCGCAACTCATCACCGCGCTTGAGAATGGTCAGGCGAATACCGAGATGGTGACGCAAATGCGTGCCCAAGCGGCTGGACTGAAAGTACCTGTGCTGGGCATCACAGGCACGGGCGGCGCCGGTAAATCATCACTGACCGATGAGCTGATTCGCCGTATTCGTCTTGACCAAGACGACAGCTTGCGAATAGCCGTCATCTCCATCGACCCCTCGCGTCGCAAAAGCGGCGGGGCCTTGCTAGGCGACCGCATCCGCATGAATGCCATCTCGCCTTGGAATAAATTGGGGTCAGACACCGATTTATCAGGACAGAGCGTGTTCATGCGCAGCTTGGCCACACGTGAGTTCGGCAGCGAAATCAGCGCGGCTTTGCCCGACGTGATTGCCGCCGCCAAATGCGCTGGCTTTGATGTGGTGATCGTGGAAACCTCTGGCATTGGCCAAGGCGACGCGGCCATTGTGCCCCATGTGGATGTGCCGATGTATGTGATGACGCCAGAATTTGGCGCGGCCAGCCAGTTGGAGAAAATCGACATGCTCGACTTCGCCGAGTTTGTGGCGATCAACAAGTTCGACCGCAAGGGTGCCGCCGACGCGCTGCGCGATGTGGCCAAGCAAGTGCAGCGCAACAAAGAGGCATGGACAACACCCACCGAGCAGATGCCGGTGTTTGGCACCATGGCCGCCCACTTCAATGACGACGGCGTGACCGCGCTTTACCAAGCCATGAAGCCACGCTTGCAAGCGCTGGGCTTGAAGCTGAATGACGGACGTTTACCCTCGGTGAAAGTTCGCCATAGCTCGCACCAAACACCCATTGTGCCCGCTGCACGCAGCCGCTATTTGGCAGAAATCAGCGAAACAGTTCGCGGCTACAAACAACGCGCCAAGAGCCAAGCGCAACTTGCACGGGAAGTACAACAACTGCAAGCCGCTTCAGCCATGTTGGCTGAAGGCAAACCAGGCAAGCCACGTGCCTCCGAGGCCGCCCAAGGCTTGGCAGACGAGCGGCAAGCCCGCTTGCTGCCCGATGCCCGTGACCTGCTCGCTGACTGGCCGCAACTGCAACAAGACTACGCAGGAGACGAACTGGTGGTGAAGGTGCGCGACAAAGAAATCCGCACCGCGCTGGTGACCCAATCGCTCAGCGGCACCACGGTGCGCAAAGTGGCCCTGCCCCAGTACCACGACCATGGCGACGTGTTGCAGTGGTTGATGCTCGACAACGTGCCAGGCCGCTACCCCTACACCGCCGGCACCTTCGCCTTCAAACGCGAAAACGAAGACCCCACCCGCATGTTCGCCGGCGAAGGCGATGCGTTTCGCACCAACCGCCGCTTCAAACTCTTGAGTGAAGGCATGCCCGCCAAGCGCTTGAGCACCGCTTTCGATTCGGTCACGCTTTACGGCAACGACCCCGATCTGCGCCCCGACATTTACGGCAAGGTGGGTAATTCCGGGGTGAGCATCGCCACCTTGGACGACATGAAGGCCCTGTACGACGGCTTTGATTTGTGTTCACCGTCCACCAGCGTGTCCATGACCATCAACGGCCCTGCACCCACGATTCTTGCGATGTTCATGAACACCGCCATCGACCAAAATTTGGACAAATTCCGCACCGACAAAGGCCGCGAACCCAGCGCCCAAGAAACCGCAGACATCCGCGCATGGGTGATGCAAAACGTGCGCGGCACGGTGCAAGCCGACATCTTGAAAGAAGACCAAGGCCAAAACACCTGTTTGTTCAGCACCGAATTTTCATTGAAGGTGATGGGTGACATTGCGCAATACTTCGTCGAGCACCAAGTGCGTAATTTCTACAGCGTGTCCATCAGCGGATACCACATCGCTGAAGCCGGCGCCAACCCCATCAGCCAACTGGCGTTCACCTTGTCCAACGGCTTCACCTTTGTCGAAGCTTATTTGGCGCGGGGCATGCACATCGACGACTTTGCACCCAACCTGAGTTTCTTCTTCAGCAACGGCATGGACCCCGAGTACACCGTCATGGGCCGCGTGGCGCGGCGCATCTGGGCGGTGGCCATGAAAGAAAAATACGGCGCCAACGAGCGCAGCCAAAAACTGAAATACCACATCCAAACCAGCGGTCGCAGCTTGCACGCCCAAGAAATTCAGTTCAATGACATACGCACCACGCTGCAAGCACTCATTGCCATTTACGACAACTGCAACAGCTTGCACACCAATGCTTTTGACGAGGCCATCACCACGCCCACTGAAGACAGCGTGCGCCGCGCCATGGCGATTCAACTCATCATCAACCGCGAATGGGGTTTGGCGAAAAACGAAAACCCGGGTCAAGGTGCTTTCATCATCGAAGAGTTGACCCAACTGGTGGAAGAAGCGGTGTTGTCAGAGTTTGTAGCGATTGCCGAGCGTGGTGGCGTGTTGGGCGCGATGGAAACCGGCTACCAACGCGGCAAGATCCAAGACGAGTCTATGCACTACGAGATGCTCAAGCACACCGGCGAGTTACCCATCATCGGCGTCAACACCTTCAAGTCGCCCCACGCCGACGAAGTGCCGCAAACGATTGAACTGGCTCGCTCCACCGATGACGAAAAACAGTCGCAACTCCAACGCCTGACAGACTTTCACAGCCTGCACGCTGTGCAAGCCCAAGCGCAACTGGCGCGCTTGCAACAAGCCGTGCTGGACAACGCCAATGTGTTTGAAGTGCTGATGGATGCAGTACGCTGCTGCTCGCTGGGGCAAGTCACCAAGGCCTTGTTTGAGGTCGGTGGCCAGTACAGACGCAATATGTAAAGTGCTGAGTTAGGCTTTACCTTTTTAACCATGCGTCTCGGTTTGTACCAAGAAAAAATCATTTGGCTTGCCCTGTGTGCGCCACTTTTTGCCCTGACGCATTTGGCCAATGCTTGGTTGTTTGACCACATATCTCTGTCTAACCACATCAACTGGATTTACTTGCCCGCTTTTTTGCGGGTCGCCTATGTGTTGATTTTGGGACCTGTCTGGGGGTTTTCTGCCATTTTCTTTGGCAGCATCATCCTGGGTGTTAGCTTTGAAGAAAACCTGCTGCAAGCATTGCTCAATGCAGGGGCTTCTGCGGTTAGTCCTGTCTTGGCGCTTGTTCTATTTAAGCTGCTCAAGGAGCGCACACTTCGAATAGCACAGCCCAGCGACTTGATTCAAATGTGTTTGCTCTATGCATTGCTCAATGCGGTGGTCCACCACTTTATATGGGCTTACCAGCAACCCGAGCAACTGTTGTCCGTTAGCCAATTGCCTATCATGATCGTGGGCGACTTAGCAGGAGCCTTGCTGGGTGCTTTCCTCTTTACCTTGCTCATGCGCCGATCAGGCTTATACCCACTGATAGAGCGCTTGTCCAAAGACAAACCCTCATCACCGCCTTAAGCGCCGCCGCGCTTGCTACGGGATAAGTCAACGCCTAGCTGTTTTAGCTTGCGGTACAAGTGGGTGCGCTCTAGGCCAGTTTTCTCGGCCACACGGGTCATTGAACCACCTTCTTGAGCTAAATGAAATTCAAAATAGGCTTTTTCAAAAGCATCGCGGGCTTCGCGCAGCGGTTGCGACAAATCAAAGTTTTGCACTGAAGCAGGCAAACGGGATGCAGCTGGTTGTGCCTGCACCATGACCGCAGAAAGCGACGGCTGCGACACCGCTTGGCTTGGCACCACACCAAGAGTGGGCCGGTCAGGCACAGCCGGTTTTCGTGCCAAGCCTTGGTCCACAGCCTTCAGCAGTTTTTGCATGGTGATGGGTTTTTCCAAAAACGCCAGCGCACCAATGCGGGTGGCTTGCACCGCGGTCTCGATGGTGGCGTGGCCACTCATCATGATGACCGGCATATTCAGCAGGCCAGTGGAAGCCCATTCTTTGAGCAAGGTCACGCCATCGGTGTCTGGCATCCAAATATCGAGCAAGACCAAATCGGGACGGGCGGCTGCACGGGCGATACGCGCTTGCGCTGCGTTCTCCGCCAACTCCACTTGATAACCTTCGTCGTTCAAGATTTCAAACAGCAGATCGCGAATGCCGAGTTCGTCATCAACCACCAAAATTGTTGCCATATTGCTTATCGGGTCAGGTTAGCTTGCAGGGTTTGCAATGCGAAATGATAACGATACTTGAGCCCCAACTGTTTGGTTGCCCTCAAGTCGGTTTTTTATCTCAATGCGAGCTTGGTGTTCATCGGCAATTTTCTTCACCACAGCCAAGCCCAAACCGGTGCCCCCGGCTTTGGTGGTGACATAGGGCTCAAATGCACGTTGCAATACCGACTCGCTGAAACCACTGCCATTGTCCACAATACGCAAACGCACCCGTTGACTGGAAGCGGCTTGCTCGGTCCAGACGTGAACCATGGGTTGAGCACTTTGGGCACTGGCATCTTGTGCGTTTTGAATCAAGTTATGAACTATCTGTCGCAACTGGGCTGCATCCCCTGACACCAACGGTATGTCAGCATTCAAATGCCAACTCACCGGCACCACGGCATTGTCGTTGTCATACAAAGACATCATCTCTTGCAATAACTGGTTCAAATCCAAGGCTTGCAAACGCGCTTGTGGCAGACGGCCGAAATCGCGAAATTCATTTACCAAACGTTGCAATGCATCAACCTGATCCACGATGGTCTTTACCGATTTATGCAGCAAGGCCTGATCTGTACCCAATAACTTATCAGCCAATTTCATCTCTAGGCGTTCTGCAGATAGTTGAATAGGTGTCAGTGGGTTTTTAATTTCATGGGCTAGCCTTCGAGCCACCTCGGACCACGCTTGGGTGCGTTGGGCAGACACGATTTCTGTGATGTCATCAAACACCAAGAGCCACTCGCCTTGCGGCAGCACAGCGCCTCGTGCCACCAAGGTGGTGTGCAGTTGTCGCTCTGGTCCAAAATCCACGAAAGTTTGCTGGCTCTTGGTGTCGATTTCAAACGACTGCTGCCAATGGTCAAGAGCGCGTTGTTGCTCAGACGCAAACTCGTGGAACTGCTCCATGACTTGCCTGCCAAACACTTGCAGTCCCTCAATGTCGGTCAGCGCTTTGCCTATATGCACCGCCAAAGGAAGTTGCAAGATACGCGTCGCTCCTGGGTTGATTGACAAAATATGCCCTTGGCTATCGAGCAACACCACGCCTGCGGTAAGGTTGTCGAGCATGGTTTGCAAATGGCTGCGAGCCAAATTGACTTGCGCCATGCTCGTCTCTACGGTGCGGCGTGCTTGCGCCAGTTGCTCTGTCATCTGCGCAAATGCGCGGGTCAGGCCGTCTAACTCGTCTTTGCCTTGCAAAACCGCCCGCGGACTCAAGTCCCCCGCGGCCACATCGCGCACACCCTCGGCCAGAAGTAACAATGGGCGTGCAAGTTGATTGCCCAGCAAGACCGCCAACAAGACCGCACCAAACACCGCCAAAAACAAACTCAAGGTCAGGGTGCCGATGTACATGCGCTTTAAACCATCGCGAGCCAATGCGCGCTCTTGGTACTGCCGGTTCGCATCAAGAACCGCCAAGGCATTGGCGACCAACACAGGGGGTAATTTCTTCACCACTTGCAACACGCGTCCTTGACCCTCAAGCTGAAAACCTGTGCTGGCAATTTGAACCAGTACCGTGATTCGGGGTTGTGCGACAGATGCAACGAGGTTGTCGTCCAAACCCTCGCTTCGCCAGCTGATGCCTTGGTTGCGCACTTGGCGCCACTCCGCTGGCGTGGGTCGTTCGGGTTGAAACTGATACCTCTCTTGGCTGACGCTGGCCAAAGTCACGCCGCCGCCTTGCCATAAGGTGACTTCGTTAGCGTCTAGTTGCATACGAATTTTTTCAAGCACCAAGGGCAAAGACTGATCAGAGGCGCCTGCCACTTCTTGGCTGGCATTGCGCACGCTGGCGGCCAGTTCATTGGACAAGCTCTCTAAGGTTGAACGGCTTAAGTTCAAACCGGCGTCCAGCGCTACTTCCACTTTGGTGTCAAACCATACCTCGATTGACCGGGTCACGAATTGGTAGGAAACCGCATAGATCAGCAGGCCAGGCAAGATGCCGACCAAAGCAAATATGCTGGCCAACTTAACAAGCAAGCGACTGCCAAACTTACCTTGCCGCAAGCGAAAGAACAAGCGCACACCAAACCAGGCAATCACCGCCAACAACAAAGCGGCAAACACCATGTTCAAACCAAACAAGAGGCCGAAGTTTTGTTCGTAAGCCTCCCAACGCTGGGTGGCTTGTGTCAGCAAGAACAACAAGACCAACGCCATAGACACCAGTATCGTCAGACCCACCACCAACCACCAACCGCGATGCCGTAAAGCGGCTGCAGGCGCCCCCGATTTCATTTAAAACTGTCTTCCTGCAGCTTCAAACTTTGGGTGTATTCCAAGCCTGAACCGCCACCCAATACGCCAAATTGCAAAGGCTGGGGTAATTGGCTGAGGTCTAGCTTGAATCGAAATTCCAAGCGCTGCTTGTTAGCTATATCAATCACTGACGCATCCGCAATACGCCAACGTGAAATGCGTTGAATACTGAGCAAGGCCTCGGACAAGCTCTCAAAGCTTTGGCCCAAACTCACACCCAATCCCGTGGATTGAATGGGCTGTGCAGAGACGTAAACGCGCCATCGCTTTGACAGCGGTTGAAAGCTCAATCGCACAAAACGCTCTGTGCGGCTGACCAACTTGTCCGACCAGTACCAGCGCTCTTTCATCACATCAGATTGCATCACAAAACCCAATGGCAAGCCACGCGACAAAGCATCTTCCAAACTTTGGGGCAGTTCAAAACCAAGGCGGGTACTTAAATAAATGCCCTCTTCGCTGCGCTGCAAAACCAGCTCTTCAAGCTGCACCGGATTTTCAGCATGGGCCAGTCCGATGCCAAGTGACAGCAAAAGCAGGAATGCACGCAGCAGCATCTGTGTGCCTCGCTTACACAGCTTCCAAGCATCAGACATCAACATTGCGCTGTTCCAGCACGGCATAAAAAAATCCATCATGGACATTTGTTGCATTGTCTAGGAGGCCCGCTGAGTTTGCCGCCTTACCCGGCATTAAATGACCAGGGGATGGACGCAATACCGCTTGAGTGTTGCGCGCAAGAAACGAATCGATTTGGTATTGACCCTCATCACGAAAGACCGAGCAAGTGCAATAGACCATTCGTCCGCCAGGCACCAGCAAAGGCCATAGTGCTTCGAGCAAGCGCCTTTGCTCTTTGACCAATGCGGCCACATCACTTTCACGGCGCAGCAAAGGGATGTCCGGATGACGCCTGACAATGCCAGATGCAGTGCACGGCGCGTCTAGCAATACCGCGTCAAACAATTGTCCCGTCCACCAAGTTGATATATCTGCCACATCCGCACACACGACCTTGGCTTGCAAACCCAAACGCAGCAAATTCTCTTGAATACGCTCGCAGCGCTGCGCATCAATGTCCAAGGCCCACACATCTGCATCGGCATATTCCAGCAAGTGTGCGGTTTTGCCCCCCGGGGCAGCGCAAGCATCCAGCACTTGTAAACGTTCTCCCTTGCGCGCTTGCAAACCCTTCAGCAGCAAGGGGGCGGCCAGTTGAGCTGCTGCATCTTGCACAGAGCACCAACCTTGCGCAAAACCTTCAATGGCTTGAACCGGTTTGGCTTGATGCAATACCAAGCCGTCTTCGCCCACCGCATCCGCAAGGATGCCTTGCTCGGCCCATAGATGCTGCAAGGTTGCTCTTTCGATTTTTCGTCGGTTGACCCTTAAGCTCATGGGGGCGGCTTGTTGGCTGGCTTGCAAAATAGTTTGCCAATCGCTGGGGTAGTCGAGCTGAATCCGCTTGATCCACCACAACGGGAAATTCCATTGAGCAGGTAAACCTTGCAAGGCTTGATCCATCAGCGCTTTTTCTTCGCGCAAAAACCTTCTCACACAGGCATTGATGAATGAAGCTTGCCTTCGCGTTTGAGGATGGTGCTTGGCTGCTTCAACCAACTGACTCACCAAGGTATGAACAGGGTACATGGCCTCAGTGCCTAGCAGCAGCAAACCCAAGCCCGTGCACAACAAGGCATTGACCGGTGCAGCTGGGGCGCGCTTGACCAACAAGTCACGCACTGCTTGCGTTGTTTCCCAATGTCTCAATACTGCAAACAACAATGCCTGCGCCGCTGGCCGCAAAGCAGGGGAGACTGAGGCCAAGGCATGGCTGTGGTTTTTGCCATCTAAAACCATTTGCAAAGCCGCTGAACAGGCTTGCAACTGTCGCCACAAGGGCGGGGCTAACTGTGCCAGTTCGTCACTGTGCGCTTGCTTCATGCCAGCGGTCGAGCAGGATGAAATTGAAAGAGTTTGGATAATAAAGCTGCAGGGTACTGAGCAATGGCATGGTTGTAATCTGTGATGCTGGCATTGAAGCGTTGCACTTCAGATTGCACCAACATGTCTAGGGCCAACCACCGCTGTTGCAAAGCCTCAGGCACATTGACATAAAAAGCATCGGGATGAATCAAGCCAGCCCAAGCAAGTTGCAGCTCAGCGCCAGCGTCTTGCAAAGCTTGCGAGCTGTCGGGCGCTAGCGGATGCGCCTGCATCCGTGACATGGCTACCGTGAGCAAACCAGCCGAGACTTGTAGGCGTGTCCATGGATCGACTTCTAATTCGGTCAAATACGCACTGCCCCACAACTGGGGTGATGTGGAGGCCGCAGACACAGCGTGCTGTGCCACCTCTTGGTACTGCAACAGCACGGACTCTAGTGAACCAAATTGAGTACCGATGGAAGCACGCAAACGAACCAAACGGTTGTAAGCACCCAAGGACCAAAAGACCCCCAGGGCTATAAAGAACCAAAACCAGCCTGACTTCAGCATGGTAGACAAAGGCCCGCAGGCCTTTGTTTATTCCGCTGAACTCTCTTCGCTGCTGCCTTCTTGCTGCGCCAAAGCGAGTTCTTCCGCTTCGGTTTCGGCAATTTGACGGCGTTCGGCTTCGTCCATCAGGTCTTTTTCTTTGCGGGCACGGTGGTAAGCCATGCCAGAGCCTGCTGGGATCAAACGACCCACAATGACGTTCTCCTTCAAGCCACGCAACTCGTCGCGCTTGCCCATGATGGCAGCTTCGGTGAGCACACGTGTGGTTTCTTGGAAAGAAGCCGCAGAGATAAACGAGTCGGTAGACAAAGAAGCCTTGGTGATACCCAGCAACAAATTGGTGTAAGTGGCTGGGATCTTGCCGTCTTTTTGCAGCGCTTCGTTGGTGTTGAGCATTTCAGAACGCTCAACTTGCTCACCGCTGATGTAGTTGGTGTCACCAACGTTGTCAACCACCACACGGCGTAGCATTTGGCGCACGATCACTTCAATGTGCTTGTCATTGATCTTCACGCCTTGCAAACGGTACACGTCTTGCACTTCGTCGACGATGTAACGCGCCAACTCTTCAATGCCCAGCAAACGCAAAATGTCTTGCGGGTCGGCAGGGCCGTCCACAATGCTCTCGCCCTTGTTAACCACTTGGCCTTCGTGCACCACGATGTTTTTCTCTTTGGGAATGAGTTCTTCCCACACCGTGCCTTCGGGGTCGGTGATTTGCAAGCGGATCTTGCCTTTGGTTTCTTTACCAAACGACACCGTACCGGTCATCTCAGCCAAGATGCCTTTGTCCTTGGGTGAACGTGCTTCGAACAGCTCGGCCACACGCGGCAAACCACCGGTAATGTCGCGGGTCTTTTGACCTTCCACAGGGATACGCGCCAACACTTCGCCAGGCCCCACGTCTTGGCCATCACGCACTTGGATCAACGCACCGATTTGGAAGCCAATGGTCACTGAGTGGTCGGTGCCAGGAATCTTGACTTCTTTGCCAGAGGCATCCATCAACTTCACCTGAGGGCGAACCACTTTGGTAGAACCACGGCGCTTGGGGTCAATGACCACCAAGGTTGACAAGCCGGTGACTTCGTCCAATTGCTTGGCCACGGTCAGACCTTCTTCGACATTTTCGAACTGGGTTTTGCCAGCGAACTCGGTAATCACAGGACGTGTCAACGGGTCCCAGTTGGCCAAGATGGTGCCGGCTTTGATAGCTTGGTCTGGCTTGATGGCCAAAATAGCACCGTAAGGCACTTTATGGCGCTCGCGCTCGCGACCCTGCTCATCATGAATCACGATTTCACCCGAGCGAGAAATGACCACCAACTCTTTTTTGCTGTTGGTCACATAGCGCATGGTGGCGTTAAAGCCAATCACACCGTTGGACTTGGCGTCGACACTGGAGGCAACCGCCGCACGCGAAGCCGCGCCACCGATGTGGAAGGTGCGCATGGTCAGCTGCGTGCCTGGCTCGCCAATGGACTGCGCAGCAATCACACCCACTGCCTCGCCCACATTGATCAAACCACCACGGCCCAAATCTCGGCCATAGCATTTGGCGCATAAACCAAAACGGGTTTCGCAATTCAGTGCTGTACGGACTTTGATTTCATCCACACCCAAGAGTTCAATTTCATCAATCAGGTCTTCGTCCAACATATGGCCAGCGGGCACCAAGGTCTGACGAGATTCTGGATGCACCACATCTTCGGCCACAGAGCGACCCAACACGCGGTCACGCAAGGATTCAATGACCTCACCGCCTTCAACAATGGCGCGCATGACTTGGCCATTGGCAGTGCCACAGTCGTCTTCGATGACAACCAAGTCTTGTGTCACATCAACCAAGCGGCGTGTCAAGTAGCCTGAGTTGGCGGTTTTCAACGCCGTGTCAGCCAGACCCTTACGTGCGCCGTGGGTGGAGATGAAGTACTGCAACACATTCAGACCTTCGCGGAAGTTCGCGGTGATCGGGGTTTCAATGATGGAGCCATCAGGCTTGGCCATCAAACCACGCATACCCGCCAACTGGCGAATTTGGGCGGCAGAACCACGCGCACCTGAGTCGGCCATCATGTAGATGGAGTTGAAAGACTCTTGCTCGACCTCGTTGCCGTGGCGGTCAATGGTTTTTTCTTTGCGGAGTTGATCCATCATCACCTTGGATACCGCGTCACCCGCTTTGCCCCAGATGTCGACCACTTTGTTGTAGCGCTCACCCGAAGTCACCAGACCCGATACATATTGCTGCTCAATGTCTTTGACTTCTTTTTCTGCGCTCTCGATGATGGCGTGCTTTTCTTGCGGCACCAACATGTCATCGATACAGATAGAAATACCCGCACGGGTTGCCAAACGGAAACCGTTTTGCAACAACTTGTCGGCAAACACCACCGTTTCTTTCAAACCGCATTTGCGAAAAGAGGTGTTGATGAGCTTGGAGATTTCTTTCTTCTTCAGCGCCTTGTTCAGATTGCTAAAAGGCAAACCTTTAGGCAAGATTTCAGACAACAGGGCGCGGCCCACAGTGGTTTCCACAAGGGAGGTACTGGTAGAGAATTCACCGGTTTCTTTGTCTTTGGCCCACTCGGTCATGCGAACAGTGACTTTGGCGGTGAGCTCCACCACATCGGCGTCGAGTGCGCGTTGCACTTCACCAATGTCTGCAAACACCAAACCTTCGCCTTTGCCGTTAATTCGTTCACGGGTGGTGTAGTACAAGCCCAGCACCACGTCTTGCGAAGGAACGATAGAGGGTTCGCCGTTGGCGGGGAAAAGCACATTGTTGGAGGCCAGCATCAAAGTGCGGGCTTCCATTTGCGCTTCCACCGACAAGGGGATGTGCACCGCCATTTGGTCCCCGTCAAAGTCGGCGTTGAAGGCTGAACACACCAAGGGGTGAAGTTGAATGGCTTTGCCTTCGATCAAGATAGGCTCAAAAGCTTGTATGCCCAAACGGTGCAAAGTAGGTGCACGGTTGAGCAACACGGGATGCTCTTTGATGACCTCTTCCAAGATGTCCCACACCACAGGAGTGCCGGCTTCGACTTCCTTCTTGGCTGCTTTGATGGTGGTGGCAATGCCCATCAACTCAAGTTTGCTAAAGATGAAGGGCTTGAAGAGTTCTAGCGCCATCAACTTGGGCAAACCGCACTGATGCAACTTGAGGGTTGGACCCACGGTGATGACTGAACGGCCTGAGTAATCCACGCGCTTGCCCAGCAAGTTTTGGCGGAAACG
>CAMATW010000034.1 GCA_945861305.1 Bordetella parapertussis | reverse complement strand
CTTGGGCGCGCAGGTGTTTTTTCACCGTCATCGGGTAGTAGGTGCCGCCCTTCACCGTGGCGTCGTTGCACACCACCATGCAGTCCACGCCGCTCACGCGGCCAATGCCGGCGATCAGGCCAGCGCAGGGTGCGCTGTCGCTGCCGTCGCGGTCTGGGTACATGGCCAGAGCGGCCAGGGGCGACAACTCTAGGAATGGCGTGCCCGGGTCCAGCAACAAAGCCACCCGCTCGCGGGGCGGCAGCTTGCCCCGCGCCAGCTGCTTGGCCCTTGCGGCCTCGCCCCCGCCCAAGGCACTGGCCTGCAACTGGGCACGCAAGTCGTCCACCATGGCCTGCATGGTCTGGGCATTGGCCACAAAGTCAGCAGCGCGGGGGGACAAGGAAGATGTGAGAGCAGGCATGGCGGGCCGTCAAAGTCAAAGCGGCGACTTTAGTTGACGTTGACGTGAACGTCAATCAAACCACCTATTTTCAAGGATTGGTTCCTTGAATTACATTAAAAAAATTTCGTAAGTCGTTAATAAATAACAATTAGTCTAAAAATTTGTATTTTTTAGCTATTTATAGGTTATATTTAGTTTTAAATGATTAATAGGTATTAATTATTTTATCAGATTAACACTTTTTAAACCTTAGGAGATTCTAATGAATGAAACAAAGCTCATAGTCGCCAAGCCTCAGCAGGGTGGTTACACCATTGTTGAACTGTCCATTGCGCTGACCATTATTGCGATTTTGATAGTTTCTGGATTAGTAGCTGTCAACTCTGTGCTAACTAGCGGTAAAGCCAATAGCCAAATCGAGGACGCAGGTCGAGGTTTAGCAAAATTACAGTCTTTTGTCACCGTGGGTACAAGCAGTATCACCACTAGCGGTGCAATCGGCATGGGTTTATTTCCTTCTGGTCGTGTATCAGGCACAACGATCACCAATCAATTTGGTGGCAGAGAATTTGTAGAAGCAAATGCATCCACATTGGATGGCGTGGACGCAGCCAAAGGTGCCATCTATTCTTTAACCAACATTCCAAAACAAATATGTACCGATATTGCTGCCAGCTTAGCTCCATTAGCATATTCAGTTTGGGTAAGTACGGCCATCAGCGGTACAGCCACTGCTACCTTCAACACCCCACCAACAACGGCACTAGACAAAGTTAAAACTTCAGGGGCTGCTGTAGATGCAGCCGCAATTGGTAGGCAATGTAATGGCGCAGATGCGGTGGGTATGTCCTTCCTTGTCAAACCCTAAACTTCCATGCGATTCACCCCTGGTTCGCACGGTTTACTCCTGGCAGCAATGCTCGCGTCGGGCATGTGCTGGCAAACCTTGGCGCAGGTGGCGCCAGGTGCGCAAGCGCAGATCGTGCCCTTTCGCGCCACGCCTGCAGGGACACCTGCTGCTGGTGCCAAGGGAGAAGCAGCAGGGGGCGCGGGTGGAAAAGCAGGTGCACCAAGCGCATCGGGTCTGACCCCCACCACCGCGGTGAGTGGCATGGTCTGGTTGCAGTTCATCAACAGCGACATCGCCACCGTGGCCCGCAGTTTGGGTGCGATGACAGGTCGTCAAGTGGTGGTGGACACGCGGGTGGAAGGCTTGCTCACGCTGCAAAGCAGCCAAGCGGTGACACCGTTGGTGGCCTGGGACATGTTTACCCAAGCCTTGCAACACAAGCGCTTTGGCATCACCGCCTCTCAAGGCCTGTTCATCATCGCGCCCTTGCAAGCTGGCGCCAAAACTTCAGGGCCTGCCCCTTCCATCAAACCAGACATACCTGACAAACCCAAGGCAGGTGGCTCTGGCGAAAAGAAAAAAGAACTCAGCGCACAAGCACCGGCTGACGAATTCGAGATATCGATAGAGTGGGCCAAGTCAGCCAAACCCACACTCCCCAACCCTACAGGCGCAACCAGCGCCGTGCGACTACCAGAGGACGAGCCTTCGTCCATTTGGTCTTTGCAAACCCAAGACAAAACCCTCTACCACAGCATCAGCCGCTGGGCGCAAATGGCTAACTGGCAGCTGATGTGGGAAGCCGAACGTGACTTCCCCATCCAAGCGCAAATCAGTATCGAAGGCAGCTTCACGGCTGCCATTCAGTTGGTGATGAACTCTTTGGCCAGCACCGACTTTCCCTTGCAGGCCGTGATGAACGACGCCACCCGCGTCATCAGCATCATTCGCCACCAAGACCCCTTCGCACGCTGAAACCACCATGACAACACCTTTGCTTCGCTTGACCACCGCGTGGGGACTGTGCTGCCTCTTGTTGCTCAGCGGTTGTGTCCTGTCACGGTTTGAAAACCATATCGCCTCGTCGCACGAAGACATCAGCAAACGCAACGAACAAGCCAATGCTTTGCTGCGCAACTACCCAGGACCCACGCCCTCGGTGGTCAACAGCCAAACACCGCGCTTCACCTCTCACTCCATTCCCTTAGACCGCAGCGAAATGCTGCCCAACCATATTGCCTCGGTCACGCTGCGCATCCCTGGCAAACACAGCATCAAAAGCATTGCCGAGTTGATTGAGCGTACGACTGAAATTCCGGTCAATGTGGCCTCTGACGCCACCATGCCTTCCTCTATGTTTGTGCCCATCGGCATGGCTCAAGCAACCCCAACCGCTGCCGCACCCACACCCACCGCCAACGCGATTCCCACCGCTTTTGCCCCCCCCAGCGATAAATCCATTTTGGAAAGTGTGCAACGCGCTGGAGGTAACCGCCTGAGCGCCAATACCGACCCCACCACCCAAAACGATATAGAACTGAACTATTCAGGCAGCTTGGCGGGTTTGCTCAACCACGTGACCCTGCGTTCAGACCTACGCTGGTCATACGAATCGGGGCGTATTCGCTTTTACCGCGTGGTATCGCGGACTATTGCAGTGAAAACCTTGCCCGGCGGTTTGAAGCTGTCATCTTCTCTCAGCCTGACCTCCACAGGCGGCGGAACGGCTTCGTCGTCCAGTTCCAGCGACATCAACATCTGGACTGGCATAGAGAAAAACCTCGCCAACATGGTGTCGGTCAGCGGCAAACTGGTGATTGACCCCAATACCGGCACCGTCACCGTGCGTGACTCTTTTCGCAATGTCGAAGCGATTGAACAATACATCCAAAACTTGAACCAAAACCTGATGCGCCAAGTGGCGATGACGGTAGAGGTCTTGCAAGTCACGCTGAGCAACGAATTTCAATCGGGCATCGACTGGAGCTATGTTTCCGAGACCATGCGCTTGGGTCAGCTGCAAATCCGAGGACCCACCCCCGTCGTCAGCGCCAGCGCGGCCGCCAACGTCGGCTTGGTTCTGAGAAATACCGCGGGGGCCACCAACCAATTGCTGTTCCAAGCGCTGAAGAGGTTCGGGCGGGTCAGCTCGGCCTACTCTACCGTGGTCACCACCGTCAACCGCCAACCCGTGCCGGTGGGCAGCCAAACCACGCAAAGCTATTTGAAATCGGTCACGCCCACCATCATCAACACCGTGGGCAGCACCGGTAACACCTATGGTGGTGCCACCCTCACGCCAGGTGAAATCACCACTGGTTTTTCGCTGACCTTGCTACCCATCTTGCTGGACTCCAACCATGTGCTGGTCGAATGCGGTTTGTCCTTGAGTTCGCTCAAATCGCTGACCTCCTTCAACTCGGGCAGCGGCGCCAGCTTGCAAACCATCCAGCAACCCAGCATCGCCAACTTTGGGGTGCTGCAGCGCTTGGTGGCCAAGTCCAACGAAACCATTGTGCTCAGCGGCTTTGACGCTGAGGCCTTGAACAGCGAGCAGGTGGGCCCCTTGGTTCAAAATCTGCCCGGCTCTCGCAAAGGCACCAAAGAGCGCACCACCACCGTGGTGCTCATCACCCCCCGCTTGCTAGACCAATAGCACCATGAACCAAAACGCTTTATGGGTGCGCTTTGACCAACATCGCTTCGTGTTGGGCATGGAGTGGCGCATGCTGCAGCCAGCCGAAAAACTGGTGCGCTCCACCTTGTCGCAGATGCGCCGCGAAGGCATGCAGTGGTATGTCTCCAGCGGTTTGCAAGACGTGGTGGGTTTGTGCAGCGGCATTGAGCAGGCCCGCCAGCCCATGCACTCGGCGGCCCTGCACTTGGCCAGTCAGTGGAGCAACGGCGGCCTAGAGTTGTTTGTGTTTGGCATGGCCGAGCAGCGTGTGGCAGTGGTGGCTTTGAACAACCGCCGCCCCTTGCCTGGGTTTGACTTCATCGGGAGTTTGGCCGAAGCACAAGACCTGATCGAAGAGTTTGAGGCCATTCAACAAGGCGAGGTAGTACGCCGTGTGGGTGACCTGGGCCTGCTGGCCAACGAAGAGCGGCTCAGCGCCCAAACCGTGTTCGACCAACCCAGCGCTGAATCACGACTGAAAAAAATTCCCAGCTTGCGAGCGCTGATGCTGCTGGGCGCTGGCTTGGTGGTGATGCTGGGTTGCGTGGGCGGCATTTATTACTGGCAACTCCAAGACCGCGACGCCATGCAGGCCAACTTGCCCGCCCCCGTGGCGCCTGACCCCAACCCGGCTTACAACCAACAAGCAGCGCAACAGGTGCAAGCCTTGTCGCTGCAAGGCCAAGCGCTTTACCAAGCATGGGTGCAACTGAGCACCGAATTACCGCTGTCGCACCAAGGTTGGGCGCTGACCCAAGTCGAGTGCAAAGCCGAGGTGTGCAGCGCCGACTGGAAGCGCCAGTACGGCAGCGTGGATGATTTTTTTGCCAAATTGCCCTTACACGCGAGCATCGCGCAACACTTGCCGGTGGACAAAGATGCTCTTACCCACCACTTGCAAACCAGCCACACCACACCACCCAAAACGGTCGAGCGCAGCTATGAAAAAACCGCCGACTTGATACCAGCAGTCGAAGGCTTTCGCGGCGTTTCTTCATGGCTGCAAGACCTGAGCCTGTTGGGGGGTCGAAATGTGCAGGTGGAAAAACCCCAAGTCTGGGTGTCCGGTACGGATGCCGCCGCCTTGAAACAACCCTTGCTCAAAGGTACATGGACAGCTGAACTGCCTCTGACCCTGGCGTCCGACTTGGTGGTACCGCCCTACGCCACGGTGACGCTGTTCAAAACCACTTTGGGTGTCACCTACCAGTTGACCGGAAACTACTATGTCCGCTCAGACAACACCCCATAAGGCCTTGCTGATCGTACTGTGCAGCCTGTGTATGGATGGCGCGCAGGCACAAACTCCGAACGCCAAAACTTTAGGCGACATGATCGGCCAAGCCAAGCGCAAGCAAGAACTCACCCTCAACCCACCGCCCGAACCCAAGGTGGCGATAGTCATTAAAAAACGTGGGCCCGTCGAGCCTTTTACCCCTTCACCACCCCCCGTGGCATCCACACCACCGTTGCTGTGGACGATCACGGGCGTCAACAACCAACTGGTCGCCGAGATTATTTACAAAGAGTCGGTACACATTCTGCGTTTGCATGAAGGTGAGCGCGAGATTGGCCCTTGGCTGGTAGAGCGCTATGGTCCCAATGGTTTGTATTTAGTGTCCAGCGATCCCAAAGTCGATGCCAAAAAAAACAAGCTGTTTTTACCTGCCCCCTTGCCCGGCACCAGCCTAGAGCGCTATGCCGCGGGTCTGCCCATGACCCGCACCAACGCTCCAAGCAAACAGCATAGCCTTAGCAACTCTGAACTGGCCTTGATGCAAGACCTCACCAACATCATGCCAACCCAGTTGCTGCAAGAAGCTGATAAAGCGCTCCCACAAGCACAGCCACCTTCGCCCCCAGGTCTGCAATGAAACCCGCTCCCCACCTCGATACCGCCAACGCCCCCACCACCCAGCTCAGCAGCGAGCCGGTGACGGTCAAGCGCAACCACATCGACGACTACATACAGATCCCCGTGTTCAACAGCGTGCTTTCGCATGGCGACAAACCGCAGCTCACCCTGCCCAAGGCGCAACTGGCCAGCATGATGGCGCTGGGCACCGACAACAACCGCTTCATCGTGCTATACCTGCCCAGCGAGTACCGCAGCACGGGCTGGTTCAACCTGATTGAACAAGGCAAGCGCTTGCAGCTGAGTTTTGCCGGCGCATTCACCTGCGCGCCAGATATTTTGCAAACCGTGTTGCAAGAGCATGTTCATGAAAAAGACTCACTGAAAGCACAAAAAGCCCAAGCGCACGAACGCGAAACTATCGCCAAAATCATCCAAGACTCAGCGCCTTTAGGCTGGCTCAATGGCATCGTGGCGCATTGCTTGCAACTGGGCAGCAGCGACATCCATTTCGAGGTGCGCGGCGACATCACTTTGTTGCGGGTGCGCTTGGACGGCTTGATGCGCTTGGTCAAGCACCTGCCCTCGCGCATGGTGATCAGCGGCATTGCGGCGGGCTACACCGTGTTGTCGCAAGAGGGCTCTAGCTCAGAGGTGGCTTTCAACGCAGGCCTGCCCCAGTCAGCCATGATTCCCATGGAAGTGCATGGACAAAAACTGCAACTGCGCTACCAAAGCCACCCTAGCGTGGGCGGCTTTGATGTGACCATCCGTATCTTGCGCACCGGCAAGGTCAGCCACGCCAAGTTGCCGCAAATCGACAAACTGGGCTACACCGCGTGGCAAATCGAGCAGCTGCGCGAAACCACCCAATCAGCGTGGGGCGGCGTGTTCATCGCCGGCATCACGGGTTCTGGCAAAACCACCACGCTGTCGGCGTTGCTGTCGATGCTGGCCTCGCAAGGGCAGCGCAAGATCATCTCGATTGAAGACCCGGTGGAATACATCGTGCCGGGGGTGTCGCATTTTTCCATCCAGCGACAAGCCAAGGGCAGCACCCACAACCCCTTTGAGTCGGCCATGATGGCGTTTTTGCGCATGGACCCCGATGTGGGCATGTTTGGAGAAATCCGCGACCGCATCTCGGGGCAAATGGCCCATGCCGCCATCCAAACCGGCCACAAACTTTTAACCACGGTGCATGCCACCTCGGCGCTGGGCATTGTGTCGCGGCTGACCTCGCAGCACATCGGCTTGATGCGCGAAGACGTGTGCAATGCGGAGTTTTTGTCGCTGTTGGTTTACCAAGTGCTCATGCCGCTCAACTGCGAGCATTGCAAAGTGCCCGCCATTTCTGCCTTGCCAGTACAGACCTTGGTGGAATACGAAAAATACTTTGCCTTGGATGTGGCCCAGTTGCGCTGCGCCAGCGACATGGGCTGTACGCGCTGCCAAGTACCTGGCATTGAGGCGGCCAACTACGACCATTCAGGCGTCAAAGGTGTGAAGGTGTGCGCCGAGGTGCTGCCCTTGGACAACAGCTTGCTGGGCTTGCTGCACCAAGGCAACGACTTTGCGGCCCGCAACCACTGGCTAGGCTTGCGCCAAGCCGCGTTTGACCAAGAGGACATGCTGGGCAAAGAAGCTTGGGGCCACGCCTTGTACGACATGTCGCAAGGCCACATCGACCCCTATCACTTCGAGCGCACCTTTGGCTCTCCCGCCGTCATTGCGCGCACACGCCAACTGGCGGTCATGCGGGGTGCCGCATGAAACAGTTGGTCATGTCCATCCCAGTTTGGTTTGCCAAGCGCGAATTGCACGAGCGCCGAGCCGATTTTTACTACGACCTGGCCTCCACCTTGAAAGACCGTGTGCCCTTGTTCACCACGATTCGCAAACTGGAGTCGCGGGCGCAGCAGCGCACACCTTTGAGCGCCCCCATGTACCTGCAAATGCTCAAAGGGCTGGAACGTGGATCTTTGTCAGAGGCGCTGCGTGGTATTGCCTCCACCACCGAGCTGACCATGATCGACGCCACCCAAGCCGCCGGCGACGCCACCATGGCCGACGGCTTGATGTTTTTGTCTGAGACCGTGCACAAAACCGACGCCATGGCGGTGACCATGCGCAAGGCCGTCACCTACCCCCTTGTTTTGTTGCTGATGTTTGCGTCTTTGTTGACGGGGTTTTCGGTGAACGCCGTGCCCATCTTGACCCAGCTCTCGCCTGCCAGCAACTGGCCACCGCTGGGTCAAGGCCTTTACGCGGTGTCGCAGTTCATCACCCATTACGGCATTTATGTGGGGCTGACTGTGGTGGCGTTTTTTGTGGCGCTGTTTTACAGCCTGCCGCGCTGGACAGGCCCAGTGCGCAAGCAATTGGACAAATGGCTGCCGCTCAACCTGTACCGCGATTACGCCAGCTCGATGATGATGATTTCGCTGGCCTCGCTGATGCGCTCGGGCATATCTCTGCGTTCATCGCTGGAACGCACCTACAAGCACAGCTCGCCTTGGGGCAAGTGGCACATTCGGCAAATCCTCATCAACCTGTCCAAGCCCAGTAACGGTACCTTTGGTCAAGCCTTCTCCACCGGTTTGTTTGATCAAGAGATGGAAGACCGCATCCAAGACGCCTCCGAGCGCAGCAACCCCATCGAGGCCTTTATCCATATCGGCGTGGGCTCCATCGACCGCATGATTTTGCGCATCGAAAAACGTGCCAAGCAACTCAATAACGCATTGATGGTGATCTGCGGCGTGCTGCTGGCCACCATGATGCTGGCTTTTTTCTCCACCACCATGTCTTTGCAGTCAGGCATCCGCAACCCCGTCCAAGGAATTTTTAAATGAACCCAACCAAGCAATCTCAAAACGGCTTCAGCCTGCTCGAACTCAGCTTGGCCATTGCCCTGGCCGCCATGGTGTCGATTGGTTATTTGTACAACCAAACCCGCGATACCGAGTTCAATACAGCCAAAGCGCAAGCTGGGTATTTTTTGACGGTCAATGACGCCGTGGGCAAGTACATGCTGAGCTTTTATGACGATTTGAAAATCATCCCGACCGAATGCTCCTCGGTGCGACTGACCGCAGGCAACACGCCATCAGCCATCAGTTCAAGCATCAATTGCGCTTTCACCACCGGCAGCGCCAGCGGGGTGTTGAACCCCGCCAATGTGATGCAGCCCACCGTGGCCGAGCTGCAAAAACTGGGCGTGCTGGACAAGAGCTTTCAAGACAGTTTTTTATGGTCCACGCTCAGCACCGTGAACCGCCCGTATGCCAACACTTGCGACCCCACCAAGTCCCCCTGCACCACCACGCCCAATGCTGCCCCAGCCGCTTATGCCACGAGCATTCAAAAATGGTGCGATGGCGTTTTGGTGACACCAACCAACAACCTGAGTTGCGCCATGCCGCAGCTCAAAAGCCTGACCTTCAATTCACAGCCTTTTGCCGACGCCGATATCGGTAGCTTCTTCAAAATGGCGCGCTTTGAAAAACTCAATACCGCCATTTCGTCCCTGGGCGGTGACGGTTTCATGTCCTTGGAGCTGGCCCTCGACACCGCGGGCAAAGGCAAGCTGTATGGCGTGGGCGGCAAAACCTCTTTGGACAACCCCATTCTTTACATGGATGCCAAAAACCCCAGCGCCAGTAACCGCGGCATCTCAGGGATCATGGCCATACAAAATGCAGCTGAAGTGCGCTGCAAAGCCAATTGATGGGGGCGATAAAAATGAAAGTTTTAGTCGTCTTCATATTTTTTGCATCTGCCAGATCTCATTTTCGGTCCAAATTTATGCTGAGGATAAATTTAAAAAAACGGCTGCAGCTTGCGAGATCGGTGAGCCCACCATCACCAAAAGCAGTAGCAATGGTGGCACGACCTTTCTATTTGGCTCATGAACTATGACTACTTTTCATCACCTATGCATCGCAAACCGCATGAAGCAAATCATTCGTTCTTCAGCATGGCTATTTGTATTGGCTATTTGCTGCATATCTTTGGATAGCCAGGCTAATGGTATTTGCGACCCTCCCACAGTTGACATCAAAACACCCTTAAAGACCGCATACACATTTAACAATTCGAAGGCGGAAAATTCTGAAGAAGTATCCATCGGGAAAATGGAATCTACCATGACATTTTCCAACTGCGTCAATACAACTTTTACAACGGAGAATCTCGATTTTTTTTATACAGTATCAATTTTCACCCCTGAAATATTGGATTTAACTTCAAGTAAGCTGCTGGTGTTAAGGTCAACTCAGCCATTCACAGTGGTCAGCGCGCCTGCACGTTGTTATGCCGAAAGAGTGGGATGCACAGATAAAAATGGTGCGAATTTATATGACACTAATTTATTGAATAACCGGCTAAATTCTGGTGTTATTTCGAAATTAACAATAGGTATGTCTAGTAGCAAAGGTTGCACTATCCTCATGGACAATGCAACCTCTGCGTGGGCAGTCCCTAGTAACTTTATTACCGTGAGTTTTAGATTTCAAAGTCCCAATAAATCTACAAGATGCGACTCTTTTTCGATCCATATGGCGCTGGAGTTCACTCAAAATGGCCCTTCTTGGCCTAAAAATGTTACTCAGATACCTCTTGATTCCGGCGCACTACCCGGTGTGGGTGCGCCTTATGAATCATCGAGCACTTTCATAGGGTTACGTCTCGCCGGAGGGATTCAAACTCGCACTGGTGGACCATTAGATCTTTGGGGATACCCTTTCTTCCAAACCAAAACCTCATTGATTTCTGCTCCCGCCCCTGCGTGTACCGTGGTCACGCGGTCTGGAATTCGACGCTCGAGTCGGTAAAGCCTGAAAAATTCATAACCAAGATCACAAGGTCAGCATGTTTTACACCGCACCAACGTCCATTGGCTCGCAAATGTTCCGGCCCCCGGTATATCCAGTTCCATTTATTCATTCGACAAGTGCATCAAAGTAAACGATCCTATTTTTCCCCTTGGCTATTTCCACTTCCACGTCTTTCAGGGCAGCGCCACGACACGGAGGTTCAACATGAGTCCAAACGATTTCAGTGCACATGGTATGAAGCAAGGCCAAGACGGCTTGGGCACCACCTTGAAAGGCCTTGAGAGCATTTTAGCCATGCAAAACCTTTACCAACCCCCGCCAGCCAGCAGTAAATAACACAGCACCATGATTCAAGCCGTCACCCCATTGGTGCATCTGCGGGCTGCGCCTTTGCAAGAAGGGTTGCGATTTACTGCTGATGACCTCGACCGCCTGCCGCACTTAGGCACCTGCTCCAAGCTGGCGTTTCGCCATGTGTGGTGCAGTGTGCATGACGCAGCGCTGTCCACCCATCCTTTGTCGCAAAACGAGTTCTTGGTGATGCTGGCCACCGAGGCCAGCAACCAACCCGCTGACACCAGCCAAACTGTGACCATGATGCTCAACCAATTGGTGGTGCTGCGGGTGGAAGACTGGGAAACCACGCCCGGTGAAGACAACTGGCTGCGCTGCGCAGTGCTGGGCAGTTTTAACCAAGCACCCAACCCTGATGCGCCTTGGGGCTTCACCAGCCAAATCAGTTTGAACAAACCGGCTATCGCTTTTCGCTTGTATGCACCCACGCCCAAGGTGTTGCAAGGCTTGGTCAACGGTACGCTGATTCACCAAGGTTTGTTAGATTTCGGTCGGCTACGCTACAACGAGCAAAGTGACTGGGGCAAACACGCCATACCCACGCGCATAGCCATGCAAGATGTGGTGACCAAACGCACCGCCATGCTGGGTAAAACCCGTTTGGGTAAATCCAATGTGGTCAAGCTCATTGCCCAAGGCATGTTGGACTACACCCGCGACACCCAAAACGTGGGTCAGCTGCTGTTTGATGTAAGCGGTGAATACTCCAACACCAATCCACCCGAGGGGGAAATCACCCTGGCCTCGCACAACCCAGAGCGCTGCATCGCCTATTTTTTAACAGAGCGACAGGGCAACGCCAACGGCAAACTGCTGCGCTTTAATTTCTTCCAAGCCCCCGATCAAACTTTAGAAGTCTTCAAAGAGTTGCTGCCCCAGTCGGTGGCCGAGTCCGACCTCATGCGCAGCATGTTGACGTGTCGCATACCCAGCCTGATTCCAGCCCCACAAGATAATGAAACCACGCGCCACAAACATTTGCGCAAGGTCATGTTGCTGTGGGCGGTACTCGACGCTGCAGGATTTACATTTGATAGCGAACGCATCCGCATTTGGCTTGTAGCCTTGGGCTATGTGTCGACATTCAACCCAGGCTTTGCAGTGGGTTTGCGCCAAGCTGCTTACCAAGCGATTCACAACCACCTCGCACCCGCGCTGCCCCACAATATGGCCACACTGCTGAGCGAACTCAACACCATGGCACGCTTTCGCCTGACCTATACCAACGACCCTAACCTGATGCAGCACAGCCGTTCCTTGTTTGACAGCGAGGAAGACATCTTGATGCGGTTTTTGTGCGCAGAAGGTGGCCAAGGGCCTTACCAGCTACGCACTTGCCTGCCTTACCACAGCCCTATCGCCGAAGACTTCACGCTGCACATACTGTCAACCTTGGATGAAGGGAAAACGGTGATCATCGATCTGAGTAATGCACCCGACCGCGTGGTGCGCTACTTTGCGCAAAAACTGTGTCTGGCGATTTTTTCCGCACAAGAATACAAGTTCAAACTCAACGCCTTAGTGGGACGGTATGTACAAATTTACTTTGAAGAAGCGCACACCATCTTCCCCCTGCAAGACACAGCCATGACGCATGTGTATGCCCGCTTTGCCAAAGAGGGGGCGAAGTTTCACATTGGCATTGCCTATGCAACCCAGTCGCCCACCACCATCAACCCCGATTTATTGGCGCAAACCGAAAATTTCTTCATCGGCCATTTGTCTAGCCAACAAGAAGTGGACTGTTTGTGTCATTTACAAGTGGCGTTTCAGGGGTGTGAAAACGCCATCCGCTTCAATCGCACCCCCGGCTTGATGCAGGTTTTGACCCAGTCGCACCGCTATGTGGTGCCCATGCAAGCCAATTTGTACGATGGTCGGTCCTTGTTGTTGAATTAAATCAACTCCAAAGCCATGGCCGTGCCTTCGCCACCACCTATGCACAAGGTGGCCAAGCCTTTTTTCAGACCCTTGGCTTTCAAGGCATGCAGCAAGGTGACGATGATGCGAGCACCCGACGCCCCAATGGGGTGACCCAAGGCGCAAGCGCCGCCGTTGATGTTGACAATCTCGTGCGGTACTTTCAGTTCATGCATCAGCGCCATGGGCACCACCGCAAATGCTTCGTTCACTTCCCACAGGTCCACATCGCTCACCTTCCAACCAGCACGTGCCAAAGCTTGCTGTGTGGCACCTACGGGGGCGGTGGTGAACCACTCGGGAGCCTGTGCAAATGTAGCGTGGCTGGCAATGCGTGCCAAGGGTGTGCAGCCCAATTTCTTGGCTGTACTCTCACGCATCATCACCAAAGCGGCAGCACCGTCATTGATCGATGAACTGGATGCGGCTGTGATAGTGCCGTCTTTTTTGAAGGCAGGTTTCAAGGTTTTGACTTTGTCGAGTTTGACCTTACCGGGACCTTCGTCGATGCTGATGACGCGATCACCCGCACGGTCTTTCACCGTGACGGATGTGATTTCAGCGGCGAAAGCGCCTGATGCGGTAGCGGCCTTGGCACGCTCCACGCTGGTCATGGCAAAGTGGTCTTGTGCATCGCGGCTGAAGTTGTATTTAGCAGCGCAGTCTTCCCCGAAGGTGCCCATGGAGCGACCTGCTTCGTAAGCGTCTTCCAAGCCGTCGAGCATCATGTGGTCGTAAATTTTGTCGTGTCCCATGCGGTAACCACCTCGACCTTTGAGCATCAAGTAGGGTGCATTAGTCATGCTCTCCATGCCGCCGGCCACCATCACGTCTTGGCTGCCAGCGCTCAAAATATCGTGCGCAAACATGGCGGCTCGCATGCCCGAGCCACACATCTTGGACAAAGTCACTGCACCTGCGCTTTGCGGTAAACCCCCTTTGAAAGCGGCTTGACGGGCAGGTGCTTGGCCTTGGCCAGCCATCAAGCAATTGCCAAACAAAACCTCGGTGACGGCGTCGGGCGCAATGCCTGCACGTTGAACGGCAGCGGCAATGGCAACGCCACCCAAGTCGTGGGCGGAGAGGGCAGAAAAATCACCTTGGAAGCTGCCCATGGGGGTGCGGGCGGCGCTGACGATAACGATGGGGTCTGACATGAAATGCTCCTGAAAAAAATTAAAGGGATGCGCCTAAAGCAGCGCGTTGGATTTGAAAACGTTTGTCAGCCTCGTACGGAAACACATCGTGTACGTGGCCATCGCTGATTTTTTCTTTGTGGCCTTGCCAAAAACTAGCGTCCAACAAGTCTGCATGGTGCTTCATGAATACTTCGCGAACGCTGGGGTTGCCCAGCAAAAACGGGCCAAAGGTTTCGGGGAAGACATCGTGGGGGCCGACGTGGTACCAAACCTCGCCCGACATTTCGTCTTCTTCGTTGCGTGGTGCAGGCACACGGCGAAAGTTGCAATCGGTGATGTACTCGATTTCATCGTAGTCGTAAAACACCACCTTGCCGTGGCGTGTCACCCCAAAGTTTTTCCACAACATATCGCCTGGGAATATATTGGCTGCCACCAAATCTTTGATGGCGTTGCCATACTCCACTACCGCACGTTCCATTTGGCTTTTGGCTCTCACATCGTCCAAGCCTGCATCAAAAGCCTCTTGCAAATAAATGTTCAAGGGGATCATGCGCCGCTCGATGTAAGCATGTTTGATGACCACTTCTTCTTGGCCGTTGTCAGCACGGCGGTTGATCTCAATTTGGCTGGGTGCAAATTTTTGAATCTCGGCAATCAACTCGTCTTCAAAACGCTCACGCGGAAACGCCACATTGCTGTACTCCAAGGTGTCGGCCATGCGCCCCACGCGGTCGTGTTGCTTCACCAGTAAATATTTGCCCTGAATTTGCTCACGCGAGGTGTCTTTTTGTGGCGGGTAAAAGTCCTTGATGATCTTGAACACAAACGGAAACGAGGGTTGGTCAAACACCAACATGACCATGCCCTTGATGCCCGGGGCAATGCGAAATTTATCGGTGCTGTGGCGTTGGTGGTAGAGCAAGTCGCGGTAGAACAAGGTCTTGCCCTGCTTGGCCAAGCCCAAAGCGTTGTAGATTTCCGCACGCGGTTTGCGTGGCATCATGCTGCGCAAAAACTGCACATACGCCGAGGGCACATCCATGTCGACCATGAAGTAAGCCCGCGCGAAGCTGAACAAAATAAGCAAATCTTCTTCGCCAAACAAGGCCGCGTCGATGACCAACTGACTGCTGCCGTTGTGCAAAATGGGCAATGCAAACGGTATCTCTTGAAAGCCGTTGATGACCTTGCCCACCACATACGCGCCTTTGTTGCGAAAGAACAGGCTAGAGAGCACCTGCACCTGAAAGTTGGCTCGCAGCTTGGCTTGGCCCAAGCGCTGCTTGACGTTTCGCAAAATATCGTGGGCGTCCCGATCTAGGTCTTCAAAAGGTCTCTTTAGGTCAAAGTCGCCAATCATGCGAACAATCACTTCGTGCAAATTGTCCTCACTGGGGTACCACGCTTTGTAGGTGGGTTTGGCGTCCGGTTCGGAGTTTTCGATGTACTCGGTGCTGACCGCAGGGCGCACAAAAATAAAATCGTTTTGAAAATAACTGCGGTCCAAGATTTTGGTGGTCACCGAGTTAAAAAAGGTTTCGGCTAGCTCAGGCTGGAAATGGTCCACCAGCAAGCCGATGTAATGCAGTTTCACCTGCTGCCACACCTCGCTGGCCTGGTCGCCGGCTTTATATTCGGTTTCTAATCGACTGGAACACTCTTTCACGCGCAAATCATAAAACTCGATGCGTTCGCGCTGCGCACGTTGCTGTCCGTGCCAATCTTGGATTTCATAGCGGTGTTTGGCTTGTGCAGACTCGCTGCGAAATAAGTGGTAGTGACGATTAAAGCCATCCATCATCGCTTGGGCGATGTCATAGGCCAATGCGGAGTCGAGTCGCTGCGCGTTCATATCGGGATTTATTAGCCAGCGAGTTGTCGTGGGTATCGTTTGAAGGCGTTGCGAAACACATCCACCACCTCGCCTGAGTGGCTCATGCTGACGTGCAAGTCTTTGAGCAAGCCATCGCTCAAGCCATAAATCAAACCATGCACTTGAATTTTTTGTCCCCTCGCCCAAGCGTCTTGCATCACATTCGACAAAGCCACGTTGCCGACTTGCTCTAAGACATTCATTTCACACAACACATCTTCAAGTTCGGCTTGCGGCAAATGGTTCAGGCGCTGACGATGGCGTAAACGCACATCTTGCACATGGCGTAACCAGTTATCGACCAAACCAATGCGTGTGCCTCTTGCGGCTGCGATCACACCACCACAGCCGTAATGCCCCACCACCATGATGTGCTCAACCCGCAAATGCTCCACAGCAAATTGAATCACCGACAAGGCATTCAAATCAGAGGGCACGACCACATTGGCCACATTGCGGTGTACAAACACCTCGCCAGGGTCGAGACCAACGATCTCGTTGGCGGGTACTCGGCTGTCAGAGCAACCAATCCACAAGTATTTAGGGGACTGTTGTTTCGCAAGTTTTTCAAAAAAGCCAGGCCGCTCTTTGGACATGCGGTCTGCCCACTCGCGGTTGTTGGCAAAAAGACTGTTCAGGGTGTCAGACATAGGCAGTGGTTTTCATTCGGTAATAGCAACTTGGGGGGTGCGTTTGCTTTTGGCGTTGTATTTGTTCAGTAATGTCTTTGCTTCGCGTTCGTGTTGTTTGACTTCATCCAGATTGGCTTGAATTTCCTCTAACTGAGACTCTAATTGTTGTCGATGACTGGCCAAAACTTCAACAAATTTTTCTAATTGGGGCGCTGTGTCTCTGGGACTGTCGTACATGTCAATGATGTCTTTGGCTTGCGTCAATGACAGACCTAAACGCTTGGCTCGCAATGTGAGGCGCAGCCTTGCTCTTTCGCGAGCGCTGTACATGCGATTGCGCCCCCCAGGGCCATGGCGCTCAGGGCGCAGCAAGCCCATGTCTTCATAAAAACGAATGGCTCGAGTTGTTAAATCAAACTCTTTGGCCAATTCGCGGATGGTGTAGAGGGTCGCCATGTAGACAGTTTACGTTTACGTTAACGTCAATTATGAAGCAAAATCCCTACAACATGAACGCTGACGAAAAAGAACTTGACTACCCTTTGGGGGAACATTTGCCTCAGCCTAACGCAATGACCGAGGTCGCTCCTGGGGTTTACTGGCTGCGCATGTTCTTGCCCTTTGCGCTAAACCATATCAATTTGTGGCTGCTGCGCGATGTCTACGAAGGACGAGAGGGCTGGGCAATTGTGGACTGTTGCCTCGACCAAGCCAGTGCAAGAGAGCAATGGCAACACATTTTTGACCACAGCTTAGAGGGGTTGCCGGTGCTTCGGGTGTTTGTCACGCATTTGCACCCTGATCACTTGGGGCTTGCGCATTGGTTGTGTGATTATTGGAAAGTACCTTTGTGGATCAGTGCCACTGACTTTCACACTGCACACACTTTGATTCATCCCTCCAACCCACAGCAAGCCGATCAAGCCGTGGCGTTTTTAAAATCGCACGGCGTTATTGATGCAGATGTGTTGAGCGCTGTCACGAAACGAAATTTTCAGTTTATGCACATGGTGCCAGCCCTGCCTAAGCATTTTGTGCGCTTGCATGACGGCTTGTCAGTCACGATTGGGGGCAAACCTTGGCGTTGCATCAGTGGCCATGGTCATGCGCCGGAGCACATTGCGCTTTACTGCGAGTCTGTGAATGTGCTGATCAGCGGAGACATGGTGTTGCCGCGCATCTCTACCAATATCAATGTGTACGACTCTGAGCCAATGTCGAACCCGCTTCAATTGTTTCTGGACTCGCTGAAAAAATTTGATGCACTGCCTGCCGACTGCTTGTGCCTGCCCTCGCATGGCAAACCTTTCCGTGGACTGCATATACGCATTGCGCAACTGGCACGTCACCACGACGAGCGACTGCAAGAATTGAGAGAGGCTTGCGCAAAGAGTGCCCTCAATGCTGTCGAGGCCATGGCGGTATTGTTCAAGCGTGAGCTAGACGGTCACCAAACCACTTTCGCGCTCGGCGAATCACTGGCACATTTGCATTGGCTTTGGTACCGAGGGGAGTTAGAGCGAGTTGCGGGCAACGTGGTTCGCTTCAAGCCCATAGAGGCAGCACTTCATCATTGAGCGCATTGCGCCGCTGCTGGTAATCGGGCACCAGCGATCCCACTGTCTCCCAAAACTGCGGGCTGTGGTTCATCACGCGCAAATGGCTGAGTTCATGCACCACCACATAGTCAATCACATCTTGCTTGAAATGAATCAATCGCCAATTCAAGCGAATGCTGCCATCCGCCGACGCTGTACCCCAGCGCGAACTGGCATTGCTGAGCGACAAACGCTTCCACTGAACCCCTAACTGCGGCGCGAAATGGTCAAGGCGACGCGTGAAATTGAGCTTGGCTTGCTGCATCAACCAGGCTTGCACAGCGTCACGGATTTGCCCGGGTTGTGCATGAAGCGAAAGAGGCACTTGCAAACATTTCGGCGTTGTGCCTTGATCGCTGATATGAGGAGATTGATGCTCAGGGTCTAAGTTTACAACCCATTGCTCACCGAGAAAAGGCAATGAGGCGCCGTCGCGCCATTCGATGATGGTGTGGCGCATTTGTTTTTGCCGCTCTTGCGACTCTTGCAGCTTACGCAAAATCCAATCGCTTTTTTCATACAACACGGCCTCCACGCTGGCCACCGTGGACCACCGTGGGGCACGCACTTCCAAACCATCAGCGCCTACCGACATGCCAATGGTTTTGCGCTTGACACGCTGAAATGCATAAGCGATGGTGGTTTGCTGTAACTGAATTTTTCGGCTGGCCAATGGGTGCACAAAGGAAGAGGCAAAGGAAGTTGTAGAAGCCTCTTGGGCGGGAAAGGTGTTGGCGGCTTCTGGGGTACTGTGGCCACCTAACCAATCTAGTGCAAGCTGAACAAATACAGTCATGGCTTAGGTGGCAGTAGCTGCATATGCTTCGGGATCGAGTCGGTGCATTTCACTCTCTATCCAATGCTGTACCTGCTGCATCATCTCTTCAGGTTGACGACCAGTACTTTCAATCATGGGGCCAATGGACACCGTCACAGTGCCAGGGTATTTGATCAAGGCCTTGCGTGGCCAGCAGCGTGCCGAATTGACTGCGATAGGAATGACTGGCACACCAGTTTCTATCGCCAAGCGCGTACCACCTGCTTTGTAGGTTCCTGCTTGTCCGCGATCAATGCGCGTCCCCTCAGGAAACATGATGACCCAAATGCCTCGGCCCAGTAAATCGCGCCCTTGGGAGACAACTTTTTGAAATGCTTTACTCCGCAATTTTCTATCAATATGAATCATGTCCAAGCGTCCTATACCCCAACCGAAAAATGGCACATAGAGCAATTCTTTTTTGAACACATAGGCCAAGTCGCTGGGCATGATAACGGGCATCAAAAACGTTTCATAAGTGGATTGGTGCTTCACCAACAAAATGGCTGGTTGTCCAGCCGCAGGCAAATGTTCTAGGCCACGCAATTCATAGCGTATGCCCAAAATATGTTTGGCTCCACCAATGGCCAGCGACAACCAAAACACAGCCATGCGGTACAAGCGATGGCTGCTTAATTGCAATGCCGCCGCTGTCAACATGGCAAAAGCCACCGGAATGACGGTGGCCAGCATCCACAGCATGTGCAGCAATGAGCGAAGCAATGCCATCAGGACGACTCGGCTGAAGCGTAGTTTAAATTTTTCGCCACGGTTTGTGTCAGCAACCAGTCGGCGAAGGCGGCCAAATCGGTGTGAATTCGTGTTTGCAAAGGAAATGTGTTTGGCAAGGTTTGGTCGACAAACTGTTCATCCTTGCCAGTCAAAACTAAATGCGGGATGCAGCCGCTGGCCGAAGCTGCTTGTGCATCACGCAAGGAGTCACCCACAGCGTGAACCTCTTTGAGATCGACGCCAAAGCGTTCGCCAATTTGCTCGAACAAGCCGGGCAGTGGTTTTCTGCATTGGCAGTGTTCATCCGGCGTGTGTGGGCAATAAAAAATAGCATCGACGCGACCACCGGCTTTGGCCAAGGCTTTGTTCATTTTGTCGTGCATCTGGTTCAATGTAGCGACATCAAACAAGCCCCGCCCCAAGCCTGATTGGTTGGAAGCGATGACCACTCGCCAGCCGGCATGGTTGAGTTTGGCGATCGCATCGATCGCTCCAGGCAGCGCCACCCACTCATCAGCCGACTTGATGTAGTCATCGCTGTCATGGTTCACTGTACCGTCTCTGTCCAAAATCACCAGTGGGGTGTGCATGGTTTTGCCTTGTCAGTTTGCCAAGCGAGATAAATCTGCGACGCGATTCATGCTGTCGTGGAGTTTGTTCAACAGACCTAAGCGATTACGACGAATGTCTTCGTCAGGGTCATTGACCATCACATCGTTGAAAAATGCGTCGACCGGCTCTTTTAGACCGGCTAAGGCCTTCAATGAATCGGTGTAGTTTTTTTGCGCGTAGAAAGCATCGGCTTGCTTGACACTTTGCTCCATGGCCTGATGCAGGTTTTTCTCTGCAGGCAGTGTCAGTTGAGCAGTTGAAAACCGACGGGTGTCAGCTTCAGGTGATTTTTTCAATATATTGCTGATTCGTTTATTGGCGGCGGCCAAGGCCTCGGCTTGCGGCATTGCAGCGAAAGCCCTGACCGCCTCCATGCGTGCAGGTACATCGCCCAAGCATTGGGGACGCAATGCAAGCACGGCATCTACCTCAAAAGCGCTATAGCCTTGGTCTTTTAAATTGACGGCGAAGCGATCGAGGATGAATTGGTACAGCTCAGTTTTTGCTTTGTCAGCATCGATTTCACATGCTTTGGCCAGAATGCCCAAGCCGCTCTCTAGCAAATGGTCTAGGTGAATTGCGTCAAAGGGTGAGCGCAGCAGTATGCGAATCACCCCTAACGATTGTCGGCGTAAAGCGTAGGGGTCTTTATCGCCGGTCGGCAAATTGCCGATACCAAACATACCAGTCAATGTCTCGAACTTGTCTGCCAAAGCAAGCAAGCAGCCCACATCGCTGCGCGGCAAACTGTCGCCGGCAAACCGTGGTTTGTAATGGTCTTCAATAGCCTGCGCCACTTGCTGAGAGTGACCGTCGTTCAAGGCGTAATACGCGCCCATGGTGCCCTGCAACTCTGGAAATTCACCCACCATATCGGTCAGCAAATCCGTTTTGGCCAACTGCGCCGCTGTCAACGCATCGGCTTTCTCTTCTGCCGTGCTTAAAAGAGTTGAGAGTTGTTGGACCAGTGCGCTGACTCGTAACATGCGTTGTTGCTGTGTGCCAAGTTGGTTGTGATAGACCACTTTGGCCAAGCGATCAAGCCTGGAAGCTAAAGTGTGTTGACGGTCTTGGTTGAAAAAGAATTGCGCATCGGCAAGCCGTGGACGTACAACCCGCTCATTGCCAGTGATGACAGCGCTGGGGTCAGACGGTGTGATGTTGCTGACCACCAAAAATTTATGTGTTAATTCACCTTTGGCGTTAAGGAGCGGAAAGTATTTTTGATTGGCCTTCATGGTCAACACCAAACACTCTGCTGGCACTTCTAAAAAAGCTTTGTCAAACTGGCACAGCAACACATTGGGCTTTTCAACCAAGCCCGTCACTTCCATCAACAAGGCTTCATCTTGAATGGGCGTTAAGCCTTCACCTGCAGATAAAGCCACTTGAAGTAGCTGCTGTTGTATCAATGCTTTTCGTTTGTCAAAGCTGGCAATCACTGCACCTTGCTCCAGCAGTGTCTGTTCATAAAGGTCGGCGTGGTTGATTTCTATGGACGCCACCTTGGCTTCAAAACGGTGACCCAGTGTTTTGCGACCGGCAGTCAAGCCCAAAGCTTTGATAGCAAGGATCTGCTCACCAAACAACGCCACCAGATGGTGAACAGGTCGCACAAAGCTGACGCTATCCCACCCCGGCATGGCGCAGCCTTGGTCGAGTTGGTAAGTCATGAGCTTTGGGATAGGCAAGTGATTGATGCTGTGGTCTAAAGCCACTTGCAAGCCTTGCTCAATAGTCACCCCAGCTTGTGTTTGCGCCATGAACAGAGCCATGGCTTTGCCATCCATTTTTTGTTCTAGCTGAGAAAGTTGCAGAGCATCGATTCCCAGTGCTTGCAATTTTTTCAATAATGCAGGCGTGGCATTACCTTGCGTATCTAAGCCTACGCTTACCGGCATCAGCTTAATTTGTATTAGCTTGTCTGCAGCTTTGGCAGACACTTGGTTGATATGAACCGCCAAACGCCTTGGTGTGGCAAAGGCCGTCACTTGCGAATCGCTGCCTAACAAACCTTGTTGCGTGAGGCTGCTGAAAATACCTTGCGCAAACGCATTAGATAAAGATAACAAGGCTTTGGGCGGCAATTCTTCGGCTTGCAACTCAATCAATAAACTGTGATTCATTTCAGACGGCCGCTTCTGTTAGATGAGTGACCCATTCTTTAGGCGCCATGGGGTAGCCAAGCGCTTCACGGCTTTTGACATAGCTTTGAGCAACATTGCGGGCTAAATTGCGTATTCGCCCAATGTAGGCCGCTCTTTCAGTGACACTGATGGCGCCTCGCGCATCAAGCAGATTGAAGGTATGAGCGGCTTTTAATACCTGCTCGTAGGCTGGCAAGGCCAAAGTCTGCGTCATCAAATAGAGCGCTTGTTTTTCATGCGCTGCGAAGGCTTCAAACAAAAAGGCTGCGTCGCTGTGCTCAAAGTTATAGGCAGATTGCTCTTGTTCATTTTGCAAATACACATCGCCGTAACTCAATGAATCTGTCCACTTCAGGTTGTAGACATTGTCTACGCCTTGTAGGTACATGGCCAAGCGCTCTAAGCCGTAGGTGATTTCGCCAGTGATGGGTTTGCAATCGATGCCACCGACTTGTTGAAAGTAAGTGAACTGCGTGACCTCCATTCCATTGAGCCACACCTCCCATCCCAAGCCCCACGCACCCAATGTGGGGTTTTCCCAATCGTCTTCCACAAACCGGATGTCGTTAACTTTTAAATCAAAGCCCAGTGCTTCTAATGAACCTAAATACAACTCCAGTATGTTCGAGGGCGCTGGCTTGAGCACTACTTGGTACTGGTAATAGTGTTGCAGTCGGTTGGGGTTTTCTCCGTAACGACCGTCCTTGGGACGTCTTGAGGGCTGAACGTAAGCCGCCTTCCAAGGCTCAGGGCCAAGAGCACGCAAAAAAGTGGCTGTGTGTGAAGTTCCGGCACCCACTTCCATGTCCAATGGTTGGAGCAAAGCACAGCCTTGGTTGTCCCAATAGCTTTGCAGTTGCAGAATAATTTGTTGGAATGTCAGCATAATTTCTTCAGGTGAGTCACCATTTTAGTGACTCCGTGTCGCAGCCCCAAAACTAGAGCCTATCACTGCAAAACTCAGAACAATCACTGAGCAAAACACCCACATAGGCAGCAAGCCCCAGCGCCCTGCCCATTGGGCGAACCATGTCACACGGCCATCGCTGGCGGGCACATTACCCACCAAAATGGTTTGCGTATAGGGCTTGGCGGCGGCCTGAATTTTGCCGCTGGCATCTATGATCGCTGTGCCGCCGGAGTTGGTTGCACGAATGGTGGGGCGGTTGAGTTCGATGCTTCGCATACGTGCAATATGCAAATGCTGCGGAATAACCACCGTGTTTCCAAACCAAGCAATATTGCTCATGTTCACCAATAGCGATGGAATGCTTTCTTTTTGAACAATAAATCTTTGTGCCAACTCTTCGCCGAATAAATCTTCGTAACAAATTTGGATGGCTATGTTTTGCCCATTCCACACAAATGGTTCTGGCTTGAGTGGGCCACGGATAAAGTCAGTTATTCCAAAATTGACCAGCTGGTTAAACCACTGAAAGTATTTCGGAATGAACTCCCCAAATGGCACCAAGTGCTGCTTGTTGTAAAGGTACTCGTCAGAATTGGCTTTCAGAGCTATCGCTGAATTACCAAAGCCTTTTTCTTTTTCGAATGTAGGAATTCCTACGATCAGTGCTTTTTGTCCTGCTGAAAAGTGCGTGCTGATTTTTTGCCACTCTTCATTGGGTATATCTTGACGAAGATAGGCAATGGCGGTTTCAGGCATGACCACCAAGTCTGTTTCAGCTTGAACTGCCTTTTCGACATACCACTGTACAGCTTGCTCCCTTGACTTCGTGTATTTCAAATCTTGCGCAATATTGCCTTGCAGCAAACTCACACTGAAGTTTTTTGCGTCCGAGCTTGTGTTGACTTGCCATGGCACAACCATGAACAACAACACCGCAATGGAAATACCTAGATTTTTTATTATTTTTTTGTCTTGCTTTAGGTTTGAAAGGCTTGAGGCAATGCACGCTGACATATATGCAGCCACCCAGCCGATGCCATACACACCTACCCATGGTGCAAACGTTACCAATATGCTGTCAACATGCGCATAACCGATCGCGCCCCATGGGAAACCGGTGAAGAACTCTGCTCTCGCAAGTTCTGCAAGCGTCCAGCAAGATGCAAAAATACCTGCACTTATGTAAGTCTTGTGTGACTTTTTGAATTTGAAATAAAGGCTCACAGTAAAGGTGTAGTAGATGGCCAATCCACCACACAAGAAAAGAATAGCAACAACGGTTAGAACAACTGGCAAGCCACCAAAATGGTGAATAGATATGTACAACCACCACACAGAGCCAACAAGCCAACTTGTTGCAAACACCCAAGTTTGTACAAATCGTTGCTTTAGATGGATGTTGTTTTGCTGTGTGCTTAGAAAACCTGTGAGAGCTGCTAATTGAAGCCAAGCATTGGGTTCGCCATTCCATGGGGATGCCAATGCAAATGCTTGCAGCAAGCCTAATAAAATAATCAGGCCATATTGGGCTATTGAACTTAACAATTGATTTGCAGCAAATTGTTCACAGCCTTAAGCGAAACCATTTAACTGATCCGCCTTTGGCATGCATGACTTCAAACCTCAATCCAGCAATGGAGATGGATTCTCCTTTTTGGGGAACATGGCCAATTTCATGGGCTATCAAGCCGCCGATGGTGTCGAATTCCTCCTCCATGTTTTGCAACAAATTGGTCTGAAACGCCTTGTTAAGCTCTTCAATTGAGCAATTTCCTGCGATTCGGTAGCTTTTGTCGGCCAATGTGTAGATATCTGTGGAGCTTGTTTCTGTATCGAATTCATCTTCGATTTCTCCAACAATTTCTTCAAGCACATCTTCTAGCGTGACCAAGCCTGCAATCCTTCCGAATTCGTCGACGACCAAAGCAAGGTGATTGCGACTTTTTTTAAACTCTCGAAGTAAATCTACAAGGCTTTTTGATTCGGGCACATAAAGAACATTGCGGAGCAGTCCTTTAATATGGAAATCTGGCGCTCTTTGCAGTTTTAGCAAGTCCTTGGAGTGCAGTACGCCAATGATATTTTCTCGGTTTTCCTCATACACTGGGTAACGCGAGTGCCCAATATCGATCACCTGATGGAATAACTCGTCACGCTCCATTTCGATATCTATCATGTCTATGCGCGGGCCGGCCACCATAATGTCCAGCGCTCGCATTTCGCTGATACGCAAAACGCCTTCCATCATTAATCGGCTTTCGGGGCCAATCAAGCTG
>CAMATW010000033.1 GCA_945861305.1 Bordetella parapertussis | reverse complement strand
CACTGGTGTTGTATTTGCCGCTGTCGGCTTTGTTTTGGCACGCCCCAGCACTTATTCATTGGCATAAACAACCTGTGGCGAAAAGCCTGTTTTTTAGCATCGTGGCATGCATTAGCAACTGGCGTGCTTTTACGCTGTTTGGTTTGACTTGGGGCTTGATTTTTGTCATCACCAGTCTGCTTTTAAGCGTCATCAGCATGCTGACGGACGATGGTCAACTCACTTTGATGCTGTTATTACCCGCCATGTTGATGATGTCGGCGATGTTTTTCACGTCTTGCTATTTCAGTTTCAGAGACTGCTTTACCAGCGAACCGGTACTGGCCTAAACCTGCGTCAATTTGGCCACCGACAGGGCCAACCACTTCACGCCGTGGCGTGCAAATTTCACCTGTGCACGCGCATCCTCTCCCAGACCTTCGACGGAGACCACAGCACCCTCGCCAAACTTGGTATGGAACACTTGCAACCCAGCACGCACCCACGCATTGGGACCACTGGCCTGTGCAGCTGCGCGCTGTGGAATGGTGGGCGGTGTTTGGGTGTAATAACCCGCACGGTTGTTGTCAGCATGCCCAAAACCTGCTGGCCTTGAACCCCACATCGCAGGCGCTAAACCTGTTTGGGGTGTCAACCATTTCAGCGTGTGCTCAGGCATTTCTTCAAAGAAACGGCTTTTGATGTTGTAGCGCGTTTGGCCATGCAGCATGCGTGTTTGCGAGTGGCTGAGGTAAAGCCGCTTGCGTGCACGGGTGATAGCCACATACATGAGGCGGCGCTCTTCTTCCAAGCCTTCAAAGTCGCTCATGGCGTTTTCATGGGGGAACAAGCCTTCTTCCAAGCCCGTGATGAAAACGCAATCGAACTCCAAACCCTTGGCTGCGTGAACCGTCATCAACTGCACCGCGTCTTGGCCCGCTTGGGCTTGGTTATCGCCCGACTCCAAGGCAGCGTGGGTCAAAAACGCCACCAAAGGCGACAAGGTTTCGCCAGTCTCTTCGTTGGGGGTACTGGCCTCACCGCGTACGGCTTGCGCTGCCGCAAAATCGGCTTGGCTTTGCATGGCTTCGTCTACTGGCAGCGCCACTGCGTCCTTGCCAAACCCCTCTTGGGTAACAAAACTTTCAGCCGCGTTCACCAACTCTTGCAAGTTCTCCACCCTGTCAGCACCTTCTCGCTCGGCTTGGTAATGCTCTATCAACTTGCTGTGGTCTAACACCAACTCGATGATTTGGCGCAAAGTTTGCCCCAGCGTTTGTTCGCGCAGCACATCGATCTTGGCGACAAATGCTGACAAATTGGCACCGGCTTTGCCAGCGATGGTGCTGACCGCGTCATGCAAAGCGCAACCACTGGCGCGTGCAGCATCTTGTAACTGCTCGATACTGCGAGCACCTATGCCACGCGGCGGGAAATTGACGACACGAAGAAAACTGGTGTCGTCGCGTGGGTTCTCTAGCAAGCGCAAATACGCCAAGGCATGTTTGATCTCGGCACGCTCAAAAAACCGCAAGCCGCCATAAACGCGGTAAGGCATGGCAGCATTGAAAAGCGCCGTCTCAATGACCCGACTTTGGGCATTGCTGCGGTAAAGCACGGCCACCTCGTTTCGGGTGGCAACCCCTTTGCTGCCATCGCCGTCACGACCATCGCGTAAGAGTTGCTTGATTTCCTCAACCATCCAATGCGCCTCAGCCAAGTCGCCCGTGGACTCCATCACCCTAACTGGCTCACCCGCCCCCTGAGTGGTGTGCAAGTTTTTACCCAAACGGGTTTTGTTGTGCTTGATCAGTTCGTTGGCTGTGTCCAAGATATGGCTGTGGCTGCGGTAGTTTTGTTCCAGCTTGATTTGGTGCTGGACCGCGTACTCGCGCACAAAGTCAGCCATATTGCCCACCCGCGCACCGCGAAAAGCATAAATGCTTTGATCGTCATCACCCACGGCCAACACCGAGCTGCGCGGACCGCTGAGCAACTTGATCCAAGCGTATTGAAGACGGTTGGTGTCTTGAAACTCATCAATCAATATATGCGTGAAGCGCTGTTGGTAGTGCTCGCGCAATGCATCGTTGTCGCGCAAGAGTTCGTAACTGCGCAACATCAGCTCGCCAAAGTCCACCACCCCCTCGCGCTGACACTGGTCTTCGTAAAGTTGGTAGATTTCCAACTTTTGGCGCGTCTCAGCATCACGCACTGGCACGTCTTTGGGACGCTGGCCTTCTTCTTTGCAACCCGCAATAAACCACTGCAACTGCTTAGGCGGAAAGCGTTCGTCATCAACGTTGTGCTGCTTGACCAAACGTTTAACCGCAGACAACTGGTCTTGGGTGTCCAAAATTTGAAACGACTGGGGTAAGTTGGCCATCTTCCAATGGGCCCGAAGAAAACGGTTACACAAGCCATGAAAGGTGCCAATCCACATGCCTCTTACATTGACAGGCAACATGGCTCCCAAACGGGTCAGCATTTCTTTGGCCGCTTTGTTGGTGAAGGTGACCGCCATCAAACTGCCCGCACTGGCTTGGCGGGTTTGCAGCAACCAAGCAATGCGGGTGGTCAGTACGCGGGTTTTGCCAGACCCAGCGCCTGCGAGGATGAGTGCGTGCTCGGCAGGCAAGGTGACAGCTGCCAATTGCTCATCATTCAAACCCTGCAGCAAAGGACTTTGCAGAGAGTGCGCAACAACGGCGGGAGAAGTGTCAGATGAAAGCATGGCTAGATTGTAGGCAGGCCGTGTTTGTATTCTGCGTAGAATCAATCACCGAGCCCAAGAATCTTGCAGCTCGGTTAGTTCATCAGCTATACCGACCAAGCCCCAAGCGCTCAATCCTGTCATATTTTGGAGCTTGGAACGTGGAAATTTTTGATTACGACAATATTCTTTTGCTGCCCCGCAAATGCCGTGTGCAAAGCCGCTCGGAATGCGACACCTCAGTCACTTTAGGTCAACACAGTTTTCGCTTGCCTGTGGTACCTGCAAACATGAAAACTGTGGTGAACGAAAGCATTTGCGAATGGTTGGCCAACAACGGCTACTTTTATGTGATGCACCGTTTCGATTTGGACAATGTGCAGTTTGTGAAAGATTGCAAAGCTAAGAACATGTTTGCCTCAATCTCTCTTGGCGTCAAACAATCTGATTACGACACCGTGGCGCAGTTGTTGGCGCTGGGCTTGGTACCCGATTTCATCACCATTGATATCGCGCATGGACACTCCGACAATGTGCATCGCATGATTGCGAACCTCAAAGAAAAAATGCCTTCGGCTTTTGTGATCGCAGGTAATGTGGGCACGCCAGAGGCCATCATCGACTTAGAAAACTGGGGAGCAGATGCCACCAAGGTGGGTATTGGGCCTGGCAAGGTTTGCATCACCAAACTCAAAACAGGTTTTGGTACCGGTGGTTGGCAGTTGTCAGCGCTCAAGTGGTGTGCGCGGGTCGCCACCAAGCCCATCATTGCCGATGGGGGCATTCGCGAACACGGCGACATTGCCAAAAGCATACGTTTTGGTGCGTCCATGGTGATGATCGGCTCCATGCTTGCGGGTCATGAAGAAAGCCCTGGGCAAACGGTGGAAGTTGATGGCAAGCTGTACAAAGAATATTACGGCTCCGCCTCAGACTTCAACAAAGGCGAGTACAAGCACGTGGAAGGCAAACGCATCTTGGAGCCCATCAAGGGCCAACTGCAAGACACCATGCGCGAAATGCAAGAAGACTTGCAAAGCTCGATTTCCTACGCGGGTGGAACCAAATTACTGGATATCCGCAAAGTGAACTATGTGATTTTGGGTGGTGCCAATGACGGCGAACACCTGCTGATGTAAGCTCAATGCCATGACCCTACTCAAAGCCCCCGAACTTCTATTGCCAGCTGGTTCACTGGACAAAATGCGTGCCGCCTATGACTTTGGTGCGGATGCAGTCTACGCAGGTCAACCGCGCTACTCGCTGCGCGCACGTAACAATGAGTTTCGCTTAGAACAAATTGGCATTGGCATCGCTGAAGCTCACCAGCGAGGAAAAAAATTTTTTGTCACCAGCAACTTGCTTCCGCACAACGACAAGGTGCGCACCTATATGCGCGACATCGAACCCGTGATTGCGATGAAGCCCGATGGCATCATCATGGCCGACCCCGGCCTCATCATGATGGTGCGCGAAAAGTGGCCCGAGGTACCCATTCATTTGTCGGTGCAAGCCAACACGGTGAACTGGGCGGCGGTGAAGTTTTGGCAAAAGGTGGGCGTCACTCGCATCATCTTGTCTCGCGAACTCAGCTTGGATGAAATTGAAAAGATCCGCCAAGAGTGTCCCGAAATGGAATTAGAAGTTTTTGTCCATGGCGCTTTGTGCATTGCTTACTCTGGGCGCTGTTTGCTGTCGGGCTACTTCAACCGGCGCGACCCCAACCAAGGCACTTGTACCAATGCCTGTCGTTGGGGCTACAGCACCCAAGCCAGCACCACCAATCCCAACACGGGCGAAGCCATGGCCATACCAATGGAAGCCGACTTCGACTTTGCCAAATCGCAACAAGAAGCCGAACAAAGCTTTTCGTCTTGTGGCGACGGCGTTCGTCACCCTGCTGCGGACAACATCTATTTATTGGAAGACAAGGGTCGCCCTGGTCAACTTATGCCCATCATGGAAGACGAGCACGGCACTTACATCATGAACAGCAAAGATTTGCGTGCTGTGGAGTATGTCGAGCGACTCGCCAAGATTGGCGTGGACTCCCTCAAGGTAGAAGGACGCACCAAGAGCTTGTATTACGTCAGCCGCACCGCACAGGTGTACCGCCGTGCGATTGACGACGCGGTGGCAGGCAGACCTTTCAACCCTGAACTCATCACCGAACTCGATGGTTTAGCCAACCGTGGCTACACCGCTGGTCTGCTGGACCGCCGTCCTGCCAACGATTACCAAAACTACGAAACTGGACACTCAGTGGGTCACCGCAGCCAGTTTGTCGGTGAAGTGCGTGCTGTAGCCGACGGCTGGGCCGAGGTAGAAACCAAGAATAAATTTTCTGTGGGCGACATGATTGAAATCATCCATCCCAGTGGCAACCGCACCGTCAAGTTGGAACAGATGAAAGATAAAAACGGGGCGTCCATTGAGGTGGCTGCTGGAAGTCCCACCCATGTGTGGATACCTATGGACGGTCCGGCTGACGGTGGTTTGTTAGCGCGGCTTTTATAAGCCCTTGGCTGTTTCCACGTACTCTTCAATTTGATCGAAATTCAAGTACTTGTAAATCTTGCTGCCATCGGCATTGATCACGCCCATGTCAGCCAAGTACTCGGCTTGGGTTGGGATGCGACCAAGCTTGGAGCAAATGGCTGACAACTCGGCCGAGCCCAAATACACATTGGCGTTTTTGCCTAAGCGGTTGGGGAAGTTGCGGGTGCTGGTGGACATCACAGTCGCGCCCTCTTTCACCTGTGCTTGGTTGCCCATGCACAGACTGCAACCGGGCATCTCCATGCGCGCACCGGCATTGCCAAACACGCCGTAATGGCCTTCTTCGGTGAGTTGCTGCGCGTCCATTTTGGTGGGTGGCGCCATCCACAATTTCACCGGTATATCGCGCTTGCCTTCTAACAATTTGGACGCGGCGCGAAAGTGACCGATGTTGGTCATGCATGAACCAATGAACACCTCGTCGATCTTGGCGCCAGCCACATCACTCAAGGTTTTGGCGTCATCGGGGTCGTTGGGGCAGCACACGATGGGTTCTTTGATCTCTCTCAAATCGATCTCGATCACCTCGGTGTACTCGGCGTCTTTGTCAGCTTGCAAAAGCTGCGGATTCGCCAACCAAGCCTCCATGGCTAGGATGCGGCGGCTAATGGTGCGAGCGTCTGCATAGCCCTGGGCGATCATGTTCTTCAACAGCACGATATTGCTGTTGAGGTACTCGATCACTGGCTCTTTGTTCAGGTGCACGGTACAACCGGCGGCGCTGCGCTCGGCAGAAGCATCGGACAACTCAAAGGCTTGTTCCACCTTTAAATCGGGTAGGCCTTCGATTTCCAAAATACGGCCAGAAAAAATATTTTTCTTGCCCTTTTTCTCGACGGTGAGCAGCCCTTTTTTGATGGCGTACAGGGGAATGGCATGCACCAAATCACGCAGGGTCACGCCGGGTTGCATTTGGCCTTTGAAGCGCACCAAGATGCTCTCAGGCATGTCCAATGGCATCACGCCGGTGGCTGCGGCAAAGGCCACCAAACCCGAACCTGCTGGGAAGCTGATACCCACCGGAAACCGCGTATGGCTGTCGCCACCGGTGCCCACCGTGTCGGGCAACAGCATGCGGTTGAGCCACGAGTGGATGATGCCGTCGCCAGGCTTCAAGCTGATGCCGCCGCGGTTGCTAATGAACTCGGGCAATTCATGGTGCATCTTCACGTCAACGGGTTTGGGGTAGGCCGCGGTGTGGCAAAACGATTGCATCACCAAATCGGAGCTAAAGCCCAAACACGCCAAGTCTTTCAACTCGTCGCGGGTCATGGGGCCGGTGGTGTCTTGTGAGCCCACCGAGGTCATGCGGGGCTCGCAATAGGTGCCAGGCAACACGCCCGTCCCTTCTGGTAAACCGCAGGCACGGCCCACCATTTTTTGCGCCAGCGTGAAACCTTTGCCGTGGCTTTGGGGGACGGCGGGCAAGCGGAACAAGGTCGATGGTGGCAGACCCAAGGCTTCACGCGCTTTGGCGGTCAGGCTGCGACCAATGATCAAGGGAATGCGGCCACCGGCACGCACCTCGTCAAACAAAACATCGCTTTTCACGGTGAAGCTGGCAATTTCTTTGCCGTCTTTGAATGCCTTGCCTTCATAGGGGCGCAACTCAACCACGTCGCCCATGTTCATTTGGCTCACATCCAACTCGATGGGCAAGGCACCTGCGTCTTCCATGGTGTTGTAAAAAATCGGGGCAATTTTGCTGCCCAAACACACACCGCCAAAACGCTTGTTGGGCACAAAGGGAATGTCTTCGCCGGTGAACCACAGCACGCTGTTGGTGGCCGATTTGCGACTCGATCCCGTCCCGACCACGTCGCCCACATAGGCCACCAAATGGCCACGGGCGCGCAGGTCTTCGATGAATTTGATCGGGCCGCGCTTGCCATCTTCTTCAGGGGTGATGCCGTCGCGCTTGTTCTTCAACATGGCCAAGGCATGCAAAGGGATGTCAGGGCGGCTCCACGCATCGGGAGCGGGTGACAAATCGTCGGTGTTGGTCTCGCCAGTCACTTTGAGCACCGACAGCGTGATGCTTTGGGGCACTTCGGGGCGACTGGTGAACCACTCGGCATCGGCCCAGGATTGCACCACCGCCTTGGCCAGCACATTGCCTTTGTCGGCCTTTTCTTTGACGTCGTGAAATTGGTCAAACATCAGCAGGGTTTTCTTCAAACCTTCGGCCGCAATCGTTGCGCAGGCTTGGTTGTCGAGCAAGTCGATCAAGGGCGTGAGGTTGAAGCCCCCCAGCATGGTGCCCAGCAATTCAGTGGCTTTTTCGGGGCTGAGCAAGGCGCATTTTTCAGTGCCATGGGCTACCGCCGCCAAATAGCTGGCCTTGACTTTGGCAGCATCGTCCACACCGGCGGGCACGCGGTGGGTGATGAGGTCGACCAACGTGGCTTCTTCACCCATGGGCGGGTTTTTCAACAACTCAATGAGTTCGCCAGTTTGCTTGGACGACAAAGGCAAGGGAGGGATGCCCAAGGCAGCGCGTTCGGCCACATGGTCACGGTAGGTTTTCAACATTGCAAGCTCCAAAAAATCAACGGTTATTAGAATTGGCTTCTAGCAAATCGGGGCGAGCAGAAGCGGGTATACGTTTGGCAGCGGTTTTTTGCGCAGGGCTTTGGCATTCATCTGCCAAGCGTTGCGAGCTCACAGAATCCATCAACATGGATTTTTCTATGGTTTGAATCCACACAGCGCCGGTTCTCTCATCTTCAAGACGAACCGCACCCGAGGCCGTGGGTACCGGCGTCATGCGGTGTACGCGTTTGTTCATCTTCAAGATAAACCTTCCAGGCAAGGCGTTATCGGGCCACAACATGACTATCTGCCGGTCCTCACAAACAAGTGCACCCGTGTGCACCTTGGCCGCAATCGACAGTACCTCTTTGGTTACCTCTTGGGCGGCCAACGGTGCAGACAGGAAAAACATCGTCACACCCACGTAGACAGTTATTGGCAAAAGTTTTCTCATGACGCACCCCTTTTGTTCATTATTGGAAATACACCAAGGCATGCTCAGGCAAAGCTTGCCCTGTCGCATGTGCTCTTTCTAACACGGACCAAAAAAAACGGTAACTGGCGCGGTCATGCAACTGACCACCTTTTTGTATGGGCGCCCAGTCGGCTTTAACGGCTGCTTGCAAAATATCAGCAGCTTGTTCAACCTCAACAGTTGAGGGCGAAAAAGCCGCCAAGATAGGACGTACTTGGCTTGGGTGAATGCTCCACATGCGGGTGAAACCAAATTCTTGGGCGGCGCGGAGTGCAGCGATTTGCAGCGCTTGAGTGTCGTTGAATTCTGTCACCACACAATGCGAGGGCGTTTTGCCATGCGCATGGCAAGCACTGGCAATTGACAGCTTTGCTTTCACAACCAAGGGATGGCTGAACTGTCCCTCTACCCCCATCGCAGAGGCAGGTACTGCGCCACCGTGGGCAGAAACAAAATCCATCAACCCAAAACTCAGGGATTGAACGCGGGGGTGTGCAGCGATATCAAAAGCGTTGTGTACTGCCAGCGGCGACTCAATCAGGGCATGCAAAGGAAGATGTTCTCCCCCAACTGCATCGATGGCCTGAACAGCTGCGTGGATGTCTGCGGCAGACTCCACCTTGGGCAACATGAGGTGACACCACCGAGAACTGCCTTGTCCTAACAAAACAGCAAGGTCTTGCTCAAAAGCATGATGACCTAGGGGGTGTACACGAACCGCCACACGGGCATCGGGGGAGGCGCTGGCAGCCAAGCTGAGCACCAACTCAGCGTGGTCCTTTTCGCCACCCACGGGCGCACCATCTTCGCAATCGAGGGTAACGTCCATGACGCCAACGCCAAATTCTTGGTGCAACTCGGCCTGCAACTGCAGGCTTTTGCGCATACGAACTTCCACACCACTGTAGTGGTCACAAACAGGCAACACCCTCGCTGCGGCTTGCGAACCCAGCAAGACCTCACGCGGATATTTCATGTGTGTAAACCCGTCCTTGTTAAAGCAAATGGGCCACACCGGCTTGCTCGTCGGTCAGCTCCTTGAGTGTTTTATCAATGCAACTTTGGCTAAATGCATCGATGGCCAAGCCTTCGACCACTTTGTATTCGCCGTTGTCACAAGTGACCGGGAAACCAAACATCACATCTTTGGGAATGCCATACCAACCTTGTGAAGGAATGCCCATGGTGACCCATTGACCATGGGTGCCCAGCGCCCAATCACGCATATGGTCGATCGCCGCGTTAGCAGCGGAGGCAGCAGATGACAGACCACGCGCTTCGATGATGGCAGCACCACGTTTGCCGACGGTAGGCAGAAACACCGTTTCATTCCACACATGGTCGTTGATCATGTCTTTGACGGAGGCGCCGTCAATGGTGGCAAAGCGGTAATCGGCGTACATGGTGGGTGAATGGTTGCCCCACACACACAGCTTGTGGATGCTCGCTACGGGCTTGCCGGTTTTGGCAGCGATTTGGCTCAAGGCGCGGTTGTGATCCAAGCGCAGCATGGCGGTGAAGTTACCAGGTTTTAAGTCGGGTGCCGATTTCATGGCGATGTAGGCATTGGTGTTAGCAGGGTTGCCCACCACCAGCACTTTCACATTGCGCGAAGCTACGGCGTTCAAAGCTTTGCCTTGGGCGGTGAAGATTGCGCCATTGATGGCCAACAATTCCGCACGCTCCATGCCAGGACCTCGGGGACGCGAACCCACCAGCAAGGCGTAATCGGTGTCTTTGAAAGCGGTCATGGGGTCAGCATGTGCCTGCATACCTGCCAACAAAGGAAAGGCGCAGTCTTCCAACTCCATCATCACGCCTTTGAGGGCTTTTTGCGCTTTTTCGTCAGGAATTTCAAGCAGCTGCAAGATAACAGGCTGGTCTTTGCCGAGCATTTCGCCAGAAGCAATACGGAACAACAAGGCGTAGCCAATTTGGCCTGCTGCACCTGTGACGGCGACGCGAACGGGGGGGTTACTCATGACAATCTCCGGTATAAATTAAAACAAAAATATAAAAAATCAAAGGCGGCAACTGCAAGACATGTGTCTTATAGAAGATATGATAACGTCTACCCTCTCTTTTTTCCTGACAAACCCCACTTCCTTGCGCCATGAGTACTGAAACCAGCCTTGATTCCTCTGCACCTGTGGCAGGGAGTGCGCCCGCCTTCAGTCCACTTTATCAGCAGATCAAGGCGCTGGTTTTGCAAAGCCTGCAAAGCGGCGAGTGGAAGCCGGGTGAGCCCATCCCCAGCGAGTTCGAATTGGCGGCCCGCTATAAAGTCAGCCAAGGCACTGTGCGAAAAGCCATTGACGAAATGGCAAAAGACAATTTATTGATACGTCGCCAAGGCAAGGGCACGTTTGTGGCTACCCACGCTGAACAACAGGTTCAGTACCGTTTTTTAAAGCTCAAACCCGACCACGGCGACCTCAACAGCCAAGGACCGGCCCAGCGACTCATCATCGACTGCAAGCGCACCCGAGCCAATAACGATGTGGCCAAAGCCTTGCGCCTGCGCGTTGGCGAGGCTGTGTTGCAACTTCGAAGGGTGCTGTCTTTTAGCGGTGTCCCCACCATTTTGGAAGACATTTGGCTCCCCGGAGGCCCTTTCAAAGGCTTGACCGCCGAGCGCTTGAGCGCCGACCAAGGCCCTATGTACGCATTGTTTGAAACCGAATTTGGCATCCGCATGGTGCGAGCGCAAGAGCGCTTAAGAGCCGTCAACCCTAGCGGTGAAGAGGCTCAGTTGCTGCAGATTGAAAAGCATATGCCTTTGTTGAGTGTTGAGCGACTGGCCTTCACCTACCACGACACTCCCATGGAATGGCGCCGCGGCCTTTACAAAACAGACACACATTACTACGACAATGAATTGAATTGAATCCCCTTGTCAGGCGGTGTTGGCATCCATTTTTGTGCATTGCAATAGAATCAAAAAAATCAACAGGATCAGACACCCTTCCATTGATGTTTACCAGCACATGTCCTAAAGCCAGAAAGCTCAACCAATGACAGAACCCGTCCGCAACAGGCCTGAATTCCGCAATATCAACGCTTTTGCAGATTTGCCCTCCTACCGTTTGCCAGCAGCTGGTTGGGTGTCCATCTTGCACCGCATCAGCGGTGCCCTGATGTTTTTGCTGCTGCCCTTCATCATTTGGCTTTTTGATAAATCGATTTCTTCCGAGATTTCTTTTGCCAAGTTCAAGGCAGCTTTCAATATTGGCGTGGGCATTTACCCCGCTTGGTTCATCAGTTTGGTGACACTGGCTTTGGTATGGGCCTATTTGCACCATTTGATTGCGGGTCTGCGCCATTTGTACATGGACGCGACCCACAGCGTCGACAAAGCATTCAGCTACCGCAGCGCTGTTTTCACACTGGTACTCAGCCTAGGTTTGACTGTGCTGTTGGGTGCCAAGTTGTTTAGCGTTTATTGATTTCAGGAACACACACCATGACAGATTCGATTGGCTCTAAACGCTTGGTGGTTGGCGCACATTACGGTTTGCGCGACTGGTTAGCCCAGCGCATCACCGCCACCTTGATGGCACTGTTCACTTTGTTGGTGCTGCTTCAACTTATTTTTTCGCGCGGCCCCATCGGCTACGACACATGGGCGGGCATCTTCAATCCGCAGTGGATGCGTGCGCTGACCTTCACCGTTATTTTGGCCCTCACCTACCACGTGTGGGTGGGTATGCGTGACATTTGGATGGACTACATCAAGCCGGTCGGCATACGCTTGGGTCTGCAAATTTTCACCATTGTTTGGTTGCTGTCCTGCATGGGTTGGGCAGTTCAGGTTCTTTGGAGATTTTGATTGATGACACGCTCTTCTCTTCCCCGTCGCCGCTTTGATGTGGTCATCGTCGGTGCCGGTGGCTCCGGTATGCGGGCCTCGCTGCAACTCTCCCGCGCAGGGCTGAATGTGGCTGTGCTCTCCAAAGTATTCCCCACCCGCTCACACACCGTGGCGGCGCAAGGCGGCATTGGTGCGTCCTTGGGCAATATGTCCGAAGACAACTGGCATTTCCACTTTTATGACACTGTCAAAGGGTCGGACTGGCTGGGCGACCAAGACGCCATCGAATACATGTGCCGCGAAGCCCCGAAAGTGGTGTACGAGTTGGAACACATGGGCATGCCTTTTGACCGCAATGCCGATGGCACGATTTACCAACGCCCCTTTGGTGGTCACACGGCCAACTATGGTGAAAAGTCTGTACAACGTGCTTGCGCGGCTGCGGACCGAACCGGCCACGCCATGTTGCACACGCTTTACCAACAAAACATCCAGTCCCACACCAACTTCTTTGTCGAGTGGATGGCGCAAGACATCATCCGCGATGCTGAGGGTGATGTGGTGGGTGTCACCGCACTAGAGATGGAAACCGGTGACGTGCACATTTTGGAAGCCAAAACTGTGCTCTTGGCCACCGGTGGTGCTGGCCGCATTTTTGCCGCTTCTACCAACGCTTTCATCAACACCGGCGACGGCTTGGGCATGGCCGCACGTGCCGGAATTCCATTGGAAGACATGGAGTTTTGGCAGTTTCACCCCACGGGCGTGGCCGGTGCTGGCGTGTTGCTCACCGAAGGTTGCCGTGGCGAAGGCGCGATTTTGCTCAACAGCAATGGCGAGCGCTTCATGGAGCGTTACGCACCCACCTTGAAAGACTTGGCCCCACGCGACTTTGTCTCGCGTTGCATGGACCAAGAAATCAAAGAAGGCCGAGGCTGTGGCCCCAACAAAGACTATGTGCATTTGAAACTCGATCACCTCGGTGCCGAGACCATCATGAAGCGCCTGCCTTCGGTGTACGAGATTGGCCACAACTTTGCCAACGTCGACATCACCAAAGAGCCCATCCCTGTGGTGCCCACCATTCACTACCAAATGGGCGGCATTCCCACCAACATCCACGGCCAAGTGGTCATCCAATCCGCGACCGACCACAATGCGGTGGTCAATGGCTTGTATGCGGTAGGTGAATGCTCTTGCGTGTCGGTGCATGGTGCCAACCGTTTGGGCACCAACTCGCTGCTCGATTTGCTGGTGTTTGGCAAAGCGGCAGGCAACCACATTGTTGAGTTTCACGAGAAAAACAAAACCCACAAACCACTGCCCGCCGATGCCGCCGACCGCACATTGGCGCGTTTGGCGCGTTTGCAAAACGCAACCAGTGGGGAATACGCTCAAGATGTGGCTAACGATATACGCGCCACCATGCAACAACACGCCGGTGTGTTCCGTACCCAAGCCAGCTTGGATGAGGGTGTGAACAAAATCGCCGCGCTGCGTGAACGTGTGCAAGCCATTGGCCTACAAGACAAGTCACAGATCTTCAACACAGCGCGTGTGGAAGCCATGGAGGTAGAAAACCTCATCGAGTGCGCGCAAGCCACCATGGTCTCTGCTGCTGCTAGGCGAGAAAGCCGCGGCGCACACACGGTGGACGACTACGCCGACACCCCTCAACACCCCAACGGCCGCAACGACGAAGAGTGGTTAAAGCACAGCCTGTGGCACAGCGACAGCAACAGCTTGACCTACAAGCCTGTCAAATTGCAACCACTGACCACCGAAAGCATTCCTCCCAAAGTCAGGACCTTCTAAATGAAACGTACCTTCAAGATTTACCGCTACGACCCCGAAAAAGACGCCAAGCCTTATATGCAAACCATCGAGGTGGAACTCGACGGCCATGAGCGCATGTTGCTAGACGCCTTGATGAAACTCAAAGCCCAAGACCCAACCCTGTCATTCCGACGCTCATGCCGTGAAGGTGTGTGTGGCTCTGACGCCATGAACATCAATGGAAAAAACGGTTTGGCGTGTTTAACCAATATGCTGACCCTGCCAGGCGTCATCACCTTGAAGCCCCTGCCTGGCTTGCCTGTGGTGCGCGACTTGATCGTCGACATGACGCAGTTTTTCAACCAATACAACTCCATCAAGCCTTATTTGGTGAACGACACCTTGCCGCCTGAAAAAGAGCGTTTGCAGTCGCCCAAAGAACGGGAAGAGTTGGATGGTTTGTACGAGTGCATTTTGTGTGCAAGCTGTTCAACCGCTTGCCCCTCGTTTTGGTGGAACCCTGACAAGTTTGTCGGTCCCGCCGGCTTGTTACAAGCCTATCGCTTCATCGCTGACAGCCGCGACCACGCCACAGCCGAGCGTTTGGACAACCTAGAAGACCCCTACCGCTTGTTCCGTTGTCACACCATCATGAACTGTGTCGATGTCTGCCCCAAGGGTTTGAACCCCACCAAGGCAATTGGCAAGATCAAAGAGTTGATGGTGAGCCGCACGGTTTAAATGAATGATGTGACTTTCGATGCGCTGCCCGATGAAGCTCCCCTTCCCTCTGCGGCGCTTAGCAAATTACGTTGGCGGTGTCGACGCGGTTTGCTGGAGAACGATTTGTTTATCGAAAGATTTTTCAACCGGTATTCGCCCAGCATGACCGTGGGTCAGGCGCGCAGCATGTACGCATTGATGGAATTAGCAGACAACGATTTATTGGATGTTTTTTTGGCAAGGCCAAACACCCAAGCAGTCGCTCAACAAGAAGATGTGAAAGCTCTGCTGCGCCTGATACAGGCATGACAAAAATTTCAATAGGAATACAAATGAAACTCGCAAACTATTCAGCCACCTTGTCGTTCAGCAACGGCACACCCAGTATTGACATTCCGGTTTACAACGGCTCGGTTGGCCCTGATGTGATGGACATTCGCAAGCTCTACGGCCAAACAGGCATGTTCACCTATGACCCTGGGTTTTTGTCCACCGCCTCTTGCCAATCGTCCATCACCTATATCGACGGCGACAAAGGCGAATTGCTGTACCGCGGCTACCCCATCGAGCAATTGGCCACCAACTGTAACTTTCTAGAGACATGTCATTTGCTGTTGTACGGGGAGTTACCCAACGCACAACGCAAGCATGAATTCACGCAAACCGTCACCCACCACACCATGGTGCATGAGCAAATGCAGTTTTTCTTGCGTGGCTTTCGGCGAGATGCCCACCCGATGGCGGTACTGACTGGCTTGGTCGGCGCTTTGTCGGCTTTCTATCACGACAGCACTGACATCAACAACCCTGAGCACCGTGAAGTGGCGGCCATTCGCTTGATTGCCAAGATGCCCACCTTGGTGGCCATGGCTTACAAATACGGCGTCGGTCAACCTTTCCTTTACCCGCAAAACGACTTGTCCTACGCGGGCAATTTCTTGCGCATGATGTTCGGTACACCTTGTGAGCCCTATGTGGTCAACCCCGTGCTTGAACGCGCCATGGACCGCATCTTCACCTTGCATGCTGACCATGAGCAAAACGCATCTACATCCACAGTGCGTTTGTGCGGTTCATCTGGCACCAACCCGTTTGCCGCCATTGCGGCAGGCGTGGCCTGTCTGTGGGGCCCGGCCCACGGTGGTGCAAACGAAGCTTGCTTGAACATGTTGGAAGATATTCAAGCCAATGGCGGCATCGCCAAGGTGGGCGAGTTCATGGAAAAGGTCAAGGACAAGAACTCTGGCGTGAAGCTCATGGGTTTTGGTCACCGCGTTTACAAAAACTATGACCCCCGCGCCAAGCTGATGCAAGAAACCTGCAACGAGGTTTTGCAAGAACTGGGCTTGGAAAACGACCCCTTGTTTAAATTGGCCAAGGCCTTGGAAAAGATTGCGTTGGAAGACGACTACTTTGTCTCTCGCAAGCTCTACCCCAATGTGGACTTTTATTCGGGCATCGTGCAACGTGCCATTGGCATTCCTGTGAACTTGTTCACCGGCATTTTTGCGCTGGCTCGCACTGTGGGTTGGATCGCGCAGTTGAATGAAATGATTGGCGACCCCGAATACAAAATCGGCCGCCCACGCCAGTTATTTACCGGCGCGGTCAAGCGCGATGTGCCGCCGCTGAACAAACGCTGAAGTGACATTTTGGCTGGTTATAGTCAGCCATTTTGCTAACGCTTGGGGACTGTCATGACTGTTGTGAGAAAAGCTGTTTTTCCCGTAGCCGGTTTGGGCACACGCTTTTTACCAGCCACCAAAGCCAGCCCCAAGGAAATGCTTTGCGTGGTGGACAAGCCGCTGATTCAATATGCCGTTGAAGAAGCGGTGGAAGCGGGTATCACCGAAATGATTTTCGTCACCGGTCGCAGCAAGCGCAGCATCGAAGACCACTTCGACCGATCTTTTGAACTCGAGCATGAGTTGGAAGCCAAACACAAAACCGAGTTGCTGGACTTGGTGCGCAATATCAAACCCGCGCATGTGAACTGCGTGTATGTGCGTCAACCCGAGGCACTCGGTCTAGGACATGCGGTCAATTGTGCCGCCTCCTTGGTGGGCAATGAGCCGTTTGCGGTGGTACTGGCAGACGATTTGCTGGACCACAAACCCGGTGTTTTGAAACAATTGGTGGGCATGTATGAGCATTACCGCTCGTCAGTGATTGCCGTAGAAAAAATCCTACCCTCTCAAAGCAAGTCGTATGGCGTGGTGGCTGGTATATCGGCGGGTGAGCGCCTCACCAAGTTGTCTGATATTGTGGAAAAGCCCGAACCCCAAAATGCACCTTCAGACCAAGGGGTAGTGGGAAGGTATATTTTCAACCCCAGCATTTTTCAACACATCTCTAAGCTCAAACCTGGCGCTGGTGGAGAGTATCAACTGACAGATGCCATCCAAAGTTTGCTCAAACTAGAAGCGGTGTACGCCTACGCCTACGAAGGTGTGCGCTACGACTGTGGCAGCAAGTTGGGGTTTTTGAAGGCGACCGTAGAGTTTGCTTTGAAGCACCCCGAAACCGGCAGCGACTTCAAAGCCTACTTAGACAATTTATCGCGGTGACTCAGCGACCAATACTGAAGTAATCAAAACCACGTTCGCGCATTCGCGCTGGCTCAAATAAATTTCGGCCATCAAAAATCACCGGCGTTTTCAATGCGGATTTGATGCGATCGAAATCGGGGACGCGAAAATTTTTCCATTCGGTCATGATGACCAAGGCGTCGGCACCGGCCAATGCAGCTTCTTTGGTGCCGCACAACATCAGGTCGGAACGGTCACCATAGATGTGTTGGGTTTCTTCCATGGCTGCGGGGTCAAAGGCTTGTACGCGGGCACCGGCCTGCCACAAAGCCTCCATCACCACACGACTGGGTGCCTCGCGCATATCGTCGGTATTGGGCTTGAAAGACAAGCCCCACAAGGCAAAGGTTTTGTTTTGTAACCCGTCTTTGAAATAGTTTTTAATTTTTTCAAATACCACATGCTTTTGCGCTTGGTTGCGCGACTCGACGGCGTTCAATATCCAAGGTGCATAACCCAAGCCCTCAGCGGTCTTGACCAAAGCGCTGACGTCTTTGGGGAAACAACTGCCGCCATAGCCTGCACCAGGGTAAATGAAGTGGTAGCCAATGCGTTGGTCGCTGCCAATGCCTTGTCGCACCGACTCGATGTCTGCACCCACCAGTTCAGCGATATTGGCCATTTCATTCATGAAGCTGATTTTGGTGGCCAACATGCAGTTGGCAGCGTACTTAGTCAATTCAGCACTTCGCACACCCATGACAATCACTTTGTCATGGTTGCGGTTAAAGGGTTCGTACAACTCGCGAAGAATTTTTTCGGCCTTCGCACTCTCAGTACCAATCACGATACGGTCAGGCCGCTGGCAATCGGAGACTGCTGCGCCTTCCTTTAAAAACTCGGGGTTGGAAACTACATCAAACTCGAAGTTCGCGCCGCGCTCTTTCAAGGTTTGAGCAACCATGGCGCTGACCTTGTCAGCCGTACCCACGGGCACCGTGGATTTATCCACGATCACGGTGTATCCCGTCATATGGGTGGCAATGGTTTTCGCAACCGCCAAAACATACTTCAAATCAGCGCTGCCATCTTCATCAGGTGGTGTGCCAACAGCAATGAATTGCACATCACTTTGCTCAACCGCAGACTTGGCGTCGGAGGTAAACAGCAAACGGCCTTCAGCAAAATTGCTTTTCACAATAGGCTCTAAACCTGGCTCAAAAATAGGAATTTCACCTTTGCGCAAACGGGCCAGTTTGTTTTCGTCGATATCGACGCATATGACAGTGTGCCCAGCATCAGCCAACACGGCACCTTGCACCAAGCCCACATAACCCGTACCAAATACAGCTATTTTCATAATGACATTAAAGTGAAAAAAAACATCTTAAAGCCGGAATGTGTCAACGATTTGTCACACAAACACTTCGGCTTGGGCCAACACTGGCGCATTGGCGTCTTTGCTTGCCAATAAAGGGGCCGCTTGAAGTGGCCACGCTATGGCCAAGTCGGGGTCTTTCCACACAATGCAGCGTTCATGCTCTGGGGCGTAATAGTCGGTGGTTTTATACAAAAAATCAGCACTGGCGCTTAACACAGCAAAACCATGGGCAAAACCCGGTGGCACCCATAACTGCCTTCTGTTGTCGGCGCTCAGATGTACGCCTACCCATTGACCAAAATGCGGAGAAGAGCGGCGAATGTCCACTGCCACATCAAACACCTCACCCTCAGTGACACGTACCAACTTACCTTGGGGTTGTTGTATTTGGTAATGCAAGCCACGCAGCACGCCCTGGGCAGATCGACTGTGGTTATCTTGCACAAAATTGACATCCAAACCCGTGGCCTGTGCAAAGTCTTGTGCGTTAAAACTCTCAAAGAAGAAACCACGTACATCACCAAAAACCTTGGGCTCCAAGACGAGCACACCTGGCAGCGCGGTAGGAATGACGTGGTAGGCCATGGCGGTTATTTCAGCAAAGACAAAAGGTATTGACCATAGGCATTTTTGACCAAAGGGGCAGCCAGCGCTTGCAAGCGGCTTGCGTCAATCCAGCCTTGGTGAAAAGCAACTTCCTCGGGACACGCCACCATCAGGCCTTGGCGTTTTTGCAAGGTGGCGATGAAACTGGCGGCTTCCATCAGACTTTCGTGGGTACCTGTGTCTAACCAAGCGAAACCACGCCCCATGATTTCCACGCCGAGTTGACCCATCTCCAAATAGCGTTTGTTGACATCGGTGATTTCCAATTCACCTCGCGCAGAGGGCTTGATGGAAGCCGCAATATCACACACTTGTTCATCGTAAAAATACAAACCCGTCACCGCATAGTTGGATTTCGGTTGCTTGGGTTTTTCTTCGATGCTGATAGCGCGGTGCTGCTCATCAAACGCCACCACGCCATAGCGTTCGGGGTCATGCACATGGTAGGCGAACACGGTGGCACCCTTCTGCTGGGCATGGGCACTTAATAACTGCTTGACCAAATCGTGACCGTAAAAAATATTGTCACCCAGCACCAAAGCGCTGGCGTGATGGTTAACAAATTTTTTGCCAATGGTGAAGGCTTGAGCCAGACCATCGGGGCTGGGTTGTACCGCGTATTCGATGTGCATTCCCCATTGAGAGCCATCCCCAAGCAAATCGGTAAAGCGGGGGGTATCTTGAGGTGTTGAAATCAGCAAGACCTCACGAACACCACTGAGCATGAGGGTGGTCAGCGGGTAATAGACCATGGGCTTGTCGTACACCGGCATGAGTTGCTTGCTGACAGCCTTGGTGACGGGGTACAAGCGGGTGCCAGAGCCACCGGCCAAGATAATGCCTTTGCGCTGATTCATAAGTATTATTTACTATGAGTAGAAGTGTGAGAGTTTAGCCAACCAAGATAACTGCCTAAAATCAACCCTTTTGCCAACTTTGAGCCTAGGAACCCGCATGGGACGCACGCTTTACGACAAGATCTGGGACGAGCATGTCGTCCACACCGAAGAAGACGGCACGGCAGTTTTATACATTGACCGTCATTTGGTGCATGAAGTGACCAGCCCACAGGCATTCGAGGGCATTCGTGTGGCCAAGCGCAAAATTTGGCGCACCAGCTCCATTGTCGCGACAGCCGACCACAACACACCCACCACCGGTTGGGAGTTGGGCTACGACGGCATCACTGACCCCATCAGCAAGGCGCAAATCACCACGCTGGACGACAACATCCGCGAATTTGGTGCAGCCGCCTTCTTTCCCTTTCTGTCTAAACGCCAAGGCATTGTGCATGTGATTGGTCCTGAAAACGGCGCCACCCTGCCTGGCATGACGGTGGTCTGCGGCGACTCACACACCTCTACCCATGGCGCTTTTGGGGCATTGGCGCATGGTATTGGCACCTCTGAGGTGGAGCACGTCATGGCGACGCAAACCTTGCTGGCGAAAAAAGCCAAAAACATGCTGGTGCAAGTCGAGGGGGCCTTGGGCAAAGGCGTGACCGCCAAGGACATTGTGCTGGCCATCATCGGCCAAATCGGCACGGCTGGTGGCACGAGTTACACGATCGAATTTGCAGGCCCAGCTATTCGCGCTTTGAGCATGGAAGGCCGTATGACGATTTGCAATATGGCCATCGAAGCAGGTGCCCGCGCGGGTTTGGTGGCAGTGGACGAAAAAACCATTGCTTATGTGAAAGGCCGCCCCCTCTCACCCACGGGGGTGGAATGGGACCAAGCTGTGGCCTATTGGCAAACCCTGCACTCGGATGCCGATGCGCATTTTGATGCGGTGGTCAAACTTGATGCCGCTGACATCGCGCCCCAAGTAACTTGGGGCACCTCGCCCGAAATGGTACTGTCCGTTTTAGACCGCGTGCCCGACCCCGACAAAGAAAAAGACGCCAACAAACGCGACGCGATTGAGCGTGCACTTGCATACATGGGCTTGCAGCCGGGCAAGGCCTTGAACGACTTGTTTATCGACAAGGTGTTTATCGGTTCTTGCACCAACAGCCGCATTGAAGACATGCGCGAAGCCGCCGCCGTGGTGAAAAAGCTGGGTCAAAAAGTGGCCAAGAACATCAAACTCGCCATGGTGGTTCCTGGCTCTGGTTTGGTCAAAGCCCAAGCCGAGCAAGAGGGCTTGCACGAGATTTTCAAAGCCGCTGGTTTTGAGTGGCGCGAACCCGGTTGCTCGATGTGCCTGGCCATGAACGCCGACAAGTTGGAACCTGGCGAGCGTTGCGCCTCCACATCCAACCGTAACTTCGAAGGCCGTCAAGGCAATGGTGGACGCACCCACTTGGTCAGCCCCGCCATGGCTGCTGCTGCTGCCATTCACGGCCATTTTGTCGATGTGCGTCAGTTCATCTGAAAGACACCATGCAAAAATTTACCGTACACAAAGGCTTGGTCGCACCCATGGACCGCGAGAACGTCGATACCGACGCCATCATCCCCAAGCAGTTTTTAAAGTCGATCAAAAAAACCGGTTTTGGCCCCAACCTGTTTGACGAGTGGCGTTACCTTGACAAAGGCGAGCCTGGCATGGACCCAGCAACTCGCAAACTCAACCCCGACTTCATACTGAACCTACCCCGCTTCCAAGGTGCTTCGGTGTTGTTGGCCCGAAAAAACTTTGGCTGCGGCTCCTCGCGTGAGCATGCCCCATGGGCCTTGGACCAATTCGGTTTTCGCGCGATCTTGGCACCCAGCTTTGCTGACATTTTTTTCAATAACAGCTTCAAAAACGGCTTGCTGCCCATCGTCTTGCCAGATATCGCTATCGACAGTTTGTTCAGCGAGTGCATGGCCTTCCCCGGCTACCAACTCACCGTGGACCTTGAGCGCCAAGTGGTGGTGCGCCCCGAAGGCGAAGAACTGCCCTTTGAGGTGCAAGCCTTCCGACGTTATTGCCTCATCAACGGCTTAGACGATATTGGCCTGACGCTGAAACACGCAGACAAAATTCGTGCATTTGAAGCCGCCCGTTTGGCTGCCAAGCCTTGGCTTGCGAACACACTGACAGAAAGCAATCTATGAAAATTGCAATATTGCCCGGAGACGGCATTGGCACCGAGATCGTCGCTGAAGCGGTCAAAGTTTTAAACACCTTGGATTTGAAGTTCGAAATGGAAACCGCCTTGGTCGGTGGTTGTGCCTACGACGCCCATGGCCACCCCTTGCCCGACGGCACCTTGAAGCTGGCCAAAGAAGCCGATGCGATTTTGTTTGGCGCAGTTGGTGACTGGAAATACGACACCCTGGACCGCCCCTTGCGGCCCGAGCAAGCCATCTTGGGTTTGCGAAAAAACCTGGGGTTGTTTGCCAACTTCCGTCCCGCCATTTGCTACCCCGAATTGGTCGGTGCCTCCAGCTTGAAGCCCGAGTTGATTGCGGGCTTGGACATCCTCATCATCCGCGAGTTGACCGGCGACATTTACTTTGGCCAACCGCGCGGTCGCCGTGTGTCGCCCGACGGCGCATTCGCTGGTGCGGAAGAAGCCTTTGACACCATGCGCTACACCCGCCCCGAAGTGGAACGCATTGCCCGCGTGGCGTTTGAGGCCGCCCGCAAGCGCAGCAAGCGCGTGACCAGCGTCGACAAAGCCAATGTGCTCGAAACCTTCCAGTTTTGGAAAGATATCGTCACCGAGGTGCACAAAGACTACCCCGATGTGGCGCTGGACCACATGTACGTGGACAACGCCGCCATGCAATTGGTCAAAGAGCCCAAGCGCTTTGATGTGGTGGTCACCGGCAATATGTTTGGCGACATCTTGAGCGACGAAGCCTCCATGCTCACCGGTTCGATCGGCATGCTGCCCTCAGCATCGCTCAACGCCAGCAACCAAGGCCTGTACGAGCCCAGCCACGGCAGCGCCCCTGATATCGCGGGCAAAGGTGTGGCCAATCCCTTGGCCACCATCTTGAGTGCGGCCATGATGTTGCGCTTCAGCCTGAACCAAGAAGCCGCAGCGGTGCGCATCGAAAACGCCGTGAAAAAAGTGTTGGCCCAAGGCCTGCGCACCGGCGACATTTACAGTGAAGGCACCACCAAGGTGGGCACCGCGCAAATGGGTGACGCGGTGGTCAAGGCGCTTAGCGCATGACACAGCCTGCATTTCATTTCGATGCAGCAACAGCTTTTTCCCTTCAAGGCCAAACCGCCATCATCACGGGTGGTGCGCGTGGCATAGGTGCCGCCGTTGCCAAAGGCATGGCGCAGTCTGGGGCGCATATTGCCCTTTTCGACAGGGATGCTGATGCCGTTCAATTATTGGCAAACCAGTTAAGTGAGCAAGGTTTCACCGCCCATGGCTACACGGTTGATGTCACCGATGAACACAGCGTAGAAGCAGCCATGCAAGCGGTGGTGGAGCGCAGTGGCCGAATTGATTGCTTGTTCAATAACGCGGGGTTGGCCATTCGCAAACCCTCGCTGGAATTATCTTTGGATGACTGGAACAAGGTGCTGGACGTCAATCTCACCGGCGTGTTTTTGTGCGCCAGGTTGGCAGCGCGTCACATGGTCAAACGCCAAAGCGGCTGCATCATCAATACAGCTTCCATCATGGGCTTGTCGGGCGGTGGTTTGTACCCGAATATTTCCTACCAATCGACCAAGGGCGCGGTGGTGAACTTGACGCGCTCTTTGGCAGTGGAATGGGCGCACGAGGGTATTCGTGTGAATGCGATTGCCCCCACGTGGGTGCGAACCGATTTCATCAAGCCCTTGACTGACAACCCCGATTTGCTGGAAAAACTCAACGTCATGACGCCTATGGGGCGCATTGCCGAGGTGGGTGAAATTGTGGGTGGCGTGATTTACCTTGCCAGCCCAGCGGCCAGTATGGTGACAGGCCACACCTTGGCGATCGATGGTGGTTTTCTGGCGCAATAGAACTAAGGTTAGAATATTCTTCATGAATTGCGTCAAAACCTGCCTCAAAACTACAAATACAACCACCTGATGGCTTGAGGTTCGTCGCGCCCTTCCCGGCCAGACGAGCCGGGGATCAAGAACACATTGATTGAAAGGGCAACCCCATGAAAAAAATCGGAAATCGCGTCGGCCTGGTCGGCTGGCGGGGCATGGTCGGCTCGGTCCTGATGGACCGCATGCAAGCCGAAAAAGACTTCGACTTGATCGAGCCTGTGTTTTTCTCTACCTCCAACGCCGGAGGCGCAGCGCCTTCCATGGCGAAAAACGAAACCAAGCTGCTCGATGGCCACAACGTCGACGCCCTGAAGGCTTGCGACATCATCATCACTTGCCAAGGCGGCGACTACACCTCTGAGGTGTTTCCCAAATTACGCAGCGCCGGATGGAAGGGCCACTGGATCGACGCGGCTTCCACCTTGCGCATGAAAGACGACGCCATCATCATCCTCGACCCCGTGAACCTGCCCGTGATTGAAAACGCACTCGCCAAAGGCGGCCTCAATTGGGTGGGCGGCAACTGCACAGTCAGCTGCATGTTGATGGGTGTGGGCGCTCTGTACAAAGCGGGTTTGGTGGAGTGGATGAGCACCCAAACCTACCAAGCGGCATCCGGTGGTGGTGCCGCGCACATGCGTGAATTACTCACCCAATTTGGCAGCTTGCATGCCGAAGTCAAAGACCTTTTGAACGACCCGAAAAGCGCGATTTTGGAAATTGATCGCAAAGTCATTGCCAAACAACGCTCCCTTTCTGCCGCAGAAACCGAAAATTTTGGCGCCCCCTTGGGCGGTTCGCTCATCCCTTGGATCGACAAAGATTTAGGCCTGGGCAAAACGGAGGGTGACGAGTTTTGGGGCACCAGCCGCGAAGAGTGGAAAGGCATGGCAGAGGCCAACAAAATTTTGGGCCAGGGCCCGGGCTTTGCGAAAGCGGCGGTGCCGGTCGACGGCTTTTGCGTGCGCATCGGCGCGATGCGCTGCCACAGCCAGGCTCTCACCTTCAAACTCAAAAAGAATGTGCCTGTGGCCGACATTGAAGCCATGATTGCCGCTGACAACGAATGGGTGAAGGTGGTACCCAACCACCGTGAGGCAAGTTTGCAACACTTGACCCCTGTCGCGGTGACCGGTTCCATGAGCATTCCCGTCGGGCGCATTCGCAAAATGGCCTTTGGCCCCGAGTATGTGGGCGCATTTACCATAGGTGACCAGTTGTTGTGGGGGGCAGCCGAGCCTTTGCGGCGCATGTTGAGAATTTTGTTGAAAGCCTGAAATTTAATAAAAAGCGCTCATTTCCATTATGATGGGCACTTCTTGGGCTGCACGAAAACCACCTATATGCTCCAGCTGATAAAAAAGCCGTTCAACTTGCGTTGCTTACTTACCCTTTTTCTGGCGACATTGGCCAGCCATGCAATCGCCCTTCAGCTGGGTCGCCCGCAAATCCAATCCAAGCTAGGTGAGCCCCTTAAGCTAGAAGTTCAGGTCAGTGATTTATCGGCGCAAGAGGCCCAAGAATTTCAAGCCAACTTGGCCAATTCAACGGTTTACCAAGCAGCCAAAATTGGCCGTGTCGCGGGTCTAGACAACGTCCGTATCACTTTGGTACGAAAAAGTGATGATGTGTATTTGCTGCAATTTCAAGGCGCAGAAGCCATCAGCGAACCCTATGTGGACTTGCTGCTTGAATTCCGCTGGGCTTCGGGTCGCGCCTATCGCAATTTAGGTTTTCCGCTAAGTAATGGCCAAACCCCTGAACCTTCGGCTGTGGCCGGCAACGACCCACCGACTGCAAGCAGCTTACCGCCTATTCCTGCTGATAAACCTGCCCCTGTGGCAGTTCCCCCTCGCCCAGCGCCTCTGCCCTCACCCGCCAAAGAGCCTTCAGCCAAAGCTGGTCCCAAACTAAAGGCCGACAAAGCTATTGCAGAAAAACCCGCCGCCAAAAAACCAGATTCTGGCGTTCTCACCAAGGCTGGCGACAGCATTGAAGTTGTGCGAGGTGACACCGCCAGCCAACTCATGATGACGCACTCTGTGGGTGGCGATGTGTCCTTGGACCAAATGTTGATGTCTTTACTGCGCAACAATCCTAAAGCCTTCGTCGACAACAATGTCAACCGCCTCAAGGCTGGCGCACTCATCACCTTGCCCACCGAAGAGGAAGCAGTCTCCATAGACCGCAAACAAGCGCGTGAAGATATTCGCTTGCAGTCCTTGGACTTTGACGCTTACCGTTCCCAGTTGGCGGGCCAAGTCGGCAAAACCAAATTGGCTGACGCCAGCGAACGTGAAGCCAAGGGCGGCTTACAAGCGCAGGTCGACAACAAAGCGCAAAAGTCGTCCGACCAACTTACGTTGAGCAAGCCAGGTGCTGGCGACGCGGACAAAGTCAAACAAAATTTGGAATCTCAACAGGCCGCGCAACGCAACCAAGAGGTGTCCAAAAACGTCACCGACCTGGACGCTATATCCAAAGCTGCTGGAAAGATGCAGGACGGCCTGTCATCAAGCTTGCCAAACTTACCAGCAGGTGCGCAAGATTTTGTGGCCTTCCTCAAGCGCTATATGTTTGAGTTGATTGGCTTGATCGCTGTTGTCGCAGCCGTCTTGGTCAGCATTTCTTTGTTTCGCGAAAAACGTCGCCAACAACATAACCCCGATGACGAAGACACCGATCTCGACTTCAAATCCGGCCCCGACTCTTCGCGGGACAATGCGCAAGAGATGAAAGTCGATTTCGATTTAGAGCTCCCCCCTCGCTCAGCACCAAGCCCCGTTGCACCTTCACCTTCTGTGAATGCGCCTTACCGACCAAGTGCACCGGCTACCTCGATGTCTCATACAAGCCCTTTGAGCGAAGATCCTTTCCAAGTCCGTCTTGATTTGGCGGATGAACTTTGGAAACTGGGGCAGCGTCAAACTGGACGCGCCTTGGCCCAAGAAGTCGCCGACCAAACCCATGGTGAAACCCGCGAACGGGCATTGCGCTGGTTACAAGAACGCTCGTGAGTCCAATGCGCGTAGCGCTGGGTCTTAGCTATGCAGGTCAAACCTACGAAGGCTGGCAAAGCCAGCCAAATGGGCGAACGGTACAAGACCACCTTGAAGCTGCTCTTTCAAGTTTTGCCACCCAGCCGATGCGCACCTTGTGTGCAGGGCGCACCGATTCAGGTGTTCATGGCCTGATGCAAGTGGTGCACTTCGACACTGCCATCCCCCGCGATATGCAAAGCTGGGTGCGTGGCACCAACACCACTTTGCCAAGCGACATTGCGGTGCAGTGGGCGCAAGAGGTACCCGAGAGCTTTCATGCCCGCGCCAGCGCGTTGTCAAGACGCTATGCCTATATCGTCTTGCAATCGCCGGTTCGTCCCAGCCTGGAAGCTGGGCGGGTGGGCTGGGTCTACCGACCTATGCAAATAGAGCCCATGCAAGAAGCCGCAAAGTGTTTACTTGGAGAGCAAGATTTCACCTCTTTTCGCGCCTCCAGTTGTCAAGCGCTCAGCCCCATTAAAAACATGATGCATATCGGTATTCAACGCATCGGTCAAAGCGAAGACAGCGCCTACTGGCGTTTTGATTTTCAGGCGTCGGCTTTTTTGCACCACATGATTCGCAACCTCATGGGATGCTTTGTTGCCATCGGTCAAGGCTTGCAGCCTCCTGAGTGGATGCGATCTGTTTTACACGCGCACAGCCGAAAAGTGGCAGCACCCACTTTTGCTGCTGATGGTCTGTATTTTTTGGGGCCGGTCTATGACAACGCCTGGGGCTTGCCCGAGCGCACAGCGGTTTACGATAGCCTGCCTGGACTCACCCCATGAACGCCATCCCCATCAAAATCTGTGGCCTGACACGAGCGCAAGATGTGCAGGCTGCCGTTGCAGCTGGTGCCAACGCTATAGGCTTTGTGCTTTACCCCGCCAGCCCGCGTTATGTCACACCAGCATGCGCCGCAGAGTTGGTCGCCTTGCTGCCGGCTTTTGTCACGCCGGTGTTGTTGTTTGTGAATGCCTCGGCAGAGGACATTGCGCTGGCGGCGCAGCAGTTGCCGGGTGCTTGGCTGCAGTTTCATGGCGACGAAACCCCTGTTTTTTGCCAAGAAGTGGCACAAAACCTCGGCAGGCGCTGGATTCGCGTGGCGCGAATCCCCAAGGAAACCCCTGAGGACGCGGTGCCTTTTGACCTCTTAAAATACGCTTCCGATTACTCACATGCCCATGCCCTGTTGCTCGACACCTTGGTCGATGCCTATGGCGGCAGCGGCAGCACATTCAATTGGTCACAGCTTCCAATAAACGTCAATGCTCACCTCGTTTTGTCTGGTGGACTCACACCTGCAAACGTGGCCGACGGCATTCGTGCCGTGCATTCGCGCGGACTGTCGCTGGCGGTTGATGTCAGCTCTGGCGTGGAAAGCGCCAAGGGCATCAAAGACGCCGATAAAATTCGCGCTTTCGTAGCGGCTGTGAGAAACACAACGCTTACCCCTTAATTTTTAAAGCAGCCAATGGGTTGCACCCCTTTCGGAAAAACCATGTCCACTTACCAACAACCCGACGCCAGCGGCCACTTTGGCATCTACGGCGGCAGTTTTGTCAGCGAAACCCTGACCCACGCCATCGAAGAGTTGAAAGAAGCCTACGCCCAGTACCAACACGACCCGGCTTTCATTGCCGAATTCAAATCCGAGTTGGCGCATTTTGTGGGTCGCCCCTCGCCCATTTACCACGCTGCCCGCATCAGCCGCGAGATGGGTGGCGCTCAGAT
>CAMATW010000032.1 GCA_945861305.1 Bordetella parapertussis | reverse complement strand
TGATGTAGAGCGAAATATCCTTATCAGGATTTTCACTCTCCAAAAAAAGTAACTGCGCAACGATCAAATTGGCCGTGTGGTCATTGACCGGGCCCACCAAAAAAATGACGCGTTCGCGCAGGAGACGCGAGTAAATGTCGTAAGCGCGTTCGCCCCGACCGCTGGTCTCGATGACGACTGGGACCATGCCCAGAGCTTGTATGTCTAATGCACTCATTGCGTTTCTCCAGCCTGCTTAGGCTTGTTGTCCCATTAATTCGTCAAAGCTGATGGCTTTCTCATTGACTTTGGCCAATGAGAACACGTAGTTGGTGACGTTTTGCTCAATCACAATGCCCTCTACTTCGGCCATCCGGCGGTTATCACTGTAATACCAACGCTGCACCTCGATAGGCTTTTCATAGCTGGCAGACAGTTCTTCCACATGGGCTTTGATTTGGTCTTGTGTGGCTTGCAAGCCTTGCTGGCGCACCAATTCGGAGACCACCAAACCCATGCGTACACGGCGCTCAGCCTGCGGTTTGAACACATCTTCAGGGATAGGCGCTTTGTCAGCGTCTTTGATGCCGCGTTGTTTCAGTTCTTCACGGGCGCCTTGCACCATGCGATCGAGTTCAGCTTGCACGATAGAGTTTGGCAAGTCGAGTTCTGCGTGCTCGACCAAAGCATCCAGAGCCGCTTGTTTGTTGCGCCCGAGCAAGCGGAACTTCACTTCGCGCTCGAGGTTGCCGCGGATATCGCCACGCAAACCAGCAACGGTGGCGTCAACAGCGCCCAGCGATTTGGCCAACTCGTCAGTTACTTCTGGCAAATGGCTGGCTTCAAGCTTGTTCAAGGTCACCATGAAGTCGGCGGTTTTACCGGCTACTTCACGGCCTTGGTAGTCAGCGGGAAAAGCCAAGGGGAAGGTTTTGCTCTCGCCTACTTTCATGCCTTTGACGGCGGCTTCAAACTCTTGCAGCATCTGACCTTCGCTCACCACGAACTGGAAGTCTTGGGCCCGGCCACCATCAAAAGGCTCGCCGTCAATCTTGCCTTCGAAATCCACCGTCACGCGGTCATCGGTATCGGCTGTCGAGTCGAGTGAGCGCTGGGCATAGGTGCGGCGTTGTTTGCGCAAAATTTCAACTGTTTTGTCGATGGCTTCGTCAGTGACATCGGCCTGCAATTTGTCAATGGTGACCTGCGCCAAGTCTTGCATCTTCACTTCTGGGTACACCTCGAAGATGGCGTCAAATGCCATTTCACCTTCAGTGGCTTGCTCTTTTTCGCTGATGCGGGGTTGGCCGGCCACACGCAATTGGGCTTCTATGGTGGCTTGGTTGAAAGCCTCACCCACCTTATCGTTCATGACTTCGTAATGCACCGTGTAACCGTATCGTTGCGCCACGATGTTCATGGGCACTTTACCTGGGCGAAATCCGTCAATCTTGACTTGGCGAGCCAGTTTCTTCAAACGAGCATTGACTTCGTTTTGGATCACAGTGGCCGGCAACGTCAAAGTGATTTTGCGTTCCAACTTTTCCAAGGTTTCAACATTCACGGCCATGAGGATTCTCCATCTCTAAACATAAAAGCGCAGGGCTTTGGGCAGGCATTGGTGCGCGGGGGGGGACTCGAACCCCCACAGTATTGCTACCGTCAGGACCTAAACCTGGTGCGTCTACCAATTTCGCCACCCGCGCGGGATTGAAAAAAAACAATGGGCGGTGTGTCTGAACATACCGCCCATCTGAAATCGGTCAAGACTAAATTCTACCCGCCCCGGGTTGAGCCAAAGATGCGCTTACCGCTTAACCCTGAACCAAGCGGCGTACATGGCAGGTAAAGCCAACAAAGTCAGCACAGTCGCCACGATCAAACCACCCATGATGGCCACGGCCATAGGCCCCCAAAACACGCTGCGTGACAGCGGAATCATGGCCAATACAGCGGCGGCGGCAGTCAACACAATGGGTCGCAAACGCCTGACTGCAGACTCGACGATGGCGTCCCATGCAGGCACACCATTGGCACGGTCTTGCTCGATTTGGTCGATCAAGATGACCGAGTTGCGCTGAATCATGCCCATCAGGGCAATCACGCCCAACAAAGCGACAAAGCCAAAGGGACGACCTAGCGTGAGCAAAGCCAAGGCAACGCCAGCAATGCCCATCGGTCCGGTGAGAAACACCAGCAAAGCGCGGCTAAAGCTTTGCAACTGCAACATCAGCAAGGTGAAGGTGACGAACAACATCAAGGGCAAACCTGCAGCTATGGAGGCCGAGCCTTTAGAGCTTTCTTCAACCGCCCCAGCCACATGGATGCGGTAGTCTGCATGTCCATCGGACGCCCATTGTTTTTCCAATTTTTTCAACTCGGGCAACAACTGTGCGGTAACAGTGGCGCCTTGCAAGCCTTCAACGATGTCGGATTGAACAGTGATGGCGTAGTCGCGGTTCTCGCGCCACATCACCCCTGGCTCCCAAGTGAACTGCGGCTTGGCCACCTGCAAGAGCGGTACCGATTTGCCTGAGGCTGTGGGCACATAGGCGTTGCCAAGGTCAGTGATGGCTTGTCGCTCAGTCTGCGGTTGGCGCAGCACGATATCGATCAATTGATCGCCTTCTCGGAACTGACCCACCGTGGTGCCGCTCAGCAACACCCTCGACGCTTGCGCAATCGACTGACTGGTCACACCCAAAGCACGGGCTTTTTCTTGGTCAACGGCCAAACGAATCACCTTAATGGACTCGTTCCAGTTGTCGTTCACACCTCGGGTATTGGCGTTGGTTCGCATCACGGCCTTGACCTCGTCAGCCCGTAAACGCAGAGCATGGGGGTCAGGACCAGCCACGCGAAATTGCACGGGGAAAGGCACAGGCGGGCCATTGGGCAACAACTTCACACGGGCACGCACATCGGGAAATTCTTTGGCCATGATGGCTGGCAACGCCACCCGCAGGCTTTCACGCAGCTTCAAATCTTTGGGCTGAATAATGAATTGCGATACATTGCTTTGCGGGAAAACTTGGTCCAAGGGCAGATAAAAACGCGGCACACCAGAGCCAACCCACAAGCTGACGGATTCCACGCCGTTCGTGGCTAATAAGCGCTTTTCCACTTGAAGACTCAAGGCCTCGTTGGCGGCGACACTGGTGCCTTCGGGAAACCAGATGTCCATCATGATTTCGGGACGGCTGGAGTCAGGGAAAAACTGCTGCTGAACTTTGCCCATACCAAAAATCCCCAGCGCAAAGATCAGCACTGTGGCGGCAATCGTCAACCAGCGGTGCTTGACGCACCAGTTCACTGTGCGTCGAAAGGTGTTGTAGAAGGCTGAGTCAAACAGTTCTTGGTGGGCACCGCCCACAACATGCGGCTTGACCTTGAGGATCAAGGTTCCTAAATAAGGCACAAAAAACACCGATACCCACCAACTCAGCAGTAAAGCAATGACAGTGACCGCAAAAATCGCAAAAGTGTATTCACCTGTCACCGATTTGGCCAAACCAATCGGCAAGAAACCTGCGGCGGTGATGAGGGTGCCCGTCAGCATGGGCATGGCCGTCACCTCGTAAGCAAAGGTGGCGGCGCGAACTTTGTCAAAGCCCTCCTCCATTTTGCGCACCATCATCTCCACCGCAATGATGGCGTCGTCCACCAACAAGCCCAAGGCAATAATGAGCGAACCTAGCGATATCTTGTGCAAACCAATGCCGAGGTAATACATGGCCAAGAATGTCATGGCCAGCACCAAGGGGATGGTGATGCCCACCACCAAACCGGGGCGCATATCGATGTACCAACCAAAGCGCCCACCCTTGTGCCAACCCAATGACACAAAGCTGACCGCCAACACAATCAACACGGCCTCGATCAAGACACTGACGAATTCACTGATGGAACGTTCGACCGCCTTGGGTTGGTCTTGCAACTGAACCAATGTCACGCCATGGGGCAGGTTGGATTGAATTTTTGATGTTGACTCACGCAAGGCTTTGCCCAAGGCAATGATGTCGCCGCCCTTGGCCATGGATACACCCAAAGCCACGACTTGCTTGCCTTGAAAGCGCACCTTGACGGACGCTGGATCCACATAACCGCGCTGAATCTGGGCGATATCGCCCAACTTGATTTGCTGCCCTGAAGCGCCTCGGATGGGCATGGCTTTAAGTTGTTCAATCGCTTGGAACTGACCTTGAACACGGATTTGTACCACGTCCAAAGGCGTTTGCATGGTGCCGGCGCTTTCCACCGCGTTTTGCTGCCCGAGTTGCGCCAGCACCGCATTCAAGTCCAAGCCCAGTTGGGCCAAGCGCTTTTGCGCAATTTCAATGTAGATTTTTTCGTCTTGGCTGCCAAACAATTCCACTTTGTAGACATCGGTCACGCGAAGCAATTGCTGCCTGACATCATCGGCGATGTCACGGATTTCAGCCATGGAAAAGCCTTGGGCCTCAATGGCATAAATCACGCCATACACATCGCCAAATTCATCGTTGAAAAATGGCCCGATAACCCCTAGCGGCAAGGTCTGACGCATGTCGCCAACTTTTTTGCGTACCGTGTACCAGACGTTGGCGACCTCAGAGGCTTTGGAGGAGTCTTTGATCTGGAAAATGATTTGCGACTCGCCCGGCTTGGAGTAGCTGCGAATCTTGTCAGCAAAAGGCGCCTCTTGCAGGGTTCGCTCGAGCTTGTCGGTGATTTGTTCAGCCACTTGCTGGGCGGTCGCGCCTGGCCAATAGGTGCGAATCACCATGGCACGAAAGGTGAACGGCGGGTCTTCGTCTTGTCCTAACTGGAAATAGGCAGTCACACCCAAGACCATCAACACCACCATCAGGTAGCGGGTAAGGGCTGGGTGCATGAGCGCCCACAGGGACAGGTTAAAGCCCTTTTTGGCTTCGTGTGGGCCGCTCATGGCTTGGTGCCAGCAGACTGAAACAAGGTGACTTTTTGCCCAGGCGAGAGCACATGCACACCCGCCACCACCACTTGCTGGCCGGCTTGCAAGCCACTGTTGACCACCGCTTCATTGCCGTCAGCGGTGGTCACTTGAATTTCTTGGGATTTCACCGTCATGGTGGCCATGTCCAACACCCACACCATGGTCTTGCCACCCTCTTGCCTCAGGGCACTGGTGGGGAGTTTGATTTTTTGTATGCCAGCGGAAGGGCTGGGTTCGATGCTGACCGTCACTGTGCTGCCAAGCGGTGCAGTCACAGTCGCGTTTAACGCTACGCGGACGCCAAAAGTGCGGGTAATCGGGTCTGCACTTGCAGCAATTTCATACACCGAAGCTTTGTGCTGCTCTTCACTGCCCCAAAACTTCACTTGCACACTTTGGCCACGCTGCAGGCTGGCAACCTTGTCTTCAGGGACCGCAAACAGCACATCCCGGGGGCCGTCTTGTGCCAAGCGCAACACGGGCATGCCCGCACTCACCACCTGCCCGGCTTCGGCTTCGATGCCAGTGACAACACCCGCTTTGTCGGCCACCAACTTGCTGTAGGCCACTTGGTTGGTTTGTGCAGACAACTGCGCCTGCGCTTGGTCGACTTGGGCTTGCGCAGCTTTGAGGGTGGTTTCGCGTCGCTCTAACTCGGCACCGCTGATGAACTCTTTGTCACGCAGCTCTTTGTATCGCTTGTAATCGGCAGCAGCCAAATCGCGGTTGGTGATGGCTGCATTGATTTGTGCGCGGGCTGCATCTACGGTTAATCGGTAATCTTGGGCATCTATCTCTGCCAGCAACTGACCTGCCTTGACACGTTGCCCCAGCTCCACATGCCTTGAGACCAATTTGCCGCCTACGCGAAAGCCCAAGCGCGACTCGATACGCGCTTTGACCTCGCCTGCGTACTCGGTGGAGCTTCCCAAGGCGGTTTCCCCCACTTGGATGACCTTGACCGAGCGCACCGGTTCTTGGGTGGCAGGTGGCGGCGAACAAGCCACCAACCCCATCATGACGGCAAGCAAGAAAAATCGGGATAAATGCGGCATGACTGGGCTTTCTTCTGGGGAATTTTAATGACTGACCGGTTAGTAATCTAATTCTACAACCTTGGTGTGTCAAGCGACAATCGAAAAACCATGTCGTCCATAGACCATTACGAAAATTTTCCTGTTGCCTCTTGGCTGTGCCCCGCGCACTTACGCCCAGCGGTGGTAGCTATCTACCACTTTGCCAGAACAGCTGACGATATCGCTGATGAAGGGGTTGCGGATGCCCACAGCCGCTTGTCAAGCTTGAAGGCCATGGAATCAGACCTGCTGGCCTGTACCACCACTGGACATGTCAGCGCCCAATGGCCGCAGGTCTTCACGCCTTTGGCTGCGCAAATACGCCAACACGCCATCCCCTTACAACCCTTGCTCGACCTGCTCGACGCATTCACCCAAGACGTCAACTACACCCATGAAAAGCGGCGCTACGCCTCGCGTGAGGAACTGCTGGACTACTGCCGCCGCTCGGCCAACCCCGTTGGCAGGTTGTTGCTGCATTTGTATGGCGTGAAAGATAGCGCTTCTTTGGCGCAAAGCGACGCCATTTGTTCGGCCTTGCAACTGATCAACTTTTGGCAAGACTTGAGCGTTGATATTCCACGCGGCAGGCATTACCTGCCCGACAACGCGACACTTTCCGAAGAAACCGCTTTTGCCCGCGCCTTGATGCGTCAAGGCAGCCCAGTGGTACACACCTTGCCAGGGCGTGGGGGCTGGGAGTTGCGTCTGGTGGTGCAAGGGGGGTTACGGGTGCTGGGTAAGCTTGAAGATGTAGACGCCTTCCAGCACCGCCCTGTGCTCAAGGGCCTGGACTGGCTTAACGTGGCTTGGCGATCCGCTTGGATGTGAAAAAGACCCCATGCAAGCTGTCTTGCAGGGCTGGATGCCACAATCGCCACCATGACGCCGCAAGACTATGTTCAACAAAAAGCCGCCGCTTCAGGCAGCAGTTTTTATTACGCTTTTTTATTCCTCCCCCCTCACAGGCGGGCTGCCATCACCGCTTTTTATGCGTTTTGCAGAGAGGTTGACGATGTGGTGGACGAGGTACAAGACCCCTCGGTGGCAGCCCAAAAACTGAATTGGTGGCAAATGGAGGTGCAAAGCAGTTTTGCTGGTAATGCCCAGCATCCAGTGATGAAAGCCTTGATGCCCTTGACTGCTGACTTTGGCATCACAGTCCAACACCTGCAAGATGTGATTGCGGGTTGCCAAATGGATTTGAACCAAACACGCTATCTAGACTTTGCCGGCCTGCAACGCTACTGCCATTTGGTGGCCGGCGTGGTGGGCGAAGTGGCTGCACGCATTTTTGGGCAAAGCCAAGAGGAAACCACCCACTATGCCCACCAATTGGGCTTGGCGTTTCAACTCACCAATATCATCCGCGACGTAGGCGAAGACGCTTTGCGTGGGCGCATCTACCTGCCGGTAAACGAGTTGCAGCAGTTCGAGGTGAGCGCCAAAGACATTTTGGAGCGACGCGACAGCCCCGGCTTTCAAGCCTTGATGACGTTCCACTACGAACGTGCCCAAGGCCTTTACGAACAAGCTTTGGCCGCTTTGCCTCAAGCCGATTGGCGCAGCCAAAAACCTGGCCTGATGATGACCAGCATTTACCGAACCTTGCTGATGAAAATCCAAGCAGCGGGTTTTCCCGTGCTGCGCCAACGTGTGGCGCTGACGCCTTTGCGCAAGTTTTGGTTGGCTTGGAAAATGCAGGCCTTGGGGCGGTTTTGACCCGCGTGACCATCATCGGTGGCGGCTGGGCCGGCTTGGCCGCTGCGGTTCGCGCAACCCAAAAAGGCTTTGCGGTACGACTGCTCGAAGCCGCACCCCAGTTGGGCGGTCGCGCCAGACGGGTGGTTCATGAAGGCCTGTCCTTGGACAACGGCCAGCATATTTTGATTGGCGCTTACCGAGACACCTTGCATCTTTTACAAACAGTGGGCGTCGCTACCGAAGCCACCTTGTTGCGCTTGCCCTTGCATTTAAAACGCTGGGATGGTCAGGGGCTGTCCCTAGCCTCCTTACCCGCACCGCTGAACCTTTTAATGGGCGTTTGCATGGCAACTGGTTGGTCTTGGTCAGACAAACTCAGCTTGCTGCGCCAAGCCAGTCGCTGGCAAACCCAAGGCTTTGTGTGTGATGCGCGGATGACGGTGGCGCAACTGTGCCAAGGTCTGACGCCAAAGGTCATGCAAGAACTGATAGAGCCCCTTTGCGTTTCTGCTTTGAACCTGCCCGCCGAACACGCCAGTGGCCAAATTTTTCTGACCGTGCTGAAAGATGCACTCTGGTTGGGAAAGGGGAGCAGCGATATGTTGCTGCCCAAGGTGGATTTGGGCAGCCTGATGCCCGACGCAGCCCATGCTTGGTTGACCGCTCATGGCGCAGTGGTGCAAACCCAACAACGCGTGGATGGACTAGGTCCATGGCTGCAACACCCCGTGGTGCTGGCATGTCCGCCATGGGAAGCAGCGAAGCTAACCCAGGAAATTGCCCCCGAATGGTCGGTCATAGCTGCTGGTTTGGCACACACCGCTATCGCCACCGTGTACGTACGCACTGCCAAGCGCCTGACTTGGCCGCAGCCCATCCTGGCCCTGCACAGCCACCCCCAAGCCCCCGCGCAATTTGCGTTTGACAAAGGCCGTCTCAGTGCAGAACCCGCATGGCAAGGTGTGCTGGCCTTGGTGGTGAGCGCAAGCGCTGGCGAGCGAGACACCATCACCCAGCAAGTCATGGGCCAACTGCGTGATCAACTGGACATTCACGATGCCAGCCTGTTGACCACCGTGGTGGAAAAACGCGCCACCTTCGCTTGCATGCCTTCGCTGGTGCGTCCCCCCATGCAGGTCTGCACTGGTATCTGGGCTTGTGGTGATTACGTGGCAGGGCCCTACCCGGCTACTTTGGAAGCCGCGGTTCGCAGCGGTTTTGCCGCGGCCGATGCCTTGCTGCAATAGGTGAAAATACTGCCATGTCTATCGAACCCCGTTTTAGCCTAGAGCCTGCTTACGCCCATGGGCAAGCCTCCCGTACCGCCATCGTCTATTGCAACCTCGGCACCCCTGACGCACCCACCGCACCTGCCTTGCGCCGATATTTGGCTGAGTTTTTAAGCGACCCTAGGGTGGTGGAAATCCCCCGCTTTTTGTGGCTTCTGATCCTGCACGGCATCATCTTGCGGGTGCGTCCGGCCAAGTCGGCGCAAAAATACGCAAGTATCTGGACCGACGAAGGTTCGCCTTTGAAAGTGTGGTCGCAACGCCAAGCCGATGCCTTGCATCAAAAGTGGAACAACCGTGGGGTTCAGGTCCGTTTGATGATGCGCTATGGCTCCCCAGCTGTTGCAAAGGTGCTTGATGAACTTAAACAAGAAGGCGTCAACCGCGTGCTGGTCATACCCGCCTACCCTCAGTATTCGGCCACCACCACAGCAAGCGTGTTTGATGCGGTTTATGCCTGGGCTTTGCGCACTCGCCGCGTACCCGAGTTGCGCTTTGTCAACAACTACCATGACCACCCTGGCTATATTGCCGCGCTTGCCGACAGCATTCAACGCCACTGGCAAACCCACGGCCGCAATGAACTGCTGGTGATGAGCTTTCACGGTGTGCCTGCCCGCACCTTGAAATTAGGCGATCCTTACCACTGTGAATGCCATAAAACTGCACGTTTGTTAGCGCACGCTTTAGGTTTATCCAAAGATCAATATAGAGTTTGCTTTCAATCTCGGTTTGGTAAAGCCAAATGGCTAGAGCCCTACACCGAGCCCACGGTGCGGGAATTGGCAAGAGCTGGATTGAAGTCCATGGATATCGTCTGCCCTGGTTTTGTCGGCGACTGCTTGGAAACCTTGGAAGAAATTGCCATGGAAGTCAAAGAGGCGTTTCTTGAAGAGGGTGGAGAGGTTTATGGCTATATCCCTTGCCTGAATGACAGCCCCTTATGGATTCAAGCCTTGGAAGATTTAGCGACTTCTCATCTGGCTGGCTGGCCTTTGCACCCTGCACCCGCCCATGAGGCTCAAGCCTCTCGCAAGGCAGCGCTGGCCATGGGCGCAGAGACTTAACGCTCAGAGGGTGCTTTAGCTGCTGGAGCCGTCGCAGGGACCGCACCGCTGCTTGTAATTGGGTTAACGGGGCTTAAATCTGACGCTGCCGAGAGTTTGCCATCAGCTTGGCCTGCAGCAAGCTCAGCGGCTGCTCCAGCCCCAGTTTCAGATGTTGAAGACTCCCCTAGTGCAGGGGCCACGGGTGGGGTCATACTTTGCCCTGTCGAAGCTTCTGGCGAGGATGCAGTGGGTTCCACAGGCCTAGGACGCATCAAGGCAGCCACAGCGATCGCCACCAAAAACAAGACCAATATTTTCAGGAAATAATTACCCGAGGGGCTTGTCACATCTGCCGCAGTTGAGCTTGAATCCTTGATAGCCGTCGCATTAACTAGCGTTTTGGGCAGGTCTTGAGCTTTTCTGGTTTCATCAGCCTCAGGTGAGGAACTTGTCCAGTCAATCTCGGGCGGTTGCGCCAAGATGTGCAGGGCCTCGCTGCGGATCAAATGAACGCCTGAAGAATCTGTCTGGGTTTTATCCGGCACAGAAAAAGGTTGGGTAGTAATTGAAGCTAAGACGCTTGCAGGTGTCGATTGAGAAGCAAAAAAGAGCGCATCTTCCTCGAGAGGAGAAGTAGCAGGTGGTACTTGGCCGAATAGCTGATCTTCGCTAAGTTGCAAAAGAGCTGCAATTTTTCTTGCCGCAGTAAGTTTGACGCTCTCGCTGTAAAAAGAACTCAGGCCGCCCTCTTCAATTTGGCGAACCTGCTTGACCGATAAACAGGCCCTGGCAGCGAGATCGTTGATTGCCCAGCCTTGGGCTTCGCGGCACAAACGTACCGCACTTCCGTCTATTTGAGAAACATCCGACATTCCAAGCCTTAAGCGGGTCAGCGAAAGTCTTTACTTTACCAGCAGCAACTCGCCCTTGATAGAGGCGCCTTTTTGTACCGACAAAGTTTGGTAGACAACATGGCCATCTACTGATGCAGAAGAGGTCACGATCAGCTCGCTGCAGGTGGCTGTGCCTGAAAACTTACCCTTGATATGCAGGCTCGAGCAAGTCACCACACCTTCAACCTGGCCACGCGAACCTATGGTGAGTTCATCCACTTGAACTTGACCATTGAGAGAGCCTTCAACATGAATGGCACCCTTGGCGGAAATTTCACCTCGAAAAGAAAAGCCCTCACTCAAAATAGAGGGTTTCGAAGCATTGGAAGAAATGATATCCATCATGGTATTTCTCTGAGGTTGATCTAGCGGAACCGGCTCGCTGGGAATTGGTGACTGTACAGGAGCGACAGGCTGGGGGGCAACTGTAGAGCTCTGGACCGCCGGATTAGGGCTGTTTGTTTTGGATTTGCTGAACATATTGGGCGGTACGGATCACTTTTTGAGGGTTCACAGGATAACCTCCCACCAATATCTCAAAATGCAGATGCTTGCCGGTAGAAAATCCAGTGTTACCAATATAGCCCAAGACATTGTCGGTTGTCACTTTATCGCCCACTTTGACCAACAACTGTGCCATGTGAGCATACAGAGACTCCACTCCATTGGAGTGACGAACGACAACGGTGTTGCCATACTGGGGGTGAAATTCTGACATAACTACAACGCCAGGCTTGACGGCAAAGACTTTATCGTCTCCTGTTTCGCTCATCATATCAACACCAGTATGGAAATGGGACTTGCCGGTAAGTGGGTGTTTACGGATACCAAAGTCAGAGGAAAAGCTGAAATTGGTCACCGGCATACGATTAGGCAAAGCGTAAAGCACTTCACGCAAAGAGCGGTTGGTGGACAACTCTTCCGCGACCTTGCCACGCATCAAAGGGTTGGCCTGTAAATCATCATCCAAGGAGAAGCCGCCATTTGCAGAGTTTTGCTGAATGATTTTGATGATTTTTTCAGTCAATCCAGAAGTTACCAGTTGTGACTTAAGGTCGTCGTTTTCTTCAGAAACAGCCACCATTGAGGTTTCAACAAAACGGCGAATACTCATGTCACGATCGCGAATGGTTTGCGCCAAGCTCACCATCTGTTCCTCGGTCAATGCTTGTTGGTTTTCTATATCCTGCTGAGATTCGGCGGTGCTGCTGATCAAGGCCCTGAAAACCTCTTCATGCGAGCGCTCAAGACGAGCGCGGCTGATGCCCAGCAATAAGGAGGTAACTGATAAAACCATCAAACTACAAATGGTAACTGAACTCAAAACGATAGTACCGCGAGCGAAGACCCGCTGAATGCGCGCAGGTATATTGAAGTAACGCAAATCGCCACTTTGCTCAATGATGAGTTTGACGTCTTGGTAATCGCGAACCCAAAGCTGTCGCACAAGGTTCGGCAAAGCTCGCAATTGAACTATTAGAGGACTGATCGCAAAACGCATAAATCTTGGTAATTAAACCTAAGAAAACTTAGGGCTTTATAGGGCTAGGGGCAGATACGAGGGGGGCTGTTGGCTCGGCGCCTTGGCTGAGCTCGCCTTCAATTTCGCCACCCTTTTCAATCTCAATTTCCGAATAGTGAATTTTGCCCACAATTTTTCCAGTAGCGCGAACAATCAGGCTTTTTTCACTGACGATGGTGTTGTGAAGCTGGCCGCGAACGTCAATAACCTTGGCCGAAACACGGCCAGTGATACGTCCTGTTGGGCCAATCAAGACCTCTTGTGCCGTCAAGTCACCTTCTATCACGCCGTTTATCACAGCTTTTAAAGGAACGGTAAACGCACCCTTGACAACCACGCCGTCACCAATGACAACGCTTTCTAAAGAATCGGATTGATTAGCCATACATGCTCCTTAATCGTTATCTTAGCAAAAAATCAATAAAAATTAAGTTTTTTGTTGAAGCTATTGATTTCATTGAAAAAAATTTCAATTAATGATGAAAGCCTTCAAAAATACAAAATTAAATATATATAATAGTATTCATATTTTATATTATTAAAGTTATTATTAATTCATTATAAAAGCCGAACAATATTTCAAAATTACCAAAATAATTCACCAATTAGTGAATTCGAGGTTGTTTTGCAACGCTTAAATGAGATGAAGGAAGAAAGTGCCTTTATAAACCAATTTTTTTAAAGTTATACATTTGAAAAAACTCATAATAAGCTGTTATTTAAAGATTTTTTCAAAAAATATTCGATTTTTCAGATTTCCAAGTTCACACTGCGTATATTGTCCCCTCGGTTTTTTATTGGTGTTTTATTCAGCCTGTTGCATAGCTTAGTTACCGCACAAACCTTGAATTTGGGGCAACTGATTCAACTGGCCATCGAATCACACCCTTCTGTGCGCGCCCAACTTTCTAATGAAAAATCAGCGCAAATCGGCATTGAAACTGCTGAGTACCAAAGATACCCGACCCCACAACTCAGTTACGAGAGTGTTAAAAAAAACAGCGCTGACCCAAGCTATATCGGAAGTGATGGCGTCGCTACCGTTCGCATCACCCAACCCATCTTCACCGGCGGTCAATTCACGGCCCAACTAGACAAAGCCAAGGCCAATTTGCAACTCAGCCAAGCCAGTGTGCGCGAGACTCGCCGAAACATTGCGCTCAAAGTGGTTCAGGCCTATTCTGATTGGAGTAGCGCGGAGTTGAAAGCGCAATCGATCGAGAAAAGTTTAGTCATTCACCAAAAACTTTTGCAGCAAGCTCAAAATCGCATTACCCAAGGGGTCTCCCCCCAAAGTGACCTCGCACTCGTGCAAGGTCGACTTGATGCAACCTCGGGTGAACTGTTTTCAGCCAAGTTGCAGGCTGAATTGGCCATTCATAAACTGATTGAATTAACGGGAAATACCCTTATCGCCACGCAACTGCAAGCGGATAAAACGGGCCCTATTCAACATACGCAGCTGCTTGAAAGCTTGCTGGCCAATGCTCAGTTGCATTCGCCTGATTTATTAAAAGCCAAAGCGCAGGCGGTGATTTCTCGCGCTAGTAAGCAAGAAAAAGAGTCAGCCTTAAAACCCGATATTTATATACGCGCAGAACGCCAATATGGAAACTATTTTTCAACAGATACCAATGCACACACGCGTGTCTTCATTGGGGTAAGCAGCAAATTCGGGCCCGGCTTGTCTTCCTTCACTCAGATCTCCGCCGCCAAATCGCAAGAAGATACCAGTGAATTCGAAATTCAATCGCAAGAACGACTTGTTCGGGAACTGGTTATCAATGATGTGAGTGTGATTCGATCCTTGCAACAAAGAATGCAAGCAATCCAAGGGGCATTGCAGTCCTCGATGGCAGTACTGGAGTCCTTTGAGCGACAGTTCAATGCAGGGCGAAAGACTTGGCTTGACTTGATGACCGTAGCCAAAGATGTGGCTCAAAACGAAATGCAATTGGCTGAGGTGCGCGGGGCAGAACTGCAAACCAGTTGGCACCTGCATATTTTGACGAGCGACAACTACTCACCCGTCAATTCCAAACCATGAGCACACTCGCTTCATTACCGGCCTGCATGGTTCGCATTGCGCAACTGCAACAAAACCCCATAGACCGCTCAGCCTTATTGCAAGCCGTCGCTGATGTCAAGCAACGCAAGCCACGGAGTGTGAAACAGGCCATCAATGCTCTTGGTCGTGTTTTGAATGTGCCTCAACCACGCTGGTTTCGTAAACCCGATCCTGCCAATATGCCTTTGTTGGCGCATAACCCTTTGGTGGGATGGTTCGTGGTTCGCGGACAAAACGCGCATGGGAAATGGATCATTGAGACTTGGGTGGAAGAACAGCAAAAGTTTGCTGAATCCACCAGCGATAGGCCTATCCAAAAGAAAACACATTTGGTCAAGCTGTCTTTGTTACAGCCTTTTGATTCCTCCACCAGTCCCGTCTACAGCCTCATCAAACAGCAGTTGTTCTCACACCCTACGCGCTTGTTTGAAATCATGTTGGCAACCATGGCCATCAATATTTTGGTGTTGGGCACCTCGCTCTACAGTATGCAAATCTACAACCGTGTCATTCCCACCAATGCCACGCAAACTTTAACGGTACTGACGTTGGGTGTGTTGATGGCACTGGCGGTGGAATACTTGATGAAACACGCAAGATCATCGCTTTACGATGTACTCATTGATTCGGTAGATCAGCAGTTATCGCGCAAGGTGTTCATGCGCTTGCTGTCGATCCGGCTCGACCAAATGCCTTCAAGTGTGGGTAGTTTGGCGGCCCAAATGAGTGCCTATCAAACTGTGCGCAGTTTTCTCACCACTGCCACCACCCACTTGATGGTGGATGCACCTTTTGTAGTCATCTTTTTGGTACTGATTGGTTTTGTGGGTCATCCTGTTCTTACCGCAATTCCCATTTTGTTTTTTTTGCTGGCATTCTTCAGTGGCATCTGGCATCGCAAACGCATCGAAAAATTGGCCAGTAGCGCCACACACCTAAGCAACTTTAAAACCGGCATCTTGGTTGAAACCATTGAAGGAGCAGAAACCATCAAGTCTGGACAAGGCGGGTGGCGAATGCTCAGCCGTTGGATGGGCGCCGCAGATGAGTCCCGAAACCATGAAATCACTTTGCGACATATCACCGAGAGGAACCAACACACCACGGCTACTCTTCAACAAGTCGCCTATATCCTGATTGTGGCCCTAGGCGCATTGTTGGTGTCTGCGGGCATGACCACCATAGGGGGCTTGATTGCTTGCTCCATCTTGGCTGGCCGCATTTTGACGCCTGTGAGCATGTTGCCATCCTTACTTTTGCAGTGGGGTCATGTTAAAGCAGCCTTACAAGGTTTGGACCGCATGTGGAAATTGGAAGACGACCACCATGGCCATGAACATCCTCTCATGCCTGAGACTGTTCAAGGTTCATACTTGGTAGAAAAAGTCAGTACAGCTTATCAAGGTAATGCCCAAAAAGCGTTGCAAGTCAATAAACTGCAAATTCAAGCAGGTGAAAAAATTGGCATCATCGGCCCCATTGGTTCAGGCAAAACCACTTTACTTAGATTGCTGTCTGGCATGTACAAGCCACAAGAAGGAAGAGTGTTGCTTGACCACATGGACATCACCCAACTGAACAAACCCCTGTTGTCTGAGAACATGGGGTTCTTAGCGCAAGAAGGTCGCCTATTTGCTGGCACCTTGCGGGAGAACCTCATCCTGGGCCTGTTAGACCCAGGTGACGACACATTGCTGGCGGCAGCAGAGAAAACAGGTTTGCTTCAATTGGTTATCAAAGTACACCCTAAAGGCTTGCAACTGCCGATCTCTGAGGGGGGTATGGGGTTGTCTGCAGGTCAGCGCCAATTGGTTCATCTCACCCGTGTTTTTTTGCGAAGCCCCAAAATTTGGCTTCTCGATGAACCCACCTCTTCAATGGACAGGCAAACCGAACAGAAACTTATCCAAGCGTTATCGCAAACCTTACGACCCACAGACACCTTGGTCATGACCACCCACAAACACGAACTTCTTACCTTAGTAGATAGATTAATTGTGGTGGCAAACCATGAAATTGTGTTGGATGGCCCCAAAGACAAAGTGTTGGAACGTTTGCAAAATCCAAATCCTGTCACACCTATTCGCACTACCGCAAAAACAGCATGAGCGACGACTACGTATACGAGGATAAGCGCAGTGGCCGATTAATACTGCTTCTATGCGCCTGCTTGGGTGGGTTTATTGCTTGGGCAGGCTACTTTGAAATTGACCAAACGGTACACACCACGGGTCAGGTCATTTTGAGCGCCAGAACCCAATTGGTACAAACCGCCGATGGTGGCATTTTGAAAGAACTCGCAGTTAAAGAGGGCGACACCGTCACCAGTGGGCAGTTACTGGCTGTGCTCGAAAAAGAACGGGTTCAGGCCAACCTAGAAGAGACGCGCTCTCGAATGATGTCGCTCAAGGCATCTTTGTTACGCGCCAAAGCCGAGGTGCATTTTGAAACTCCTCAATTTGGAGCTGAGTTCAAGCGCTATCCAGAGTTTGTGTCTGCCCAGCAAGGCCTTTACATGCAGCGAAAGCGCTCGCTTGATGAAGAGTTGCGCACCATGCAAGATGCTTTGGCCATGGCCTTACAAGAAAAGCGTATGAACGACAACTTGTTTAAAAGTGGAGATGTCAGCGAGCTTGATGTTTTGCGTGCCAAACGCCAAGTCACTGAAATTGAAGGGCGTATAGCCGCTACAAAAAACAAATATTTACAAGACACCCGTACCGAGTTAACACGAATTGAGGATGAATTATCTAGCCAAAACCAAAAACTCAACGGTGCTGAAAACTTGTTGTCACATACCGACATCATGGCCCCCATGGATGGCATAGTGAAGACCTTGAAAATCCATACACTGGGTGGAGTGCTAAGGCCTGGCGACGAGCTCATGCAAATAGCGCCTGTGGGTGACGCTTTGCTACTAGAGGCCAAAGTAACTCCATCCGACATTGGTCAGTTGGTTAAAGGGCAAATTGTCTTCATCACGCTTGACGCATATGACTACAGCATTTACGGTAATCTGAAAGGAGAGTTGATCGATATCAGTCCCGACACACTGTCTGACAATAATGCACAAGGTTCATTGGTCAACACACCCAATGGTCAACCCAGTGTGTATTACAAGGTCAATATCCGAATAGCGAAAGACCAAGAGAATCCCAAGGTCACATCGATGGAAATCAAACCAGGGATGACAGCTAGCATAGACATACGCACAGGTACGCGCAACTTGCTTACCTATTTGTTAAAACCAGTGATCAAAACTTTAGGGACATCACTCAACGAGCGATAGGCCCCAAAGCTATTTCAACCGCGGGCTGGGCCGCGTGGTTTAAAGCCAGAACCGCGCTTGGCAGCGGCGCCTGCGTAAGAGCGACCACCTGAAGGCTTGCCAAAGCGCTTGGGCTCAGCACCACTGGGTGCGCGAGGTGCGCGCTGGGTGGGCTCCAAGCCAGGGATCATGTCAGCGCGTAATGGCTGCTGTGTGAAATGTTCAATATCCAAAATCTTGCGACGGTCACGCCATTCGGCAAAAGTCACGGCCAAGCCATCACGCCCGGCACGACCTGTGCGACCGATGCGGTGAACATAGTCTTCTTGCTTCATGGGCAAGCCAAAATTGAACACATGGCTGATGCTGGGCACATCAATGCCGCGGGCCGCAACGTCGGTAGCCACCAAAATTTGCACTCGACCATCGCGCAAGGCCTGCAAGCGACGGTTACGTAAACCTTGGCTTAAAGCGCCATGCAAAGCAACGGCAGAAAAACCTACCTGTTGAAGATCTTCAGTCAAAGCATCGCATTCAATTTGAGTAGATGCAAACACAATGGCTTGGTCAATGGTGGTGTCACGTAACCAATGGTCAAGCAACTTGCGCTTGTGCTGTTGGTTATCAGCCCAAAACAGCACTTGCTTGATATTGGCATGCGCTTCTTGGGGTGAGTCAACTTGCAAGCGCTGGGGGGTTCGCATGATGCGAGCCGCCAACTGCTGAATGCGAGGCGCAAATGTTGCGCTGAACATCATGGTTTGGCGACGTTTTTCGGTGAGTTTGTGAACCTCAGCCAAATCTTCGGCAAAGCCCAAATCGAGCATGCGGTCGGCTTCATCGACGACCAAGAACTGCACTTTGTCTAGATGCAATTGTTTGGAGCGCTGCAGGTCAAGCAAACGCCCAGGTGTGGCAACAACCAAGTCTGCATTGTGCAAACGGGCAATTTGCAAAGGGTAAGGCATGCCACCCACCACACAAGCGATACGCAATCCTTTGCAATGGCGCACCAAATCAATGGCATCTTTGGCCACTTGCTGGGCTAACTCGCGGGTGGGACACAAAATCAAAGCACCGGGGTTGGCAGGTTTGACATGGCGGGTGTCGGTGGGATTTTTGCGACGTGGCTTTTTAGGGGCTTCCTCGCCACGCTCAACAGCTTGGGCAACCTTTTCAGCCCAAGCCTTGTTTTCGGCCTTTTCTGCCTGCTTTTGTTGTTGCAACAAAGTGTGCATGACAGGCAGCAAAAACGCTGCCGTTTTACCGCTGCCAGTTTGACTGGAGACCAGCAAATCGTTGGCCGGTTTGTCGGCGTTGTCTTGCAGAGCCAAAGGGATGGCACGAACTTGTACTGGGGTAGGTTGGGTGAACGACAAGTCGCGCAATGCGGCGAGCAATTCGGGGGCAAGCCCCATTTCGACAAAGCCAGAACCATCAACAGCGTTGGCTTTCGGGGGTGTAACTGTTGTTGCGATCGAGGAGTCGTCGGTTGTGTCAAGAACAACGTCAACTAAGGTGTGGGAATTCAGATCAGTCATAGATAAAGCCCTGCCTAACGGCGGGCGCTCCGTTCAAAGGTTGGAAAAACATCAACCTTCAAACAAAGCAAGCCAATAAATGAATGTTGGAGTGGTTCAACTCTATGAACCCAAGGTGTGAGGCAGATGTAGCAAGCGGGTCAATGACCCAACATCGGGTATTGTAGCACGGATTAGGGTCTACCCTGAGAAATATTTTTAAAGCTTCAAAAAATGCTCGCGGTAATGCACCAGTTCGTCAATCGATTCGTGCACATCGGCCAAGGCCGTATGGCTTTGTTGCTTCTTGAACGAGGCATACACTTCAGGTTTCCATCGTTTGGAAAGTTCTTTGAGAGTGCTGACATCCAAATTCCGATAGTGAAACCAAGCTTCGAATTTAGGCATGTACTTGACCAAAAAACGCCTGTCTTGGCTGATGGTGTTGCCGCACATAGGCGACACACCTTTTGAAACATACTGCTTCATAAATGCAATGAGTTGCTCTTGCACTTGCTCTTCATCCAAGGTGGAGGCTTTGACTTTGTCAATCAAACCGCTTTTGCCGTGCGTCCCTTTGTTCCAAGCATCCATTCCATTGAGGACAGCGTCGGATTGGTGGAGCACCCACACGTGGCTTTCTTTGCGCGGCGTCAGATGCGGCCCCGTCACCACCACTGCAATTTCCAGCAGCTTGTCTTTTTCGGGATCAAGTCCAGACATCTCGCAATCCAACCAGACAAGGTTTTCATCCGATTTGGACAACACAGTATTTTCGGTGGCAGCAGGGCTATTCGGTACGGTCATGTTCATGCGACCATTGTCCTCTAAACTAAAGTGATGATTACCTCTCTAACCTTTACTTTCTTTTTTTCCAGCTTGCTGGTGCTCAACCTGCTCATAAAGTTTTGGCTTGCTAATCGTCAAATGCGTCACGTAGCGCTGCACCGTGCCAAAGTTCCCGATGCATTCGCCTCTGTCATTGATGCTGCAGCTCACCAAAAAGCCGCTGATTACACCATCGCGAAATTGCGCTTAGGTCATTTGGACTTGGCACTTGACACAGCCGTGTTGGTGATGTGGACCTTACTCGGCGGCTTAGGATTGCTGGACCAAGTTTTGCTCAACCTCATCGGTCCTGGCATGTGGCAACAAATCTGCTTGGTGGTGAGTTTCACACTCATCAGCGCTGTGGTCAGTTTGCCCCTGTCGTATGTGCAAACCTTTCACATCGAACAATCGTTTGGTTTCAATCGCATGACCTTGGGGCTGTGGTTAAGCGACATGCTCAAAGGTGTTTTATTGGGCGCCGCATTGGGTTTGCCCTTGCTGTGGTTGGTGCTGTATTTGATGCAATCCGGCGGCACATGGTGGTGGATGATCTCTTGGGGTGTTTTGGTTTTTTACCAGTTGTTTGTCATGTGGCTGGCGCCCAGCTTCATCATGCCCTTGTTCAATAAGTTTCAGCCACTGGAGGATGTGACCCTGAAAGACCGTGTCATTGCCTTGATGCACCGTACGGGTTTTCAAGCGAACGGTTTTTTTGTCATGGATGGCAGCCGTCGCTCGGCCCATTCAAATGCGTTCTTCACTGGCCTAGGCAAACAAAAACGTGTGGTGTTTTTTGACACGTTGCTCAAGCAACTGAGTCCCGATGAAATGGAAGCGGTGCTGGCCCACGAATTGGGACATGCAAAGCTCAAACACATTCCAAAATCTTTGCTCAGCAGTTTTGCTTTCACTTTGGTGGGTCTTGCTGGCTTGGGTTGGCTCAGCACCCAGACTTGGTTTTTTGAGGGCTTAGGCATTCAACCGCACCTAGCTAGCGCCAACGATGCAATCGCACTACTGCTGTTCATGTTGTTCGTGCCGCTCATCACTTTTGTCACCACGCCTTGGCACTCAGCCCGCTCACGTCAGCATGAGTTTGAAGCAGATGCCTTTGCTTGCAAATACGCCAATGGCGCTGACTTGCGCCAAGCGCTTCTCAAGCTCTACCAAGACAATGCGTCTACGCTAACCCCCGATCCGCTTTATGTGGCTTTTTACCACTCCCACCCCCCTGCTGCTCAACGGCTTGCGCGGCTGACTGCATGAACAACACAGGCTTGGTGGTTGCCAGCCATGGTCGCCATGTCTGGGTGGAAGATGAAAAGGGTGAACGCCGTATTTGCCACCCCCGCGGTAAAAAAAACCACGCGGTGGTCGGCGACCATGTGCAGTGGAGCGCCAGCGAAGATGGCGGCAGCATCGAATCCATCGAAACCCGAAAAAACATCTTCTACCGCCAAGATGAAATTCGAACCAAATCATTTGCGGCCAATATCGACCAAGTATTGGTACTCGTTGCAGCAGAGCCCGATTTTTCACAAAGCCAATTGTCGCGAGCCCTGATTGCTGCTCGCCATGAGGGCATCCGCGCTTTGATTGGTTTGAATAAGCAAGACTTGGGCGATGCGTTTGCGAGAGCTTGGCAAAAACTCCTGCCCTACCAAGAACTCGGCTGTCTGGTGTTGCCCCTGAGCCTGAAAAAACTTGAGCAAGATCTGAGCGCCCTAAACAGCGAACTTGCCAACCGCGTCACCTTGGTGCTTGGCCCCTCGGGTGCTGGCAAAAGCACGCTGATCAACCGCTTGGTGCCCGATGCCAACGCAGCGACAAATATCATTTCTCAAGCTTTACAGTCGGGCAAACACACTACCACCTCCACCACTTGGTATTGGGTAGATGCAACCAAAAAAACAGCATTGATGGATTCGCCGGGCTTTCAAGCATTTGGTCTACACCATATAGCCCCAAATGCATTGGCATCTTGTATGCCTGATATTGCCGTCCATGCAGATCACTGCAAATTCCACAACTGCAGCCATGTGCATGAACCTGATTGCGGAGTGCGCCAAGCTTTGCTTGAACAATTCATAGACCCAGGGCGATACAAAATTTACACCGAGCTTTTTGCAGAACTGTCGGCGCCTAAAACCTACTAAGCAAATCAGCCCAGTAAACGTGCCAAAGTCAAAAGCGCCAGCAACAACATCCACATCACCACAGCACGCCAAACCAAGCCCACCATGCTGCGCAGGTGGAACAACTCAGGCTCACGCCCTTGTGTGGTCTCTACTGCACTAGGGGTGAGTAGCGATTCATCGTCTGGTAGACCTAAATTTTTGCCACCCAAACGCACATTGATGGCACCCGAGGTGGCGGCAAGCACCACGCCGTCGTTGGAATCGGGGAAATGCGCGGCATCGTGACGCCAAGCCTCGACTGCGTCTTCGAAATTGCCAACCACTGCAAAACTTAAAGCGGTCAATCGGGCAGGCAACCAGTCTGCACTGCGCCAAGCTTTAGCAGCAGAGGTTTGCAGCGCGGGACTGTTGTGCTTGGCCTCTGACAAACCCGACGTTTTGGAGCTTTCCCAAGAGTGGGATAAAAATTCACTTAATCGATAAAAAATCGCGCCGACGGGGCCTAATCCCAAACCAGCAAAGACCACAAACCAGACCACCACGCCAAACACATGCCGGTGCGCCGCAATGGCTGAATATTCGATCACATGGCGAATGATTTCCTCGCGGGAGAGGTTTTCGCCTTTGGCACCAGACCATTGTGAGAGAAGCGTGTTGGCCAGCACATCGTCACCCACCGACAAGGCATGACGAATGCCGGTGAAGTGATGGCTGAAATGGCGAAAACCCAAAGTGGCATATAGCACGGCCACACTCCACACCATGGCAAATACCCAACCCAAATACCACGCCAAAACATAATGAACCACCCACACCAGCAAGCAGGGCAAGCCGATGGCTATGCCCCAAGCTGTCCAAGCATGGCGTTGGTCACCGGTGTCTAGCGTGTTGCTTACCTTGTCAGACCAAGCTTGCCAGATTCGCTCAAGGCTTTCTCCAAAACTCAATGGCCGAGCTTGTTCTAGCAAGAAAGCGAATAAAAGTGCGAAAAAACTCATGCCTGCATGATAGTCAAGACTCAGCGTTTGACCCAGCCTGACCGGGGTCAGTGCTTAAAAAACAATACAGGTTGCGCAAAATACCTGCAGTCACGCCCCAAATAAAGCGTTTTTGCTCAGCGTCTTCATAAGGCATCGAGAACCATTCGCGCCGCGCGCCTGACCATTCCACCGCATGGCGGCAGTGGTTGGCAGGGTTCATCACATGCGCCAGCGGCACCTCAAACACTTGCGCCACTTCATGCGGATTGGCGGTCAGACGCATCGCGGGGTCAAGCAAAGCCACCACTGGCGTGACCCTGAAACCCGTGCCGGTGAGGTACAAGGGCAATTGACCCAAGATCTCGACATGGGAGGGATCCAGACCCACCTCTTCTTGCGACTCGCGCAGCGCCGCTGCCACCGCATCAGCATCGCCTTTGTCTAAGCGCCCCCCAGGAAAGGCAATCTGACCCGAATGGGTCGACAAATGGGCGGTTCTGAGCGTGAGCAACACACTGGGTTGGGGTCGCATCACCACCCCCACGAGGACTGCGGCATCCACCGGTGGTTTCAGAGGGTTTAACGGGGGCTCCAGCATGGCATCGGGCTGCCAAACAGGTGGTGTCGCGAAATGCTGTCGCAACCCCAAAGGCCCAAGCCTTTGCAAAGGCACGCGAGGCAAATGCCCATCCCATCCCAAAACCTCGGCGGATTCAGGGGAAAAACGAGGGATTTGGGTCAAGGAAACCAAAACGGTAATTGGGGGCTCAGAAAAAACCGCCGCAGCGTGAACTGGGGCGGTTAGTTTCAAGCAGACCTTGGGGGAGGTCTTACTTAGCGGCAGCAGCAGGTGCTGCTTTGGCTGTGAGTTTTTCTTTGATACGGGCAGATTTACCACTGCGTTCGCGCAAATAGTAAAGCTTGGCGCGACGCACATCGCCACGGCGTTTGACGTCAATGGCTGCGATCAAAGGACTGTAGGTTTGGAAAGTACGCTCAACGCCTTCACCGCTGGAGATTTTGCGAACGATGAAGTTGGAGTTGATGCCGCGGTTGCGCTTGGCAATGACCACGCCTTCAAAGGCCTGCACACGTTTGCGTGTTCCCTCGACCACGTTCACGCTGACCACCACGGTGTCGCCAGGGGCGAAAACCGGGATTTTCTTGCCCATACGGGTGATTTCTTCTTGTTCCAGAGTCTGGATGAGATTCATGATGTCCTCACAATGATCGTGGATGCGCTACACAAAAGGCCTATGGTGTTTGAAACACGAGGCGGCCATCCAGAGGATCGAGAGCCAACTATTATAGCTGGCTGGCTAAGCCTTGGGCTTATTGGCCAACAGTTGCTCATCTGCGCGGTTTAAAAGCCCTGACTGGCGAGCTTTTTCTAGCAAGTCCGGGCGGGTTTGGGCGGTCAGCGTCAGGCTTTGCTGGCGTCGCCAAGCGGCAATTTGCGCATGGTGACCCGACAGCAGGGCATCGGGGACCGTTTGGTCTTGCCATACCTCGGGACGGGTGTAGTGCGGGCAGTCCAGCAAACCGCTTAGGGCTGGCGTGAAACTGTCTTGCAAATGGCTTTGCTCATCGTGCAAAACACCGGGTTGCAAACGCGCCAGCGCATCAAGCCAAGCCATGGCCGCGATTTCCCCACCCGAGAGCACAAAGTCACCCAAGCTGATTTGGGTATCCACATAAGCGTCAATGAAGCGCTGGTCTATGCCCTCGTAGCGGCCGCACAGCAACACCACGCCATCGGTTTGACCGCCGCGCACTACCAAGCTTTGGTTCAAGACCTCACCCACAGGAGAAAAATACACCAGCGGGGCACGTTGCCGATTCAAGCCGCTGTCAGCACGAACTGCTGCCAAGCAAGCCGACAGTGGTTCAGCCAGCATGACCATGCCAGGGCCACCGCCAAAAGGCCGGTCGTCCACCCGCTTGTAGTTGCCCTCGGCGTAGTCACGCGGGTTCCAGGTTTTGACGTCTAGCTGCCCGCTGTCATAGGCGCGTCGCGTCACACCAGCTTGCAAAAAAGCGGGGAAAAGTTCGGGAAACAAGGTGATGATGTCAACGCGCATGGTCAAAGTATGCGGCAAGTGCAGCGTTCAGTAATCGGCTTGCCAGTCCACCGTGATGAGGCGGCCTTGGATGTCCACCGCATCGACATAGGCGGAGACAAAGGGGATCATGCGCTCAATGGGTTTGCCTTCACCGTCGGTTACCGCTTCGCGCAACACCAGCACCGTTTGCAGGCCGGTGGACAACAACTCGGTGACCTCGCCTAAATTGACGCCCTCGCGGTTTTGCACCTGTAAACCCATCAGGTCCACCCAATAGTATTCGTCGATGGCAGGGGTGGGGAAACTCGAGCGAGGTACAAATATGCGAGCGCCTTTGAGGCTTTCTGCGACGTCACGGTCATCCAATTGCTGGATGCAAGCCACCACGCTGTCCGAATGCTCTTTGGCTTCACGCACACGCAACAATACTGTGCCACTGAAAGGTGAGGCACCGCGTTCATTGGGTTGTAAAAACCAGCGTTTAGACGAAAACAGCGCCTCGGGAGAGGCGCTGTGAGGGAGGATTTTCAGCCAACCCTTAAGTCCCCAAGCATCCAGAATGCGCCCGACTTCGACAGCATCCGCTGGTAATTCAGCAGGCTCCCAAGCGGGTTGCATGGGCTTGGGGATGGGCTTTTAAGCGGCAGTTTTGCCGGCTTGTTTGATCAGGCGGTCCACGGTAGGCGAAGTTTGCGCGCCCACGCCGACCCAGTAGCTCAGACGGTCTTGGGCAATGCGCAAGCCTTCCTCACCACCAGAGGCGATAGGGTTGTAAAAACCGATGCGCTCGATAAAACGGCCATCGCGGCGAACGCGTTTGTCAGCCACAACAATGTTGAAAAAGGGGCGGGCTTTTGCGCCGCCGCGTGAAAGTCGGATGACGACCATGGTTTATCCTTGGGTGCAGACTTTGATTCAGCGATGAGACACGCGACATGACCACCCGGCCAGCGCTCGCTGAAAAGCCTGCCATTATAGACTGAGCACCCATGCCCCCGCCCACCCTGCTTATCCGACCCAGTTCGCCAGCCGACTTGCCAGCCATTACCGCGATCTACGCCCACCATGTGACGCATGGCAAGGGCAGCTTTGAATTAGATGCGCCTGACCTAGACGAAATGACACGCCGCCGCGCTGACGTGCTAGCCAAAGGCTTGCCGCACTTGGTCGCCAGCCGTGGTACCGAGGTGTTGGGATTTGCCTATGCGGGTGCCTTCAGGCCCCGCCCTGCCTTTCGTTTCATAGCCGAAGACTCGGTTTACATCCACACCGACCATGCGGGTCAAGGCATGGGACGCGCCTTGCTGGCAGAACTTTTGCGCCATTGTGAGGCGCTGGGTATTCGGCAAATGCTGGCGGTCATTGGCGACTCGGCCAACGCAAGCTCGATGGGGTTGCACCGCAGCTTGGGTTTTGAGCAGTCAGGCATCTTGAAAGCCAGCGGTTGGAAACACGGTCAGTGGCTGGACACGGTGTTCATGCAAAAAGCCTTGGGCTTGGGAGATTCCAGCCCTGCCAGCGAGCTCACGCCGCCAAACCGATAATCCTTTGTATGAAAAATAAAACATTGGCGACTTGGTTGAGCTTTTTGGGTGGCCCTTTTGGCCTGCACCGTTTTTACATGTTTGGCAAAGGCGATTGGCTGGCTTGGGTTTTGCCTTGGCCCACCCTGCTGGGTTTGTATGGCTTTCAGAGAGCCCAAGATTTTGGCGTGGACGACCCGCTCAGCTGGTGGCTGCTGCCCCTCTTAGGTATCACAATTGCCAGCGGTGCGCTGAACGCGATTTACTGGGGCTTGATGTCTACTGAGCGCTGGAACAGCACATACAACCCGCAAGACGAAGTGGAGTCGCCCGCCGGTGCCACCAACTGGCTGACCGTGGGTGCCTTGGTCTTGTCTTTGATGGTGGGTACCACCGCTTTGCTCTCCACCTTGGCCTATGGCTTTCAGCGCTACTTTGAATACCAAATAGAAGAAGCACGAAAAATTTCCCAGTGACCGCCTAGGCCTCCAGCCAAGCATAGGCTTGGTCGGCAACGGCAGCCAGCATATCTGGCGTCACTTTCTCAGGGCACACCGCTTGCAAGGGCAGCAACACAAAAGCGCGTTGTGTCCACCGCGGATGGGGCAAGCTTAAATATTTGCTTTGCATTAGCGCATCCCCGTAAAAAAGCAGATCCAAATCTAGGGTGCGCGGTGCGTGACGATAGTCTCGGGTGCGCCCAGCCGCGCTCTCTAAACCTTGCAAGACTTGCAACAACTCAACCGCATTGAGTCGGGTTTCAAGGAGCACCACGGCGTTGATATAGGTAGGGCCATCCGCGTCCAGCGGTGCGCTGCTTAGAAAAGGGGATGCTTGCAGCAGTTGGGTATGGGGCAATGCGGCGATGTCTGCCAAAGCTTGACGCAGGGTAGCGACAGGGTCACCCAAATTGGCGCCAAGTGCCACGATGGCACTGACGGGCTCACGCAGCTGTGTCGCCACCGCTGCTTGAGCCACTACCTGCAGGCTTGCGCCGACGCCGTGGGCGCTTACGCGCAACAGGTGTGCTATCGGCCTTTACCGCACGAGGCGCAGGCTTCACGGCTGACAGCATGTCAGCGCGGGTGTCGTCGCTTGCCGTGCTGAAGGTTTCCCACCAATCGGCCAGTTCTTCCTCAATCTCGCCCACTTCAGCTCGCAGGCGCATGAAATCGAAACCGGCACGAAACCGCGCTTGCTCGACCAAGCCAAAAGGGGCGCTGCCACTGCGTTTGTCAAAGCGCGGTTGCATGGTCCAAATTTCTCGCATATCGCCTGCCAATTTGCCGCGCCCCGATACGTCGCCGATACGGGCATTGAACACATCTTCGATGGCTTCTTGCAAAGCAGGGAAAGTGGACATCTCGGCGCTGCGCACCTGCCAACCTTCGCGCACATCGGCCCACAACACGCAAGCGAGCAAAAAGCTGGGTACAACGGGCTTACCCTCGCCTACTCGGCGATCTGTGTCTTGCAAAGCGGCATTCACAAATTCGGAATCGACGCGCTCGACCACCACATCCAAGAGCGGGTAAATGCCCCGTGCCATGCCTAAGGTTTTGAGTTGATCGATGCTGGCCAGCGCGTGGCCGGTTTGTAAAAGCTTGAGCATCTCGTCAAACAAACGGCTTTGCGGCACATCAGCCAGCAAACCCACCGAGGCCTTCAAGGGCTTGGCGGTACGCGGCTCTATTTTGAAACCCAGGTTGTTTAACTTGGCGGCAAAGCGCACCGCGCGGATGATGCGCACAGGGTCTTCGCGGTAACGGGCGGCGGGGTCGCCAATCATGCGCAAGACGCGTTTCTTGCCGTCTTCCAAACCATGGTGGTAGTCAATCACATCGCCGGTCAAGGGGTCGTAGTACATGGCGTTGACGGTGAAGTCGCGCCGCGCCGCGTCTTCTTCTTGCGGACCCCACACGTTGTCGCGCAACACACGGCCGCTGGCATCCACCGCATGGGTCATATTGGAGAGGGCTTTTTTACTGGTACGTTCATTACCGCTGACCTGCTCGGCGTCGTTGCTGTCAAGGTAAGCGCGGAAGGTGGAGACCTCGATCACCTCGTGTTCACGGCCTCGGCCATACACCACATGGACGATGCGAAAACGCCGCCCGATGATGAAGGCGCGGCGAAAACAGGCTTTCACCTCTTCAGGGGTGGCGTTGGTGGCGACATCGAAGTCTTTGGGCTTCAAGCCCACCAGCAAGTCCCGCACCGCACCGCCCACGATATAGGCTTCAAAGCCACGCTCTTGCAAGGTGCGCACCACGTTCATGGCGCGTTCGTCGACCAAGGTATGGTCAATGCCATGGTCCTGTTCGCTGATGACACGCCGTTGGCCAAACTTGGGGGGAGGTTTGGGGCTGGACTTGCCCATCAAACGGTTGATGATTTTGCTGATCATGAAGTCTCGAAAAGGTCGAGGATACGCCACCCGCGCTCTTGGGCGATTTGTTTAAGCGCTGGACCGCCGTTGGTGACCACGGGTACATCGACTTTTTCCAGCAA
>CAMATW010000031.1 GCA_945861305.1 Bordetella parapertussis | reverse complement strand
AATCTTTGTCAAAATCGTCCGATAAGTCAAATTCCATTTATTTAATTATTTTTAACCCTTTGGAGCTCTTCTCATGCCTTACGAAACCCTTCCCGCAGTCACTGCACAGATGACACCCACCTGTGCATGCTGTGCGCCCGTACCTTTGCGCTCTGGCCTTGGTGTGAATCGCCGCGGCTTTTTAAACCTTGGCGCTGCTGGCGTGGCCGGTGCGGCTTTGGCAACCATGAGCCCTGGCAAAAGTTTCGCTGCCAGCGGGAATTACGAAGCCATGTTGGTCAACTGTATTGACCCGCGTTTCACTACCCTCAGCTGGCAGTACATGGGCTTGATCCAAGGTGTGAGCCGCGAAAAGCTTGAAGACAACTATAGCCATTTTGTGATGGCCGGTGGCCCCATCGGCGCGGTTCACCCCAAGTTCGCCAACTGGCACAACACCTATTGGGACAATCTGGATGTCAGCGTGTCCTTGCATCACATCAAGCGCGTGATTGGCATTTCTCACCGCGATTGCGGCGCAGCCAAGTTGGCTTTTGGTGCAGACGCCGTGTCTGACAAGGACAAAGAAACCGAAGCCCATGCGGAAGCCTTGAACATGTTCCGTAAGGAAGTGAACAAACGTCAACCCAAGCTGAGCGTGATTACCGGCATCATGAACACCAATGGACGTGTCGACTTGATCGGCTAAGCAAGTCCATCCAAAAAAGACAGCAGCAAGCTGTTGACCTCTGAAGCTTGCTCTTGCTGCACCCAATGGCCTGCATGTGGGATGAGCTGACACAAGCGCATCTTGCTGCAGGCTTTGGTTTGCATGGCCTCATAAGCGCCAGGCATTTGGTAGACGCCCCAGTCTGAGGCTCCCGCGACAAACGCCGAGGGCACATCAATCGTTTTGCCTCCCCATTGCTGCCCCAGTTGGGAGAACATGGCAGCATCGGTGCCGCAGCGGTACCACTGCAAGCCCCCTTGAAAACCGGTGCGTTGGTACTCGGCCACATACACCGCCAAGTCGGTGTCTGGCAGCCATTTGCAAGCGGCGATTTCTTCGCTTGAAGGCATGAAGGGCGCTACCGCTTGTGCCATGGTGTCGTTGGCACCCATGATGTAGTAGTCGGGCAATTCAGCCCAAGCCTGCGCGGTCCAACCGTCCAGCGGATGGGGTTGGTTGGGCGCCCAATCGGCACTTTTCACGTGGTAATAAGCCCGCAAAAAAGCCTGCAAACCCTGAGGCGCCTTCCACATATCGCCATTGGCTTCTGGCCCAGAGTAATACCACTGGTAATGCTGGCGTGGGGGCTGCAAGCTGCCCAAGCCGTGAACCACTTCATTGATTTTTTGGTGGGCGGCCAGCGCATCAGTACTGGGCGGCGGTCCTGCAAACGGTGCGCTCATCATCACCACCGCATGAAACACATCGGGACGCGTCAGCGCACACCAAGCGGCCACGGGCGAGCCAAAGTCGTGGCCAATCACGCAGGCCACCGCTTTATGCCCAAGGGCATGGACCAAGGCCACCGCGTCCGCCACCAGTTGCAGCATGTGGCTGGCTTGCCAGTCGCCGTCTAAGCGGTCGTCCCCGGAGGTGGTGCGGCCATAGCCGCGCTGATCAGGGGCCACCACGTGGTAGCCCGCGGCGGCCAACACCGGCAATTGGTGCCGCCAACTGAAAGCCAGTTCTGGGAAACCATGCAGCAATAGCAGCAGCGGCTTGTCTGTCACGTCTCCTTCATGGCCCGCTTCCAAAAAATGCATGTGCAAGCCCTGATCGGTATCGATATGGCGAGGGCGCACACCCTCGGGCAAGGGCAGGGGTGGGAGTAGGGTGCTCACAGCAAGAGTGCTTTCAAGTGGGTGCTTAGGTGGCTAAACGCAGTGGCAGTTGACGCAAACGCTGGCCGGTCAAGGCAAACACCGCATTGGCCACCGCAGGGGCCACGGGCGGTGTGCCGGGTTCGCCCACGCCCTCAGGGTGCGAATCACTTTCGATGATGTGGGTATCCACCACAGGAGCTTGGGGCATACGCAGCACAGGGTAATTGTTGAAGTTGCTTTGTTGTACGCGTCCCTTGTCGATGGTGATTTCACCAAACAAAGCGGCGGATAAACCAAACACCACTGAGCTTTCCATTTGTTGGGCAATCAGCATCGGGTTGACCGCTATGCCGCAATCGATGGCACACACGACGCGGTGCACCACGATTTGCTTGTTCTGCACCGACACTTCGGCCACTTGCGCCACGATGCTGCCAAACGATTCATGCAAAGCGATGCCTAATGCTCGCTGTGCGCCATCGCTGCCCACTGCAGGTGCTTGTCGCCAGCCGCTTTTGTCGGCGGCGGTTTGCAACACCTTGGCATGGCGTGGATGGTTTTTCAGCAACCCTAAGCGAAAGTCCAAGGGGTTTTGCCCGGCAGCAAAAGCCATTTCATCGACAAAACTTTCTTTGAAAAACGCTTGGTGGGAGTGACCGACCGAACGCCAAAAACCCACGGGAATGGGAAGGTCGACCGCGACATGGGCAATGCGAGCATTCGGCCACTCATAGGCTTGGTCAAATGCACCTTCAGCGGTGGTTTTATCGGGACCTGCACCTGGCAAGCCAAACGAACGCGCCATGACTTGCGGCACGATGGCTTGACTAGCAGAAGTGTTTTGCCACGCCACCAACTGGCCTTGTGCGTCCAAGCCTGCGCTGAAGCGGCTGATGCATGCGGGGCGGTAGAAGTCGTGTTGCATGTCTTCGCTTCGGCTCCACAGCGTTTGCACCGGTGTACCCTCCAGGGCCTTGGCCACGACTGCAGCTTGGGCAATGATGTCCATCTCGAGGCGACGGCCAAAGCCGCTGCCCAGCATGGGGATGTGCAACTGAACTTTGGTCACGTCGATGCCGAGTTGCTTGGCCACCACTTTGCAAGCCAAATCGGGTACTTGTGTGGATGCCCACACTTGGGCTGCGCCATCTTTGAACCACACGGTACAACCCATGGGCTCCATGGTGGCATGGGCCAAATAGGGTGCGCGGTACTCGGCTTTCAAAGTGCGCGACGCTTTTTGCAATGCGTTGGCGGCGTCGCCATTTGAAAAATAGGCAAAACCTGTATTGGTGTCCAAGGCTTTGCGCAACTCGGCGTCTATGGTTTCGCTGGACCATGCAGAAGACGGGGCGTTGTCCCACTTCACTTCCACTTGCGTAAGCGCTTTCATGGCTTGGTAGGTGGATGCGGCGACCACCGCCACTCCCGCGCTGGTGCCATGCAAGGCGTCGATCGCCAGCACTTTTTTCACGCCAGGCATGGCCAGCGCTTTGCTGTCGTCAAAGCTTTGCAGCTTTCCACCCAGCATGGGGTTCATGCGCACACAGGCGAACAGCAAGCCACTGGGACGGATGTCGCCGACGAACATGGCAGAGCCATCGCTTTTGGCGTTGGTGTCCAAGCGCGGCAGACTTTGCCCAATCAGCTTGAAATCCACCGCAGGCTTGAGCGTGATGGAAGGCGGTAAGCCAACTTTGGCCGCCGCTGCCGACAGTTCGCCAAAACTGGCTTTTTTGCCCGAGCTGTGCGAGACAACGCCGTCTTTCACATCGCATTCACTGGTGGGTACTTGCCACTGCTGCGCCGCTGCGCCCACGAGCATCGCTCGTGCGCTGGCACCCGCTTCGCGCATGGGCAGCCACAGGTCTTTGATGCTGGTGGAGCCGCCGGTGAACATCAGGCCCATTTCGCGCATGGCTTTGCGCACCAACCACTGCGCACTGCTTTTCAGCATGCCTTGGTTGTCAGGGTGAAATGGCAAACCATCGGCCACGCCAGCGAGGTTGTTGTAAATGTTGTCGTTGGGCGACTGCTCAAAGCGCACTTGGTCCCAGCGGGCGTCGAGCTCCTCGGCCAGCAGCATGCCTAAGCCAGTGAACACGCCTTGACCCATTTCAGATTTGCTCATCACCACCGTGACGCTGTCGTCCTCACCAATGCGAACCCAGCCGTTCAAAGCCGTTGTTTTGTCGATCGAGGCCAAGGGTTTGCCGGGGTTGAGTCGCTGGCGCGCAGGCATGACGCCCCAGCCAATCGCTAAAACGCCGGTGCCCGCGGCAAGGGCGGCCAGTACATGTCTTCTTTTCACTGCGTGTCCTATACGGTTGAGGTTGTCATTATGGCGAGTGTGTATGAACCTCGCTTCTTGGGTTGTGCCGTTAGCATTGAGTGCATGACATCCTCTAATTTGCCCCCCACCTTTGGCATCGTTATCATTGGTGACGAAATCCTCTCTGGCAAACGCCAAGACAAGCATTTGGCCAAATGCATAGAACTATTGGCTGAGCGCGGCTTGAGTCTTTCCTACGCCGGCTATGTGGGCGACGACCCCGAACGCATCACTGTTACTTTAAAACGCGCTTTTGAAACCAGCAGCGTGGTGTTTTCTTGTGGCGGTATCGGTGCCACACCCGACGACCATACGCGTCAATGTGCTGCCAAGGCGCTAGGCCGTGAGCTGGTGCTGCACCCCGAGGCCGAGGTCTTGATACGCGAACGCACCCGCGAGGTGGCACTTGAAAACGGCTTGCCCTATGAACCCGACCGCCCCGACAACGTGCACCGCCTGAACATGGGGCGTTTTCCTGCAGGCGCGAGCATCATTCCCAACCCATTCAACAAGATCGCCGGTTTTACCTGCCAAGGCCCCCAAGGGGTGGTGCACTTTGTGCCAGGCTTTCCGGTGATGGCGTGGCCGATGATGGAGTGGGTACTCGACAACGTGTATGCCGCCCATTTCCATCAGGTGTTGCGCATCGAAAAATCGGTCATCGTTATGGGGGCTATGGAAGCCACCCTCACGCCTTTGATGGAAGCCATCGAGGCGCGGTTCAGCGGCGTGAAGGTGTTCAGCTTGCCAAGCGTTGACCACCCCGAATTTGGCAGGCACATCGAATTGGGCGTTAAAGGGCTGCCAGAGCATGTCGAAGCCTCATTTCCCGAGCTTATTTTAGGTTTGCACGAATTTGGTGCAAAATTAGGCCCTGAAATGGTGCGATCTTAGTTGTGCACTTTTTTAGTGCAAAATAAGCCGGTCATGTGTTCAAAGTCTTTGCCAACCCTAGGCTTGAAAAACCAAACGCATCAAGTAATCAATTGGTATCTATAAGAAAAATCTTGGCTTAGGCGCTGCGTGGCACAAATCATGCAAGACAATGTAGATCCCAAATTTTTCAAACCAACCTCTCCAGGAGAAACTGATGGCCAAGACCGTCGCAGACGTCATGAAGGACGTGAAGGACAACGAAATCAAGTTTGTCGACTTCCGCTTTACCGATACCCGTGGCAAAGAACAGCACGTAAGCGTGCCTATTTCTGCGTTCAACGAAGAAAAATTCTCCGAAGGCCATGCGTTTGACGGCTCCTCTATTGCAGGTTGGAAGGGCATTGAAGCCTCTGACATGTTGCTCATGCCTGACGCCAATTCCGCTTTCATCGACCCCTTCTTCCAAGAGCCCACATTGGTCTTGTCATGCGACGTGTTGGAACCTGGTGATGGCAAGGCCTATGACCGCGACCCCCGCTCCATCGCCAAGCGTGGCGAAGCCTACCTCAAGGCCTCTGGCATTGGTGACACCGCCTACTTTGGTCCCGAACCCGAATTCTTCATTTTTGACAATGTGCAATGGGGCAATGAAATGTCTGGCGCGTTCTTCAAAATTGACGAATACGAAGCCCCTTGGAACAGCGGCGCCAAGCTCGAAGGCGGCAACCGTGGCCACCGTCCCACCGTCAAAGGCGGCTACTTCCCCGTGCCACCCGTTGACAGCACCCAAGACATGCGTGCCGAAATGGTGTTGTTGCTCGAAGAAATGGGCATCCCCGTTGAAGTGTTCCACCACGAAGTGGCAGGCGCTGGTCAAAATGAAATTGGTACCAAATTCAGCACCTTGGTTGAGCGCGCTGACTGGACCCAAAAACTGAAATACGTGGTGTGGAACGTGGCCAATGCCTACGGCAAAACCGCGACTTTCATGCCCAAGCCCATCGTCGGCGACAACGGCTCTGGTATGCACGTTCACCAGTCCATCTGGAAAGACGGCAAAAACTTGTTTGCAGGTAAAGGTTATGCAGGTTTGAGCGACACCGCTTTGTTCTATATCGGCGGCATCATCAAACACGCCCGTGCCTTGAACGCTATCACCAACCCCACCACCAACAGCTACAAGCGCTTGGTGCCTGGCTTTGAAGCTCCTGTGAAGTTGGCTTACTCCAGTCGTAACCGCTCCGCTTCTATTCGCATTCCCCACGTGGCTTCCGACAAAGCGCGTCGCATCGAAGCGCGTTTCCCCGATCCCATGGCCAACCCTTATTTGTGCTTTACCGCATTGATGATGGCGGGCTTGGACGGTATCGAAAACAAAATTCACCCTGGCGAAGCCGCCACCAAAGACCTCTACCATTTGCCACCCGAGGAGGACGCATTGGTCCCGACCGTATGCCACAGCTTGGACCAAGCTTTGGACTATTTGGACAAGGGCCGTTCGTTCTTGACCAAAGGCGGCGTGTTCACCGACAGCATGATCGATGCTTACATCGAACTCAAAATGCAAGAAGTCACACGTTTTCGCATGGCCACCCATCCGGTGGAATTCGATATGTACTACTCGCTCTGAGCGACTGGCCGTGCACACAGAAAAGGACGGCCCCGTGCCGTCCTTTTTTTTGGGGCGCAGGTGCACAGTTGGCATGACAGCAGTCGGCAGTTAGAAGGACACTGGCAGGTATGAAACTTTGGGTTTGTTTAGGGGGCTTGGCTTTTTGTCTTGGTGGCTCTGTTGCCATAGGCAATGAAGTGTCTGTGCCGGTGTGGCGCTGCGGCAACCTCTACACTAACCAACCCCAGCCAGACCAGTCTTGTGAATCGGTCACGATAAGCACTTTGGAAGAAACCCAAGTGCCTCAGCCTTCCAAACCAGCGTCTGCCTCCGCTGTGGCGCCTGCAACCCCAGCATCTGCTGGCAAGCTACCCGCACCACGTGTCGACACTGTGGCCCAGCGTGAGCGCGATGACCAAGCCAAAGCTATTTTGAATAACGAATTGAAGCGCCTGAGCGAGCGTTGCCAAGCCGCCACCGATACCCAGACCGTCCAGCGTTGTGCTGCTGACCAAGCCGCCTTGAAACGCGAATTGTCCCGATTGCCCTGAGTTCCCCCATGCCTCTTGAACGCTTTGCCGCCCTCGACTTGTTAGCCACCTTGGTGTTGGTGGTGAAATCAGATGACCATGTGTTGTTTGCCAATGCCTCGTTTGAAGATGTGATGGGTTTGTCGCGGCGTAGCCTGCACGGCGTAGATGCCACCGAGTTGTTTGTCGATGCTCAAGCCATGCGCCAAGCCATTGCAGGTGCAAGACGCCACGATTTTTCGGCATTGCGCTTTGACGACCAACTCAAGCGCCAAGGCGCCGAGCCTTATGCGGTGCATGTGGTGGTGGCCAGCACGGAAACCCCCGACGAAGTGGTGGTGGAGTTGCTGCCGCAAGAAACCCAGACCCGCCAAGACCGTGAAGAGCGCCAAATGGAGCAGGCGCAGGCCAACAAAGAGCTGATTCGCAATCTGGCGCATGAAATCAAAAACCCCTTGGGCGGTATCCGAGGAGCGGCGCAGTTGCTACAGCTGGAATTGGATTCGCGTGACTTGACCGAGTACACCCAAGTCATTGTGCGAGAGGCCGACCGCTTGCAAACCTTGGTGGACCGCTTGCTCGCTCCTCACCGACGACCGCAAGTGGTGGGCAACGTCAATATCCACGAGGTGTGCGAGCGTGTGCGTACCCTCATCTTGGCAGAATTTCCCAAGGGTTTGCAGGTACGGCGCGACTATGACACCTCGCTGCCCGAGTTCCGCGGCGATGTCGAGCAGCTCATTCAAGCCGTGCTCAATATTGCCCATAACGCGGCCTTGGCACTGAAAGACCGCATTGCCATGGGGGATGGACACATCATTTTGGCCACCCGCATCGCACGGCAGGTCACTTTTGTGAAAAAACGCTTTCGCTTGGCACTGGAATTGCATGTGATTGACAACGGCCCAGGCATTCCAGATGACATTCGGGAGCGGTTGTTTCATCCCTTGGTCTCGGGGCGCGATGGCGGCTCGGGTTTGGGCTTGAATTTGGCGCAATCCTTTGTGCAACAGCACCAAGGCTTGATTGAATGTGAAAGTCAGCCAGGGCGCACGGATTTCAAAATATTGATTCCGCTGCCCTGACCAGAGTAAAGCGCTTTGGCGCATGAGACAAGGTGAAGTACTGCAATGAAACCCATTTGGATTGTTGACGACGACCAGTCCATCCGCTTCGTGCTGGAAAAAGCCTTGATGCGAGAAGGCCTGCCCACTCGCAGCTTCACCCACCCGCGTGAAGTACTGCAAGCGCTGGATGGGGTGATACCCGAAGAAGCGCCCCAAGTGCTGGTGAGTGACATCCGTATGCCCGGTGGTTCAGGCCTTGATTTACTCTCCCAAGTCAAAGCGCGTTTGCCTGGCCTGCCCGTCATCATCATGACCGCCTACTCCGACTTAGACAGCGCGGTCTCGGCCTTCCAAGGTGGAGCGTTTGAATACCTGCCCAAGCCCTTTGACCTGACCAAAGCGATTGAGTTGATTCGCCGTGCAGTTGAAGAAAGTCAGCGCGAACAAACCAGCGCCACCAATGTGGACAGTACACCTGAAATGCTGGGGCAAGCGCCTGCTATGCAAGATGTGTTTCGTGCCATTGGGCGTCTAAGCCAAAGCAATGTCACCGTCATGATCACGGGTGAATCGGGCTCGGGCAAAGAGTTGGTCGCCCGGGCGTTGCACAAGCATTCGCAACGCGCCGATGGCCCGTTTGTGGCCATCAACACCGCCGCCATTCCCAAAGATTTGCTGGAAAGCGAACTCTTTGGCCACGAGCGTGGTGCGTTCACAGGCGCACAAGCCATGCGCCGTGGGCGTTTCGAGCAAGCCGATGGCGGCACACTGTTTTTGGATGAAATCGGCGACATGAAATTCGACTTGCAAACCCGCTTGTTGCGGGTGTTGTCGGACGGCAGTTTTTACCGCGTGGGTGGCCACAGCGCCATCAAAACCAATGTGCGTGTGATTGCCGCCACGCACCAAAACCTGGAACAACGTGTCCAAGAAGGTGCATTCCGCGAGGATTTGTTCCATCGATTGAACGTCATCCGTTTGCGCCTGCCGCCTTTGCGTGAGCGACGTGAAGACATACCCGTCTTAACCCGCCATTTTTTGCAGCAAAGCGCTCAGCAACTTGGCGTGGAGGCCAAGCGTATTTCTGACTCGTCCATTGAGTTGCTGCAAAACTTTGCCTTTCCTGGGAATGTGCGACAGCTTGAAAACATCTGCCATTGGCTCACCGTCATGGCCCCAGCCCAAGCTATCGAGCCCAAAGACTTGCCCCCTGAAGTGCTCGCCATCAACGGCCACGCCAGCGCGGGCGTGGGCATGGGTTCGACAGGTTTAGCCCCAAGTGAATATGCTGCACCTGCGACCATGCCGGTGGTGCTGAATGCGCCGGGAGAGAACTGGCAAGCCGGCCTAGAGGCCGAGGCCATGTCATTGTTGGCCTCTGGCCGGGTAGATGTGTGGGACGAGATGACACGTCGCTTTGAAGCCTCGCTGATTCAAACTGCTTTGGCGCACACCCGTGGGCGTCGCATCGATGCGGCGCACAAGTTGGGCATTGGCCGCAACACCATCACCCGCAAAATCCAAGAACTGGGTCTAGAGTAAAACCCGGTTTTAAGGCTTGGGTATCGCCTCTGATGGCGGCAATTTGCACTCAGTGTTGCCATAGGTCTGAAAGCAGTTTTGCTGTGCACAACTGCGAACATAGTCATTGCGGGCTTTCTGGTTCAGGTCAATGGTTTCCAAGCGGGGCATGGCCATCAAGGGCATCAAATTGCATTCATTGCGCACCAATTTTTTGCCGTCTTTGTCTTTGTAACTGACCTGAACGCATTTCTGGATAAAGGGCATGGGTGGCAATTCATGCACCCAGCGCTGCTCGGTAGCGACAGGAAAGATGGGCAGCGCTTGCATATGGCATTGCGCCTCGGACATTTTCCATTGCTCGGTCGCACAAGCGCTCAAGCCCAAGAAGAAAATTAATTGGAATCTGACCCCGATTAATTTCATAGGGTAACGATGACGGGTGTGTGGTCGCTGGGGCGTTCGTTTTTGCGTGGGGCTTTGTCGATCACGCAGGCGCTCACGCTTTTCACCAGCTCTGTGGACACCAAGATGTGATCGATTCGCAAACCACGGTTGCGTTTAAAGGCGAACTCGCGGTAGTCCCACCAAGAGTAGCTTTTCGGGGCTTGCTCGAACAGTCTGAAGGCATCTGTCAGACCCAGGTCTAGCAGGGCCTTGAAGTGCGCACGTTCCTCGTCGGTGCAGTGAATGGTGCCAGCCATTGCGACGGGGTCCCATACATCCAAGTCGTCCCAGGTGATGTTGTAGTCACCCATCAACACCAGTTTGTCGTGGCGGGTCAGTTCGTCTTTGATAAAGGCTTGCAAGGCCGTCAGCCACGCTATTTTGTAAACAAACTTGTCGCTATCTGGCGCTTGGCCGTTGGGAAAATACGCGCCCACCACACGCACACCATTGACAGTGGCGGTGATCACACGGGCCATGTCGTCGGCGAAACCTGGGATGTTGTGTATCACGTCAGAAATAGGGTGTTGGGCAATCAGCGCTACGCCGTTATAGGTTTTTTGGCCGAAGAAGGCGACGTGGTAGCCGGCAGTTTCAATTTCGGTTTGAGGGAATTTGTCATCGGTGGTTTTGGTTTCTTGCAAGGCCAGCACATCGATCCCGCCGTGCTCGGTTTGTGCAGACAGCCAGTCGAGCACTTGCGGCAAACGCACAGTCAGGGAGTTGACGTTCCAAGTGGCAAGTTTCATTTGCGCTCCAAAGTCACCAAACTGTAAGCCAAGCCCTGCGCTGATATGTGTTGACTGCGTTCGGCCTCATGCCATTCAGAGCCCAAGATAGGCGCAAACGCATCACCTTCAAAGTCGGCGTCAATCTCAGTCACTACTAACTGAGAAGCCAAGGGCAGGGCTTGCGCATAGAGCTGCGCCCCGCCTATCAACCACACCACTTCATCGGGCGGGAACATGGCCAGTGCGGCTTGCAACGAGGGCACCACACTGGCGCCTGTGGCGGGGTAGTCGGCTTGTCTAGATACCACCACATTTTTACGGCCTGGCAGGGGGCGAAATTTCTCTGGGATGGACTCCCAAGTAATGCGCCCCATCACCACCGCTTGGCCCAAGGTGGTGCGTTTGAAATGCGCCAAGTCCTCTGGCAAATGCCAAGGCAAGTCGCCGTTTTTGCCAATTACATGGTTGCGTGAGCGAGCGTAGATCAGGTGCAAAGGCATTACACCGCCACCTGTGCTTTGATGGCGGGGTGGCATTGGTAGTCACGCACCTCGAAGTCTTCAAACTGGTAGTCGAAGATGGTTTCGGGTTTGCGCTGGATGTGCAGCGTGGGCGCAGGGAAGGGCGAGCGCGAGAGTTGCAATTCCACCTGCTCGTGGTGGTTGCTGTAGATGTGACAGTCGCCGCCGGTCCAAATGAAGTCGCCCACCTCGAGGTCGCATTGCTGCGCCACCATGTGGGTCAGCAGCGCGTAGCTGGCGATGTTGAACGGCACACCCAAAAAAATGTCGGCGCTTCGTTGGTAGAGTTGGCAACTCAGTTGCCTTCTGCCACCGGCGGTGGTGGGCGGTGCCACGTAAAACTGAAAAAAGGCGTGGCAGGGCATCAAGGCCATTTTGGACAGGTCAGCCACGTTCCAAGCGCTCACGATGATGCGGCGCGAATCGGGGTTGGTCTTCAAGGTCTTGATGACCTCGGTGATTTGGTCGATGTGACCGCCCTCGGGCGTGGGCCAACTGCGCCACTGCACGCCGTACACCGGACCCAAGTCGCCATCTTCGCGGGCCCATTCGTCCCAAATGGTGCAACCGCGCTCGGTCAGCCAGTTGTTGTTGCTCGAACCGGTGAGGAACCACAGCAACTCAACGATGATGGATTTCAGGTGCACCTTTTTTGTGGTGACCAGTGGAAAACCTTGGCGCAAGTCAAAGCGCATTTGATGGCCAAACACGCTGCGCGTACCGGTGCCGGTGCGGTCAGACTTTTCCACCCCATGCGTGTACACATGGCGCATGAAGTCTTCGTAGGGCGTGGGGATGGGGTGGGGGGCAGGGGAGTGCATGGGGAGAGAGTTTAAGGGGCTTGCTTCTGGTCACTGCGAGGCCCGCAGGGCCGTGGCAGTCATACCTAATACCGAAGGAGTCGCATTTGTAAAGACGCCCAAGTTCAAAGAACTTAAAGCAATTGCAACAGGTGGTTTTTTTCTGCCCCTACCACCCACGACAAAGCGATTCCCTGATCCAAACTGACCAAGCACGCTTGCTTGGTCACCGCCAAGGACAACAAATAAGCGTCGGTGATGTCAGTCGGGCGCAGTATGCGCGACCAGTTCAGCGCATCGGATTGCAAGGGGTTGATCTCATCAGCCCAAAACTCATGAATGGGATCAAGCATGGCTTGTTGCAAGCCAGCGACCACGGTTTGCATGGGCAGGCGGTTAGGGTAGGACGGCTGCGCCATGATGCGTACACAGCCATTCAGTGTGATGGGGCAACTGGCCCAGCCCCCTTGGTAATTGGCGAGCCATTGGGTACACAGCGTGTGGTGGATATGGCTGGCGTCCAGCAGTGCGATCAGAACGCTGGTGTCCAACAAAGCGCGGGGCGTCATTCGCCCAACTCGTCCCGCAAAGCGCGCACCATGTCAGGGGTCACGATGTTCTGCCCTGCCGTTGTCAGCGGTGCAAAACCATAAACCGCTTGTGGCTCTGCGACGTGTAAGCCAGCCATGGATGACTGTGGTTGGGCCAAGCCGTTTTGAATCGCACGGCGCATGGTGTCAGAAATGATACGCCCAGCCGTGGTGTTGGCCGCTTTGGCCAAAGATTTGGCGGCGGCAAGGACGTCATCATCAAGGTCTAGAGTTGTACGCATGAACCAATTTTATCTGATGTATATGCATCAGATGAAGTATTAAAGATGTTGCCATAAAACATCTAAGACAGCCCAAAAAATCAATTAACTCAAAAGATATTCATCAAAAATGGTAAATTATTATTTGTCTTTGACAAAATTAACAGGAAATTTAATGAAAAAACTTTTTGCTTGCTTGCTGCTCATTGGTACTACCGGCTTGGCCTCTGCCCAAGTGTCTAACTTCACAGGTGTGTCCGGTGCAGTGAATCTTTCTACAGTTTCATCACGCACATAAATCGCCAGAGAAGGGCAACTTGGTGATGATAACTGGGGTGGGTCTGTACAAGGCGCTTATGGATTAGAGCTGTCTAGTTCTTCAGTCATTGGTTTTGGTTTGAATTATTCATTGGGCAAAAGCAAATCTGGTACCGGTTATGACAATAAAGTTGCTACAGACACCCTAAATATTAAAAATCAATATTCTTTTTATCTCGAACCAGGTTCACTCTTGAGTGATAACACGCTTTTATACGGCAAAATTTCTGTCGAAAAAGGGAAATTTGCTGTCTCGTCAAAGCCTGCATCGAATAGTTTCAGCAAATCCATTAGCGGCACTGGCTATGGTGTTGGTTTGCGTCATATGTTGGATAAGAGCAAGTTCGTTCAGGTGGAATTCATGAAGGTTAGTTACAAAACCTTTACCCCCCCAAAAGACCTTACCGTAAAGCTTGAAAGCTCCACCACCTTGGGTACCATCGGTATTGGCATGAAGTTTTAAGTTTCAACCGATCTACAAAAAAACCACCTCAGGGTGGATTTTTTTTCGCCAATATCCGTCCCGGATTCATCACATTTTGCGGGTCAATAGCCTGCTTGATGCTTCGCATGAGTTGCAGCGCCACGGGGTCTTTGTAAAGGTGCAGGGTGTCAGCTTTCAAGCTGCCCACACCATGCTCGGCGCTGATGGAGCCACCAAACTTCATCACCGCGTCGTACACCAGCGTATTGATGCGGTGCTCTTGTGTCGCCAAAAAAGCCGAGGCGTCTGTGCCTGCGGGGCATTGCACGTTGTAGTGCAAATTGCCGTCGCCCAAGTGCCCGAAATTCACCAAGCGCACTCCCTCAAACTGATTTGCCAGCATTGCGTCGGTGTGCGCCACAAATTCAGGAATGGCCGAAACGGGCAGTGAAATATCGTGCTTGATATTCAAGCCTTCCGCCGCTTGCGCCGAGCTGATGCTCTCGCGCACCTGCCACAACTGCCGACCCTGCGCCAAGCTGCTGGCCACCACCGCATCGCTGGCACAGCCATCACTTAACGCGGCTTCCAGCAAGCGCTCAAGCTGGGCATTGCCATGCGCCTCGCTTTCGGTATCGCTGTGCGACAGCAATACGCAATAAGGCACGGTTTGCCACAGCGGCACATTGAGAATAGGGAAATGGGTGTTGACCAAATGCAAAGCAAATTGCCCCATCACCTCAAAGCCTGTGAGGCCTGCACCCAAGTGCTGCTGCGCCAAGCTCAGCAACTGCACCGCGGCTTGCATAGAAGGCACGGCTGCCCATGCGGTGAGCTCTGCCGCGGGTTGGGGGTAGAGCTTCAACGTGGCGGCGGTGATGACCCCCAAGGTGCCTTCGCTGCCAATGAACATATCCCGCAAGTCGTAGCCGGTGTTGTCCTTGCGTAAGCCACTGAGGCCATGCCACACCTCGCCTTCAGGCGTGACCACTTCCAACCCCAGACAGAGGTCGCGGGCATTGCCATAGCGCAGCACTTGGGTGCCACCGGCGTTGCTGCCCAAGTTACCGCCAATGGTGCATGTGCCCTCAGACGCCAAACTGAGAGGAAAAAGCAAGCCCGCATCGGTAGCGGCTTGTTGCACGTTGAACAAAATGCACCCTGCTTCAGCGGTGAGCGTCAGGTTGGCTTTGTCCACTGCGCGAATGCGGTTCATGCGTTGCAAGTTAAGCACCAACTGTGTACCCGAGCTGTCAGGCACGGCACCCACCACCATGCTGGTGTTGCCGCCTTGCGGCACGATGGACACGCCTGAGGCCGCACAGGCTTTCACCACTTGCGCAACTTGCGCAGTATCGGCGGGTTTGACCACGCACAAAGCTTTGCCTTGCATGCGACCGCGCCAGTCACGTTCATAGCCGGACAAGTCGCCTGTTGCCAGCACATGCTCGGTGCCAACGATGGTTTGCAACTGGGCGAGCAAAGCGCTGCTCATGGCTTGGTCTCGTCGCCACCGTTTTCTTGGGAGGCAGCCAATGCCGCGTCGCGCAGTCGCCAACGTACATGCAAGGCGCTGGCCGTGAAGAGCATCAAACACAACACGATTTCAACCGCGGCACATGCATTGCTGGGCCAGGTGTCGCCTTGCAAGCGAATCACGCCCTCGGCGAAATACAGCCAAACCACCAAGCTGACCCAACGGTAGGTGTACATGCGGTTTTTCAGCAAGCCGGCCAAGGGAATGCACAAAGGCAAAGCTTTTAGTACCAACCAAGAGCCACCTGGACGCAAAGGGGCCAGCCACAACTCCCACATCAGCGAAAGCAGAACCAAGCCGATGAGGCTGCTGACCGCCAAGGCGCGGCTGAGTTGCACATGTTGGTGGGCTTGGGGGGTGAGAGAAGGTGTCAATGGCATGATAGAGACCATGATTGTCTCGCAACTCCTTCTGCTCCCGCAAAAACTCATGCATTTCCCTTGGCAAAGGGCGATTAAGCGCTTGACGCATCGTTTTGCCGATGACCGTTTGGGCCAAACCGCTGGCGCTCTGACGTTTACCACCTTGATCGCTTTGGTGCCGCTGTTGACTGTGGCTTTGGCGGTGGTGACCGCGTTTCCGGTGTTTGACCAATTTCAAACCGTGTTGCAACGCTGGTTGGTGGAGAGCCTGATCCCCGAAACCATCTCACGCCAAGTGCTGGGCTACCTGACCCAGTTCACTACTAAGGCAAGCCGTTTAGGAAGTTTCGGTTTTGCCGCTTTGATGTTGTCTGCCGTGGCTTTGATGCTCACCATAGACCGCAGCCTCAACACGATTTGGCGGGTACGTCAGCAACGTGCTTGGGGTCAAAGGCTGTTGCTGTACTGGGCAGCGCTCACCTTGGGGCCATTGTTGGTGGCGGCCGGTTTGGTGACCATGGCCTCCGTTATCAGTTGGTCGGGTGGCTCTTTGCGTTACCAAGGGCCTGGCGTCAAGTTGGCTTTGGGAGTGTTGGAGTTTCTCTTGTTGTGGGGTGGTATCAGCGGCTTGTACCGCTTTGTGCCCAACACCCATGTGGCTTGGCGACCTCTGTTGTTGGGCAGTTTTTTCACCGCAGTGGTGCTAGAAGCTGCCCGCAGTGGCTTGACGTTTTATTTGGCCAGCATGCCGACCTTTTCGCTGGTTTACGGCACCTTTGCCACTGTGCCGATATTGCTGGTCTGGATTTACACCACTTGGGTGGTGGTGTTGTTAGGCGCGGTGCTGGTGGCGAGCTGGCCTACCTTGTCGAATGATTCGTTGGATGGTTTCGAGGACCAGGCTGGTCGAGGCTTTACGCTGGCGCTGGGTTGCTTGCGCTTACTCCAACAAGCCCGATTACAAAGTGCGGGCGGCTTAGGGTTGGATGGTTTGTCCCAACCCTTGCAGGCAGATCCTTGGCAGCTACAAGAGGTGTTGGACACCTTGGTTCAACTCGATTGGGTCGGCGTGTTGAATGAGCCGCAAGCGCCGCGCTATGCCTTGCTCATCGACTTTGCTTCTACCCGCGCTGCTCCCTTGATGAACCAGTTGTTGCTGGCGGACACAGAACATACCCAAGCCTTGTGGTCGCGCTGGAACAACTGGCATTTGGCTGAGCTTATTTAATCGGGGTCAGATCCCAATTAATTTTTATGCAAAACAAATCCACTGATGTGTTGGTACTGGGTGCAGGCATTGTGGGTTTGAGCTTGGCGCTGAAGTTGCAAGAGCGCGGCCGCGAGGTGGTGCTCATAGAACGCGGCGCAGCAGGCGCAGCCACCAGCTTTGGCAATGCGGGGCTGATCGAGCGAAGTACTGTGTTTCCCTACGCATTTCCGCGTGACTTCAAAACCTTGCTGGCCTACGCGTTAGGGCGTCGCACCGCCGCCTATTACCACTGGCGAGCATTGCCTTCTTTGCTGCCGTGGATGTGGCGTTATTGGCAACACTCTTCGCCCGCTTTGTACCCCCAAGCTATCGCTGGTGCCTTGCCTTTGATTGAGCACAGTTGGAGCGAACATCAGCCATTGATTGCTGCCGCCGGTGTGCATGGCTTGGTGAATGAACGGGGTTGGATCAAAGTGTTTCGCACCCAGGAAAGCGCCAAACAAAGTATGGCGATGGCCGAGCAAAGCCGTGCCTATGGTGTGACGGCGCATACGTTGTCCCCCTCACATCTCTTGGCATTAGAACCCGCGCTTAAAACCGCGTTGCTGGGTGGTGTTCACTATCCCGATTCGCGGCAAATTCAAGACCCGCAGGCTTTGTCTAGCGCCTATCTGCGTTTGTTTGAGCAGCGTGGTGGCAAGTTCGTGCAAGGCGATGCACGTACTTTGCAGGCTGAAGAGAAATCGTGGGGCGTTCAAACTGAAACGGGGCGTTTAAGTGCCAAGCAAGCGGTGCTGGCCTTGGGACCTTGGGGTGAAGACATGGCAAGGCAACTCGGTTACAACTTGCCGATGGGCCGTAAGCGGGGATACCACATGCACTTTCAAACCGCTGCGGTCACGCTTAAGCACACCATCGTCGATGTGGACAACGGCTATGCCATCGCACCCATGCAACGGGGCTTGCGCTTGACCACGGGCGCAGAATTTGCGTTGCGCGATGCGCCTGCCACACCGTTGCAGTTGCAGCGTATTGAGCCTATGGCAAGGGGCTTGACCCATCTGGGTGCGCGACTCGACGCCCAAGCTTGGGTTGGTTCGCGCCCCTGTACACCGGATATGCTGCCCTTGGTGGGCTCTGCGCCACGCCACCCTGGTTTGTGGTTTAGTTTTGGTCATGCGCACCATGGGCTTACCCAAGCCGCTTCTAGCGGGAGGCTGCTGGCAGAGATGGTGTGTGGCGAGACGCCTTATATTGATCCAAAACCTTATCGGGTTGAGCGGTTTGGTGGCTAAAGCAAAAAGCGTTTGAGGGCATCCAGCGTTTCGTCAGGCGACTCGGTCATTTGGTGGTGGCCGTTGGGAATACTCACTACCTGCAAAGCCTTGCCACTTTCCTTCGCGTGAGCGATCAGCGGTTGCGCATTTTTGGGTGTGGTCATTTGGTCGGACTCACCCAGTACCATCAACACGGGGCAGGTGACGGCCGCCATGGCTTGCAGGCCTTGGTCGTAGTTGTTGCAGGCATTGAAACCAGTGTGAAACACATTCACGGTTTTGTTGCTGGCCAACACACGACGCCCCAATGCCAAACTGGCACCAAACACCCACGACCCCGCGCCCGAGGGTGGCGCCAAAGTAGCTCGCGAAAACACATTGGTCATGTGCAAAGCCTTTTCAGGTTCGTTCAGCGAAGCGTCCAGCAGTGGTTGCGACACCTTCATGGGGTAGGCCGTGCCCACCATCGCCAAATGGCTGATGCGCTCACCCATATTGGCTGCAGTTTGCAAGGCGATGAGTGAGCCAAAACTGTGGCCCACCAATGCGGCTTGCTTGACGCCTTGCGCATCCAACAGTTCTTGAACGAATGCTGCGGCTTCTTGCACCGTGGCCGGTGGCGCACCCGCACTTTTGCAGTGACCTGGCAGGTCGATGGCCAGCACATTCCAACCGTGGTTGGCCAAGTAGCGGCTTTGCAGCGCCCACACACTGTGGTCACACAGCACGCCGTGGATGAGTACTACGGTGCGCTGCGCGGGGTTGAAATCTTTGCCGCCGGTATAAGCGTAGGTCTTGTGGCCGTTCACATCAATGTACATGATGGCCTCTTCAAACTGCTTTTTCAGCGGCTTTCAAAGCCCGCTTCAAGTCATCGATCAAATCATCAGCGTCTTCCAAACCCACCGACAAACGGATGGTGCCTGCCCCAATGCCTGCTTGCGCCAGTGCCTCGTCGCTCATGCGGAAATGCGTGGTGCTGGCAGGGTGAATCACCAGCGACTTGCTGTCACCCACATTGGCCAAGTGACTGAAGATTTTCAGCGCTTCAATGAAAGCACGGCCTTGGGTGCGCGAACCTTTGATGTCAAAGCTGAATACCGAGCCGGCCCCCCGTGCGCCACCGCGCAAGAGTTTTTTGGCCAAAGCATGGCTGGGGTGGTCGGGCATGAGTGGGTGGCCGACCCGCGACACCATCGGGTGAGCCGCCAAAAAGGCGACCACTTTTTCGGTGTTGGCCAAGTGGCGCTCCATGCGCAGCGGCAAGGTTTCCATGCCTTGCAGAATCAGCCACGCCGAGTGTGGGCTTAAACAGGCACCAAAGTCACGCAGTCCCTCTCGCCGAGCCCGCAGCAAGAACGCGCCCACGGTGCTCTCCTCGGTGAACACCATGTTGTGAAAACCGGCATAGGGCTCAGAGAGTTCGGGAAACTTGCCGCTGGCTTCCCAGTCAAACGATCCGCCATCGACCACCACGCCGCCAATCACCGTGCCGTGGCCGCTCAAAAATTTGGTCGCCGAGTGGTAGACCAAATCTGCGCCCATTGATAGCGGCTTCATCAAATAAGGTGTGCTTAAGGTGGCGTCGACCAACAGCGGTACTCCGTGGTCGTGGGCGATTTGAGAGATGGTGGGAATGTCCAGCACATCCAAGCCTGGGTTGCCGACCGTTTCGCCAAACAGCAGCTTGGTGTTGGGCTGGATGGCTGCCCGCCAAGCGTCGATGTCGCCAGGTTTGACAAAGGTGGTTTCAATGCCAAAGCGGCGCAGGGTGTAGTGCAACAGGTTGTGCGAGCCGCCATACAGCGCTGAACTTGACACGATGTGCGAGCCTGCGCCCATGAGGGTGGCCACACTCAGGTGCAGCGCGGCTTGGCCGCTGGCTGTGGCGATCGCGCCGATGCCGCCCTCCAAAGCGGCGATGCGCTGCTCGAACACCGCAGTGGTGGGGTTGCTGATTCGGCTGTACACATGCCCAGCGCTTTCCAAATTGAAAAGGGCTGCCGCTTGGTCGGACGACTCAAAGACATACGACGTGGTCAGGTGAATCGGTACCGCTCTTGCGCCCGTAGCGGGGTCGGGTTGGCTGCCTGCGTGCAGCGCAAGCGTATCGAAATGGGGATCTGCGTATCCGGTCATGGTGTTCTCGTTCCTACGGTGTACCAGTAGCAGATTGTGGGCTATATTGAAAGCCATGCCAGCCGCGCTGGCCCTGAGAGGAACCCCATGAAAGTCAGCGACATACTGCGCCTCAAAGGCACCACGCTCTACACCACCACGCCGTTGTCCCCTTTGGCCGAGGCGGTGCAGACCATGGCCGACCATGATTTGGGTTCCATCTTGGTGATGGACCATGGCGACTTGGTGGGCATCCTCACTTTCCGCGAGGTGATTTTGGCGCTCAATGTCAATGGCGGCGCCTTGGGGCAGGCCACCGTGCGAAGTGCCATGGACGACCACCCGCTCACCTGCTCACCCGACACAGAGTTGGACGAGGTGCGCCGCATGATGCTGGAGCGCCACGCCCGCTATTTGCCTGTTTTGAATAAGCGCGAACTCATGGGCGTGGTAAGTTTTTACGACGTAGCCAAAGCTGTGGTCGACAGCCAAAACTTCGAGAACCAAATGCTCAAGGCCTATATCCGCGATTGGCCCTCTGAAGAAGAGGGCGCCAAAGCCAATTAATCGGGGTCAGATTCCATTTTTTGATCTCAATTTCTCTCAGGGATAATCCCATACATGAGCGGCAACACCTTTGGCACCCTTTTCGCAGTCACCAACTTTGGGGAATCCCACGGCCCAGCCATTGGCTGCGTGATCGACGGCTGCCCACCGGGTATGGCCTTGAGCGAGGCCGACATCCAGCACGACCTCGACCGCCGCCGACCAGGTACCAGCCGCCATGTGACGCAACGCCAAGAACCCGACCAAGTGCAAATCTTGAGCGGCGTTTACCAGGGCGTGACCACCGGCACGCCCATTGCCTTGCTGATTCAAAACACCGACCAGCGCAGCAAAGACTACAGCGACATCTTGCAAACCTTCAGGCCCGGCCACGCCGATTACACCTACACCCAAAAATACGGTGTGCGCGACCCACGCGGTGGTGGACGTTCGTCGGCTCGCTTGACTGCGCCCACGGTGGCTGCTGGCGCTGTGGCCAAAAAATGGCTGAAAGAAAAATACGGCACCACGTTCATCGGTTGCATGACGCAACTGGGCGAGCACCCCATCGCGTTTGAAGACTGGACGTATGTGCCGAACAACCCGTTTTACGCGCCCATCGCCGATGTGGCGCACTTGGAAAGCTACATGGACAGCCTGCGCAAAGCCGGTGACTCCTGCGGCGCCCGCATCCGTGTGGTGGCGCGGGGGATGCCGGTTGGTTTGGGTCAACCGATTTACGACCGCTTGGACGCCGACATCGCCCACGCCATGATGGGTTTGAACGCGGTCAAAGGTGTGGAAATCGGCGCGGGTTTTGCCAGCGTGGCGCAACGCGGCTCGACACACGGCGACAGCCTGACGCCCGAGGGCTTTGCCAATAACAACGCCGGTGGTGTGTTGGGCGGCATCAGCACGGGACAAGACTTGGAGGTAGGCATCGCCATCAAGCCCACCAGTTCCATCCTCACGCCGCGCGACAGCATCGACAGCGCCGGCAACGCGGTGCAGGTGCAAACCAAGGGCCGCCACGATCCGTGCGTTGGCATTCGCGCCACGCCTATTGCCGAGGCGCTGCTGGCGCTGGTGGTGATGGACCACGCGCTACGCCACCGAGCACAGTGTGGCGATGTGGTCATGCCGCTAACCCCCATTCCTGCGCAACGCAGCAATTGAACCCATGACGACAGACTCAGCGCCGCGGGTCTCGCGGCGTCAAATGGTGCCGTTTGCCGCGCTTTCAGCCAGCTACTTTGCCCACATTGGTTTCTTCAATCCCTATTTGCCTTTGTGGTTGAAGCATTTGGGTTTAAGCCTGTGGATGATCGGCTTGCTCACCTCCATGCAAGCGGTCACCCGCGTGTTTGCGCCCTACCTGTGGGGCTGGCTCAGCGACCGCAGTGGTGAACGTGTGCCCCTTATGCGTTGGTGCGCAGGCATGGCCTTGTTGTGCTCCATTGGGCTGTTGTTCAGCAATGCGCCGTGGTGGTTGGCAGCGGTTTTGTTTTTGATGTTCACCCACACCAGTGCCATGATGCCCATGAGCGAGGCGGCGATGGCGCATTTGGTCAGCCACCAAGGCACTTTGGATGTACGCCGCTATGGGCGTATCCGTTTGTGGGGATCTGTTGGGTTTTTGGTGACGGTATTCGTGTCAGGCCATTGGTTTGAAGTAAATGGCATGGCCGACTTTCCTTTTTGGATGGTGTTCACCTTGTTAGCCATCAACTTAAGTGTGTGGAGTTTGCCTAATGTGCGTGAAGAGACACTGCACATCAAAGGCCAATCGGGCTTCGGCAAAGTGCTGCGCCAACCCCAAACCCTGTGGTTTTTTGGGACGCTGTTTTTCCACGTGCTGTCGCATGTGGCGATCTACACCTTTTTCTCTTTGTACCTCGATGAACTCGGCTATGGAAAAGACATGATTGGGGTGTTGTGGGCGGTGTCTGTCATCGTCGAAATCATTGGCTTCTTTTCCCAAAGTCGCTGGTTGCACTGGCTGAGCTTGCCTGGGTGGTTGTGCGTGTGCACCGGCTTGATGGCGTTTCGCATGGGGCTCACCGCTTGGTACGCACAGGTCTTGTGGGTGCTGTTGTTGGCACAGTGCCTGCATGTGTTCACTTTTGCGATTCAGCACACGGTGTGCATTGCGTGGCTGTCGCAGCATTTCCCTGGTCGCTTGCGCGGCAGGGGACAGGCTTTGTACGCGGTGATTGGCTATGGCTTTACCGGTGTTCTCGGGGCGTTGGGGGGAGCGGCACTCAGCACCCAATTAGGTTTGCAAACGGTTTTCATGGCGGCCATTCCCGTGGCCTTGCTGGCTTTGCTGTGTGCGGTGGGCTTGCTCAGGGCTTCGCGCCGACCTCCTGCATAACTGAAAAATTGCTCAATTTTGTAGCACGGGTCTTGTCGACGACACAGAAATTGCGTACATCTCGTCCAAGGAGATGTTATGCCTCACCCGCGCATCTTGATCATCGAAGACCAGCCCTTGATGGCTGACGCCATCGCTGTGTCGGTGCAAAGCTGTTTGCCACTTGCTCAGTGTCACATTGCTACCGCGCTTTCATCTGCTGTGTGCCTTTTGTCATCGACCGAGACCTGGGCATTGGTGTTGCTGGACTTGAACCTGCCTGATGCCCAAGGGTTGCATACCCTGAACGCCGTATGTGAGTTGCGTCCCCAAGGCGCATTGTTGGTTCTGTCTGCTTTGCAAGACCCCTGCATTGAAGCCGCTTGTCTAGCCAGTGGTGTGACATTTGTGAACAAAGCCTTGCCCTCCAGTGCGTTCATGTCCGCATTGCTCAGCGCCATGTATCAGGTCCTGTCGGTTCCGTTATCGGTCAACATACAGGAGAGCAAATCTCTATACGATCGCTTTCAAAGTTTGACGACGCAGCAACGCTTGGTGTTGGCGCAGCTGTCCAAGGGTTGGACCAGTCGTCGCATCGCCCAACATTTACGCCTGAGTGAGGCCACGGTGCGCAGTCATACGCGTGAAGTGCTGCGCAAACTGGGCGTGGACAACCGTACCGAAGCGACGCATCGCTACTTGCAGTGGATACAGCAACAGGTCAGCGATGTTTAGACGCCAAGCAGGCAAGGGCACATCGATTGGCGTGGGCTTGCGGCTAACTTCGCCACGCCTGACTTAATCTCGGGGGCGAAAGCTGAACACCAACCTCGTTGGCACACTGCCGTCCACATCGCGGGGCAACATCGCGGTTTTGCGCAGACCGTTGAGCACAGCTTCATCCCAAGCGTTGTTGCCACTGGATTTGACCAAATTGACGTCTTCGATTTTTCCGCTAGGGCTGCAAGTCACCTCCACCTCGGCAGTGGGATTGCCCACCACGTTTTGCAACAAGTTGTCGGGAAAGGTGATGTTTGGTTTGACTTTGGCTCTCAATCGGCCAATGTAGCTGGCAGATGGTCCACTGGCTTTGGGTGCCACACCGGTATCCACAGGTGTGCCCGCTGACCCTGCCATGGATTGCAAGCGTTTGACGGCCGCTTGGTGACGTGACTCTGCCTCCTTGGCTTCTTGTTTTTCTTGCGCTTTGCGTTTGGCTTCTTCTTCCTTCTCAGCTTGTTTCTTTTTCAACTTGTCAATGGCAATTTGCGGATCGACCATGGGCTTTGGTGCTTCTGCGGTTTTGACAGGGAGCGCAACGGGGGAAGGGGGCTCGTTTTGCACCTTGGGCTCTGGCTCGGGCGTAGGTGGGACCTCTGGCTCAGGAGGCAGTTCTGCTTTAGGTGCAGCCGGTTGGGGTACGGCAGACCACAATTCGGCTTCCACACTCATGTCTTGCGGCTGCTGCGACCACAAGGTTCCCCAGTTCAAGGCCAACAATAGCAAGGCATGCACACCCACAGCCAACACCAGCGCACGACCATTGCCAGCGTCAGGGGCAGGCGCAAATTCCAAGTGAGCGTCGCTTGAACTCATACGGCCTGTGTCAATTGTTCAATTGAACCGACAAACCCACACGCTGCACACCAGCGCGTTGCAAGCTGTCCATCAGCTTGACCACATTTTCATAAGCGATTTGTTTGTCTGCACTGATAACCACGGGCGTGGCGGAGTTGCCAGCTTGCAGTTGCAAGGCCATGGCCGCTACAGTATCCATGGTGGCAGTCTGCTTGACATCAGTGCCGGGCGCATTAGATGCACTGCGCGACTTGACCATGATTTTGAGCTTTTTGTCTATCTCGACAGTGATGACCTGCTCTGGCGCAGCGCTGGCCTTGCCCACGGTAGGAATATCAATCACACTGGGCGCCATCAAGGGCGCCGTGACCATGAAGATGATGAGCAGCACCAACATCACATCGATGAAGGGCACCATATTGATGTCGCTCATGGTGCGCCGTCGCATGCTGCGAGGTGTAGAGGAAGACATGGGCTTGGCCTCGCTTTAGCGTGTCAGCGTGGTGGCTTGTGCACCCACATTGCGTTGCAAGATGTTGGAGAACTCTTCAATAAATGTTTCAAGGCGGTTGGCCACGCGGTCAATGTCGCGAGAGAACCGGTTAAATGCCAGCACTGCAGGAATGGCGGCAAACAAACCGATGGCAGTGGCCACCAGTGCCTCGGCAATGCCAGGGGCGACCTTGGCCAATGTGATTTGCTGCATTTGCGCCAAGCCTGTGAACGCATGCATGATGCCCCACACGGTGCCAAACAAACCCACATAAGGGGAGACCGAACCCACTGACGCCAACATGGACAAGTTGGATTCAATGGCGTCCATTTCGCGCTGCAGGCTGGCACGCATGGCGCGACGGGCTCCGTCCATCAAGAGGCCGCTGTCGGTGATACGCCTCTCACGCAGTTTTTGGTATTCGCGCATACCACTGGCAAAAATGCGTTCCATGGGACCAGAGAGCTTGGCGTTTTGCTGAGCCGCTGCAAACAACTCTTGCAGACTTTTGCCAGACCAAAACTCGCGCTCAAATTCGTCGTTCAACCGACGCACATCCCCCAGCGACAAGAGCTTGCGAAAAATTGCTGTCCAACTCAGCAAGGACACCAACAGCAACAGCAGCACAACCGCCTGCACCACCCAGCTGGCATTGAGCAGCAAGTGAACAATGGAAAACTCTTGGTTCATATCAAACGCTCCAAAATGGAAGGGGGAATGCGGTCGGGCTTGAGGCTAGCAGCTTGCACCCAGCCAATGCGAATCGTACCTTCACACAGCAACACTGGCTCGCCAACTTTACGCCAAGCTTGTTGGGCGATGACCAAACTAGAACGGCCTTTGCTCAGCGAGCTGGCATTAACGGTCAATAAGTCATCGAGTTGAGCGGGTTTGTGGTACTTCAACTGAGTTTCAACCACCACAAACATGCCACCCGTGGCTTCGCGCAGCGCTTGCTGCTCAATGCCCAAATGGCGCAGCCATTCGGTGCGAGCGCGTTCGAAAAACTTTAAATAGTTGGCATAAAACACGATGCCACCCGCATCGGTGTCTTCCCAGTAAACACGCACAGGAAATTCAAAACTCATGCGGCCTCCAACAGTCTTTGAATGCGTTGTGCCGCAGTATGCAAGTCCTGCAAGGAAGACGCGGTAGAGAAGCGCACATAGTCGCCTGGCGAATGTGTACCAAAGTCGCGTCCAGGGGTGACCGCCACATGGGCGTGTTGCATCAGGTGTTCGGCAAAGGCCCAACTGTCCTTTAAGCCAATGCGATGGCAAGCCTCACGGCAATCGGCCCAAGCGTAAAACGCGCCGTCTGGCATGACCGGCACCGGCAACCCTATGGCATTGAGTTGGGGAATGAAAATGTCTCGCCTTGCTTTGAATGCCGCACGTCGATCTTCATAGAGGCCTAAGCTCTCGGGTTCAAAGCACGCCAAGGCAGCGTACTGTGACACGGTGCTGGGGCAAATAAACAGGTTTTGCGCTAAACGCTCAATGACTGGCACCAAGGCATCGGGCACCACCAACCACCCTAAGCGCCAACCGGTCATATTGAAGTACTTGGAAAAACTGTTGATGCTGATGATCTGATCGTCAATCGCCAAAGCGGTTTGCGCGAAGGCGTCGTCATAGCTCAGACCCAAGTAAATCTCGTCCACCATCGTGATACCGTCGTGTTGCTGCACCACGCTGTGAATCGCTTGGAGCTCTGCAGCGGCCACCGATGTGCCTGTGGGGTTGGAGGGAGACGCTAACAACACACCGCGGGTTTTGGCTCCCCAGTGGGCCTTGACCTGTGATGCACTTAACTGAAAGCGTTGCGCTGCATCGGTGGCTAACAGCACAGCACGCCCTTGGGCAGCACTGACGAAATGGCGGTTGCAGGGGTAACTGGGGTCAGGCATCAGCACCTCGTCGCCGTCTTCAATCAGGGCCATGCAGGCCAGCAGCAACGCCCCTGAGGCACCAGCTGTGACCACGATGCGACGCGCAGGCACTTGTACGCCAAAGCGCGATCCATACCAAGCGCTGATGCGTTCGCGCAGGGCTTCAAGGCCCAATGCATTTGTGTACTGGGTTCGGCCATCGCGCACTGCCCGCTCAGCAGCCTCTTGCACCAAGGGCGGGGCGGTGAAATCGGGTTCGCCAATATTGAGGAACACCATCGGTTGATCGGTGTGCTTAACCTCTGTAGCAATACGCTGTGCCGCTTTGGCCATTTCCATCACATAGAAAGGCTCGATGCGTTGGGCGCGTTGCGTGATGCGCATGTTTATTCGGTGGCTGCTGTGGGTAAGTCAACTGTAGGAGTTTTGCGGTCAGCCTCTACCTCAGTAGCGCGTAAATGGGGTGCCAATTGGTTGAGCACCGCGTTCACGTATTTGTGACCATCGGTACCGCCAAACTCTTTGGCCAAATCGATGCATTCATTCAACACCACACGCCAAGGGATGTCGATGCAGTGTTGCAACTCGTAAGCGCCAATCCACAGCACCGCGTGTTCGATGGGTGAGAGTTCGGTTAACTTGCGGTCCAACATGGGCAGAATGAGCGCATCCAGCGCGGTTGCGTGTTCAGCACAGCCATGCAGCAGGGCATCGAAATGCACCGCATCTGCTTTGTTAAATCCACTGAGGTCTCGGGTAAAGAGGTCGACCTCATCGGCAGGGTTGCCACCCACCATCACTTGGTAGAGCGCTTGCAATGCAAAACCGCGCGCACGGGTACGGGCGGCACGGGCACTGGCACGGCGTAGGTTGTGATCGGTCATGACAGGCTTTGCATCAACAGTGCCATTTCAACCGCAACCCGAGCCGCATCGCGGCCCTTGTCGGTTTGACGCGCCACGGCTTGGGGCAGGTCTTCGGTGGTGAGAATCGCATTAGCAATCGGTAAGCCATGGTCTAGCGCCAACTGCGTTATGGCCGAACCCGATTCATTGGCCACCAGTTCAAAGTGGTAGGTTTCGCCCCGAACGATGCAACCCAAGGCGATGAGCGCATCGAAGCGCTGGGTTTGCGCCAAGGCCTGCAAAGCCACAGGCACTTCCAATGCGCCAGGCACGGTCACATGATGGATATTGCTTTCAGGTACCTTGAGTGTTTTCAGTTCAGCCAAGCAGGCCTGCACCAATGCGGTGGTGACGTCTAGGTTAAAGCGTGCTTGCACGATGCCAATGTGCAGATTGCGGCCATCCATGTCGGTACGAGTAGCGCTTAAGTCGGGGTGGTGCATTTCATTCCTTGGAGAGGTAGCCGGTGATTTCCAGCCCGTAACCTGTCATGCTGGGCATGCGCCTGGGGTTGCCCATAAGGCGCATTTTTTGAACGCTGCAGTCACGCAAAATTTGTGCGCCTATGCCATAGGTGCGTAAGTCCATGCGACCGCGCTCGGGGGCTTGGGCCGATCGCGCCACGCCTTCAAATTGCGCCAGTAATCGCTCGCCAGTTTCACCGCAGTTAAGAAGGACCACCACGCCCGAGCCTTCGTGCGCTACTCGCGCTAAAGCGGCATCTAAGGTCCACGAGTGCATCACCCGCTGCGGTTCAAGCGCATCCAGCACTGACAAAGGTTCGTGAACCCGTGCCAACACCGAATGATCTGCAGCCCAACTGCCACGCACCAAGGCAATGTGCACGCTGTCGCTTGGCAGATCTTTGTAGGCATGGGCGACAAATTCACCGTGTGCAGTGGTCATGGGCCGGCTGCTGATTTTTGTCACCAAAGATTCTGTGCGGCTGCGGTACTCAATCAAGTCAGCAATGGTGCCAATTTTCAAGCCGTGTTCTGCTGCAAACGTCATCAAGTCGGGCAGGCGCGCCATGGTGCCGTCGTCTTTCATGATTTCGCAAATCACTGCAGCAGCTGAGCACCCCGACATGGCAGCCAAATCGCAACCCGCTTCGGTGTGACCCGCGCGCATCAGCACACCGCCATCTACTGCTTGCAAAGGGAAGATATGGCCAGGTTGCACCAAGTCGCTGGCGGTGGCGGTTTTAGCAACGGCCACTTGCACGGTGCGGGCGCGGTCGGCGGCCGAAATGCCGGTGGTCACGCCTTGCGCGGCTTCAATGGAAACGGTGAAAGCGGTGCTGTAAACCGTGCCATTGCGCTCGACCATGGGCGGTAGTTTCAGGTGCTCACAGCGCTCGCGCGTGAGCGTGAGGCAAACCAGGCCACGACCAAAGCGCGCCATGAAATTGATGGCTTCAGGCGTGACATGGTCCGCCGCCAGCACCAAGTCGCCTTCGTTTTCGCGGTCTTCTTCATCGACCAAAATCACCATGCGACCGGCTTTCATGTCAGCCACGATGTCGGCCAAAGGAGAAATAGCAACAGGCTTTAAAGGGCTTGTCATGGGTTTGCTTTCAATAAAGTATCTAGGCTGATCATGCGTTCCACATAACGAGCCACTGTGTCGATTTCTAAATTCACCTGGCTAGCGTCCTTTAAGTGACCCAGCGCGGTGTTTTCTATGGTGTGGGGAATCAGGTTGATGGACACCAAGCAACCTTCAGGGTTGTCTTCAACGCGGTTGACGGTCAAACTCACGCCGTTGACGGTGATGGAACCTTTGTAGGCAAGGAACTTGGCAAGGGACAGGGGGGCCATCACTTGCAGCAACCAGCTTTCGCCGATTTGTTCAAATTGGCTCACTACGCCCATGCCATCCACATGCCCCGACACGATATGTCCACCCAACCGGTCGTTGGCGCGCAGCGCTTTTTCCAAATTGAGGACGGTGCCGATGTGGTCAAGGCCTGCGGTTTTGGCCAGCGACTCGGCTGAAATATCGATGGTGAAAATGTTTTGTGTGACGTTGAAACTGGTGACGGTCATGCATGCGCCATTGAGGGCGATGCTGTCTCCAAGGCCCACATCATCTAAGTAATGCGCAGGTGTGCTGATCTCAAGGCGTTTGCCATGATCCAAAGAACGACCCAGGTCGTGCACGGCGGCGATGCGCCCCACGCCGGTGATGATGCCGGTGAACATGGGGCTATTTTGGCAGATCAGCGAAGGGGTCTGGCTAAGACGCGCAAATCAGCACCCACAAGCGTGGGGTCGGTGAATGTCCAAGACTTGGCATGATCGATTTTTTCAAGCAACGGCAAAGCCGCCATGGGCTGTCCAGCCCCAAGCAAAACAGGAGCGATATAGATCAGCAATTCATCGACCAAACCGGCACTCAAAAGCGAGCCATTGAGCTTGTGCCCCGCTTCGATGTGAACCTCGTTGTAAGCGCGTTGCCCCATGTCTTGCAACATGGCGCTCAAGTCCACCTTGTTGCCTGCACCTGGCAAACACACCAGTTCGGCGCCTTGTGCCTTCAGCGCCTCTTCTTTAAAGGGGTCACGCTCGGCATGGTAGATCACCACATGCCTGTGCGAGCCCCACAAACGAGCATCTAGCGGGGTTTGCAAACGTGAATCGACCAACAACAGATGCGGCTGACGTGGGGTGCTGACACCACGCACATTCAACTGGGGGTTGTCTTGCAACACCGTGCCAATGCCTGTGAGAACCGCACAGGCACGCGCGCGCCAGTGGTGGCCATCCAAGCGAGCCGCCTCGCCAGTGATCCATTGGCTTTGCCCATTGAGCAGAGCGGTTTGACCGTCCAACGATTGCGCAGACTTCATACGCAGCCAAGGTGTGCCGTGCTCCATGCGTTTGAAAAACCCGATGTTCAGCTCCTTGGCCTCTTGGGCGCCCAGACCAACTTC
>CAMATW010000030.1 GCA_945861305.1 Bordetella parapertussis | reverse complement strand
GCGAAGAGGGCCAAAGACGGCGATCGCATTTGAAATCATTGATTCAACAACTGTCGACTGCACCTGTTCCTTCATCCTGGAAGCGCCTTGATTCAATGACGCCGATTCAACCCATGGTGCTCGGCAGCAATGAGCAGGTATTGACGGCTTCTGCAGAATTGAATCAGCAGGGTATTTGGATCAGCGCGATTCGTGCGCCGACCGTCCCCGTCAACACCGCCAGATTGCGAATTACCTTGTCGGCCGCTCATACAGCGCAAGACGTTGACCAATTGGTACAGGCCATTTCGAGTACTGTTCATACATGAATAATTCATTGCCTGTTCATGCCTTTTCCTGCTTTGTCACAGGTACCGACACGGAGATCGGTAAGACCTTGGTGGCGTCTGCATTGGTGTACCTTCAGGCGCAGCGCGGCCATCGTGTGGCTGCAATGAAGCCTGTGGCTGCGGGTACAGAGTGGCGCAATGGACGCTGGTGCAATGAAGATGTGGACCATCTTGCAGCATGCGTTTCTGTCTCACTTCCTCAGCAAATGACGACTCCATATTTATTCAAAGCAGCTGCAGCGCCGCATATCGCTGCAAGTTTGGAAAACAGGGTTATAGATCGCTCAAACATACTGAGTTGTTATGAGCAGGTAAAGACGCAGGCCGATGCCTTGGTGGTTGAAGGTGTCGGTGGTTTTTGTGTGCCGTTAAACGATAACTATGACACTGCAGACATGGCCAAAGACTTGAACTTGCCTGTCGTGCTGGTGGTTGGAATGCGGCTTGGTTGCATCAATCAGGCCTTGTTGACTTCAGAAGCAATTGCCTCAAGAGGCTTAAAGCTCATGGGGTGGGTGGCCAACAGCCTAGACAAGCATATGTTGTATGCACAGGAAAATATCGAAGCCATTGCCCAAAGAATCAATGCCCCGTTATTGGGATCCATTCCCCGACTTGAAGTGGCTAATGCATCTTCAGCAGCAGCTTGCTTTTATTAAACCATGAAGGACCCACATGACTTATGAATTTACTGTTATCGGTTTATATCTATTTTTTGGCATCTGTTTTGGTTTTGTAACTTTTCCATACCGTCACCTCTTTAGCGAAGGACCTGAAAAACCTGAAAATTCAGATCTAGCGTCGCCACTTGAGGGTCGGTTTTTTTGGGTGATGATTTGTACATGGCTGTGGCCCATCATGGTCATTACTGGTTTGAATACGGCTTGGGTACTTGCAAAACGCAAAAAACAGGATCAAAAGAACTCAAACTCTGTTTAGAAGACATCCAAGCTCTTCAAACACCTACAAATCAATCAGTGTGCTAACTTCAAACCATTGATTTTCATCAATAGGTAGATATGTTGAAGTTCGGCTTTTTCACAGTCGGGTGCCCCTACCCAACGCGCTAATGCAGAAGCTGGAATGTGAGTGCGCTTTCCCTCTATGTCAACTTCTACACGGAAATAGCAGGGGTCAAATTCGTGAAATGCAATGACCGTACCCCAGCGCCCAATATGCCAAGGCTTACGGATCACAACGACTTGATCCCCGGGGCGGGCAAGCAAATCTAAGTTGTCCTCAAAGGCTTGCTGTATTTCCACACTGGATGTTTTGGCGCTAGCTTTTGCAAAATTGTTAGCAAATTCAATAAACTGTTCAGCTTTCATACCTCAAAGATCGGCTTGAGGTGGTGTTTTCTTTAGTGTCTCTTTAAGCAAAGGCGATAAATCGGGGTTCACCCCTCGGCGCTCATCAAAAACAAAGCAGTTTCCACTGTAGTGAGCACTTCCCACCTCTTGAAAATATTTCAGGATGCCGCCTTCTAACTGGTAGACCTGCGACAGACCCTGTTCACGCAAGTAAATGGCCGCTTTCTCGCAGCGTATGCCGCCGGTGCAAAAACTCACCACGGTTTTGCCCCGCAAGTCGTCCAAGTGCTGGCTGGCAGCTGCTGGAAAGTCGCTGAACTTGTCGATACGCCAGTTCAACGCACCCACAAAACTGCCTTCGTCGACCTCAAAGGCGTTGCGCGTGTCCAATGTCACCACGGGGCGGCCTTGGTCATCATGGCCGTCGTCCAGCCAGCGTTTTAATGTGGCGGCCGCGACCGCTGGGGCACGGCCGGTTTGCGGCTGAATGGCAGGATGGTTCATGCGGATGATTTCTTTTTTCACCTTCACCAACAGCTTGCGAAACGGCTGGCTGGCTGACCAGCTTTCTTTGGGGCTAATAGCTACCAATCGTGGGTCAAGGTGCAGCCAAGACACAAACTCCCGCACCGCTTGTGGGGGACCTGCCAAAAACAGGTTGATGCCTTCCTCGGCAATCAAGACCGTGCCTTTAAGGGAAAGTGCGCTGGCTTGCCCATGGCAAGCCTCACGCAAGGCCGCTGTGTCTTTGAGTTCGGTGAACAGGTAGGCCGAGATATTTAAGACGGGTAGTGCAGGGTTCACCGTTTCCTCATCCAACCCAAGCCTGCCGAGGTGCCAGCGGCGCCCAGCGCCGGACGGTATTCACAACCTACCCAGCCTTGCCAGTTGTTCGCGGCAATGACTTCTTCCATGACCTTGAACACTGTGTCGTAGTGCAACTCACCGGTGTCGGGTTCGTGGCGCTGGGGTACACCCGCGATTTGGAAATGCCCCACATCGCCGATTGGCAGGTAGTGGCGAATTTTTTTCTCCACATCGCCTTCGACTATTTGGCAGTGGTAGAGGTCAAACTGCACCTTCAGATTGGCCATACCCACCTCTTTGACGATGGCATGCGCGTCGTCTTGGCGGTTCAAAAAGAAATGCGGAATATCTCGGGTGTTGATGGGTTCGATCAATACATCACGCCCCGCGTTGGCGGCCTGCTCGCAGGCCCAACGCAGGTTGCTGATATAGGTGTCGCGCAAAGGGCCAGGGGTTCGGGCATAGGTGCCGCTGGTGCTCAGTTCTGGCGGCAATGCACTTGCCACCCGTAACTCTGGGGGAACCAAACCGGCCATCACATGGATGCGTGGGCAGTTCATGACCTCGGCATATTCCAATGCCGTCAAAAAACCGCTGCGAAACTCGGCCTCGTGGCCGGGCAAGCAGGTCGTGCCACGCACCCCTTGTTCCCAAGCGTGTGACATGCTGGCGCGGTCGGTGCCGCCGGGCGGGGCGTTGAACAACACTTGTTGCAAGCCGTTGTCCTTGAGTGCCTTGGCTAAATCGAGTGAGTCGAATTCGTAGGGAAATAAATACTCAACACCCTTGAAGCCATCTTGGGCCGCCGCCGCAAAGCGCTCGGTGAACGCCACATCGTTATACAAAAAAGACAGGTTGGCAGCAAAGTGCAGCATGGGGGCTCCGGGGGTTACCAGTGGGCGCCAAAGGTTTGGCGTATTTCGTCTATCTGCGCAGCCGTCAAACTGGGGGCAGGGCAGAGCAGCTGCAATCGGGCGGTTTCTTCCAATTCTTCCAGGGTTGCCATGGCCTGCGCTGGCGTGTCGTGCCACACATTGGGACCTAGCCGCGAGAGCATGACTGCGTGCAGGGGCAGGTCTTGCTCGGCATAGCGATGTATGGTGCTGGCCACCACTTTGGCGACCTCGGGGTCACCTGGGCGGTGGTAATCAATCAAGGGCACATGACCAACTTTCATGACAAAGTAGGGTGTGATGGGTGGCAGCAACTCTGCGCCCAAGGGTGCAGGCAATGCAGCATTGCGCAGGCTGAGTGCCACCAAGTGCGTGCTGTGGGTGTGAATGATGCAGCGGGTGTTGGCCGACAGACCCATAGCCGCTTCATAAATAGCTTGGTGCAGCGACAGGGTTTTGCTGGCACGTTGGCCGCTGAGCTGTAAGCCTTGGGCATCGACAAAAGCCAATTCATCGGGCTGCAAAAAACCAAGGCATGCGTCAGTGGGTGTGATGAGGAAACCATTGTCCAAACGCACACTGATGTTGCCTGCGCTGGCGTGTACATAGCCCCGCGCAAACAGGCTTTGACCAATGCGGCATATTTCTTCGCGAACAGCCGTGTTATCCGTAGAGAAGTTCATGGCTGCAATTAAAGCACTGGTCCGTGCAAGCTTTGAAAGGCCTTGGTGAAAAAGTCTGGGGTGCCAAAGTTGCCAGACTTTAAAGTCAGGTGAAGTCCCGAGGCTGCACCAGACTGGCTGTGGGCATGGCACCAAGGAACACCTGGGTCGATTTGCGCACCGATATGCATTTGGGTGATTTGCAAGGCCTGTACGCAAGCGCCCGAGGTTTCACCACCTGCCACCACCAACTGACCCACGCCCAAGGCCACCAAGCCTTGGGTAATGTGCGCCAAGACCTGCTCCATGCGTTCACCAGCCTGGGCTAGACCGAGTTGGGCTTGCACCGCTTGCACTTGTGTCGCATCGTCGGTGGAATAAACCAAGACTGGCCCCAACTGCAGATGCTTTTGGGCCCATTGCAATACCGGTGCAGCAAGCTCGGCCACGGGGGTGTTGAGTGCCCACTTCAAAGGATCAAGTTGCCAAGCTTGCTTAGGGTGGTGTTGCACGAAATGCGCAACCTGCCCTTGGGTGGCCAGCGAGCAGCTGCCGCTGACGATGGCTTTCAAACCCATTACGGGGGGCAATTGTGCGCTGGCGGCAGAGGGTTTGATGCCCCAGTTGGCGGGTAAGGCGATAGCGACACCCGATCCTGCAGTGAGCAAACGCATGTCTTTAAGTGCGGGACCAAGCTTGTATAAATCTTCATTCGACAAGGCATCCACCACAGCTATGGACACGCCTTGGGCTTGCAACTCGGCGACACGTGCGGTGACAGCAGCCCCACCAAGCGCAATGGTTTTAAAGTCAATCAAACCCACTTTGCGCTGGCACTGCGCTTGCAACACATTCACCAAATTGGCGTCGCGCATGGGGGTGAGCGGGTGGTTTTTCATACCGCTCTCGCTCAGCAACACGTCTCCCACAAACAAATGGCCTTTGAATACCGTCCGTTGGTTGTCGGGGAAAGCGGGGGTGGCAATGGTGAAAGGGCAGCTCAGTGCGTCCATCAGCGCTTCGGTGACAGGACCGATATTGCCGCGCACATCGTCGCTGTACCAACTGTCAAAGGTGGAGCAGTATTTGAAATACACCTGCTCGACTTGTTGTTCTTGCAGCCAAGCCAAAGCTTGAAGCGACTGCTTCACAGCATCAGCAGGCGCAATGGTGCGTGACTTCAGCGCCACGACCACCGCATTGCAATCGGCGGGAAGTGGGCTGGTGGGAACGCCAATGGTTTGCACCACCCGCATGCCTGCGCGTACCAAGTTGTTGGCTAAATCGGTGGCACCTGTAAAGTCGTCGGCAATGCAACCCAGCAGCAAGCTCATGGCTTAGCCATGCGGTTGGTACAAACAAGCCACTGCGTAGGCGCCCAAGCTGAGCGTGTGGTTCTTGGGAAGTGATTGGCTGGCAAGACGGAAAGCATGTGCATCTGTGGTGGCATGTGTGAAGTGAGACTTGTCAAGCATACCGAAAGAAGTTTGCGCGCTTAAGCCTTTGACGTGTACGTCAGCTGTTTGTGCGCTCATGTTGGCGATCAACAGAGTTTTGCCTTTGCTGTCAGACCAGCCCAAACTGCTGATTCGAGTGGCGTCGCTGCAGTTCAGCTTCAGCAGCGGGTGACCGCTGGCGCAATGCAAAGACACCATGGTGTGAAAAACAGGGAAAACAGCTTGCTGTGAATGTTTGTTTGGCAAGTCATCAAACCAAGGTTGTTTGAAGTCTGCTTGGTGCGTGTAAATCATGCCCAAAGGCCCCGTAGGTGCGGCCATGCTGATGCGATCAACCCCTGCTTGCACCAAAGTGCTGATATAGCCCAAGGTCCAAGCAGCAGAAAAAAGACCGCGTTGCCTTGGGTCCATCTTAGACAAACACACACGGGTGTTGTGGGGGTTGGGTGAGAAAGTCGCGCCATGCGGGTTGTCACGAGCGCCTATGCCGCTGGGACCAACGTGGTGCGGTTTGCCACCGGTGAAGTGCTTGGCAGTTTCGATTTGCCAAGGCAAAGCTTCCAAGGTTTCCATGACAGAGCGGTCATCGGCCGCGTGAACGATGGGGCTGGTGGAGTTGGTGACGAAGTCCAAACCAACGGCAGGCGGGCGTTTGCGATTGAGTTCAGTGAAGAAAGAAAACATGCCGCCGCCGAGTTGCGCATAGGGGAAAGCTGAACGTGCAGCTTGGTACAGGTCAGCAAGCTCTGGCGCTGGTGGATAGGTTCCACCTGGCAGCACAGATTTCAAATGACCCACAGGGCACACAGCCAACATATCCACCTGCAATCCTGCAGCTTTGGCCATTTGGGCCACGTCTTGCAACTCGCTGGCAAAGTCGGTGAGGCTTTGCACCACCACCTCCAACATCACCTCGGCATTGAGTTGTGAGGCCAGTTGCTGGTACTTGCCAAGCAATGCGGTGTTGTGGTGTTGGCGCGGGTCAAAGTGACACACCAAAAATTGGGGTGACAACAAACGCATCAAAGCAGGCTTGGCCAAGGCCGCGTCCACCTCCTCTGCAGGCATCCCGATGCCAATGGGTGGCACCAAAGTTTGGCTGGCTTGACCAACGGTTAAATCAATCGAGCGACTCGCAGACGAAGTTTGTGCTCTTGGGAGTTGGCCGGAAATGGCCAGCTTGACCGATTGCTCGACGGCCACACCCGCTGGCAACACATAGGGCCAAGGCCGAGCCAAGGGACGCACATAGGTTTTGAAGGAGGCGTCGGTCCAGTTGCGGTGGTCTTCCATCTCGAAGGCATCGCCTTGCATTTCACAGCGCGCCCACACGCCAGGGAAGACTTGGTGAGACAAGGCCCGCACATTGCGAAATGGACAGTCAGGGTTGACCTGCTGGGGGAATTCGCTTTGCGTCACTGAGCCATCCACATGTTCAACTTTGAGCGCTTGACCCACCACGCCGGTCAGTGGGTGCAGCACCACGAAACCGGTTCTTGCGGTTAAAAAATCGGTGCGTGGAATGGCTTTGCCGCGAAACGTGAGCGAGCCATCAGCACGACCTTCAATACTGGCTTCGTAGTCGATGGACTGGTCTGCACGGCTGCAAGTGGCGGCATAGCTGATCTTGAAATGCTGCTCGTCTTGTTCTATGGACAAGTTGCGCAGGGTGGCAGCGTAGGTGCCCCAGTTTTCATCTCGCACCAAGAAGGACACAGCGCGTAAGACCTCTACGCCATGAAGGCGGATGTAGCGTAAATTGCCGTTGTCAAATTCGACGGACAAAGCACCTACCTGAAGGTGTTTGCCCAGCGAATCGGCTTCTTGGGTACCAGTGGTTTTAAGCAAAGAAGAAGGTTCAGACAAGGCCATGCTGTACTCCTTAAAAAAATCAGTGTTGACGACCATTGGCAATGACTTGCTCACTGGTTGGGTCTATTAAAATAACGCGGTTCATGTCGATGTCCAGCGCAATGCGTTCGCCGCTGCGCTGCACATCATGGGCTTGCAACTCAGCAACCGTGGTGCTGTCGCCAAGCTTGAACTCGACAAAGGTGCGAGAGCCTGTAGGTTGCACCAATTCGATGTCCACATGAATAGCTGCCATGCCTGGTCGCTCGGCCCCTTTGCGTTGAATATGCTCTGGGCGAACGCCCAAAAGAACGGCATTGCCAACACGGTCTTGCAAATGGCCAAAGCGTGAGTTGGGCAGGGCCAGACTCAGGCCCGCAGCCAGGTTCAGACACAGTCCAGATGCGTCACTGTGCAGTTGCACAGGAATGAAATTCATAGAGGGCGAGCCCAAAAAGCCTGCCACATACTTGGTGTCTGGGTGCTCGAACAATTCCAAAGGAGCGCCTTGTTGCTCTATACGGCCTTCGCGCATGAGCACAATGCGGTCGGCCAAGGTCATGGCCTCGATTTGGTCATGGGTGACATAAATCATGGTCTTGCCCAGGTCTTGGTGCAAGCGTTTGATTTCGCCGCGCATCTCATCACGCAGTTGTGCGTCCAAGTTCGACAGTGGTTCATCGAAAAGGTAGAGCCTTGCATTGCGCACCACCGCGCGGCCAATCGCCACGCGTTGCAACTGTCCACCCGATAACTGACGCGGATATCGCGCTAGCAGATGGCTGATGGCCAGCATATCGGCTGCTTTTTGCACCTTGGGCGCAATCTCTTTGGCAGGTGTTTTTCTGGCGCGAAGGCCGAAAGCGATGTTGTCAAACACCGTCATATAGGGGTAGAGCGCATAGTTTTGAAACACCATGGCGATGTCTCGGTCTTTGGGCGCCATGTCGTTCACTCTTTGTCCCGCTATCGAAACACTTCCCGCGTCTGCGTATTCCAGCCCAGCAATGGTTCTGAGCAGGGTGCTTTTGCCGCAACCGGATTGACCCACCAACACGGTGAACTCTCCCGCAGGAATAGACAGGTCTATGCCTTTGACCACATGGTTGTCACCGTAGTACTTGTGAAGCGTCTCAATTTGTAAATCTGCCATGTGTTTCTATCCTTTGACCGCGCCCAGAGAAATGCCACGCACCAAGTAGCGCTGCATGAACATCACGGCAATAAAGACTGGCAGTGTTCCCAACACCGACATGGCGGCTATCTTGGTCCAAAAATTCGATTGCCCACCCAAGTAATGCGTCACTTGCACGGTGTAGGTGACAACCTCGGTTCGCGTCAGCACCAGTGCAAACAAAAACTCGTTCCATGCAAAGATAAAAGTGAAGATGGCCGTCGCAAACAAGCCGCCTTTGCACATCGGGATGACGACTTTCCAGAACACTTCCCAGTGGGTACAGCCGTCCACCAAGGCGGCCTCTTCGAGTGAACGGGGAATATCTTGGATGTAGCCGCGCATCATCCAAATGACGTAGGGCAAATTGAAAGCGGTGTAGAGCAAGATCATACCAATATAGGTGTCTACCCAGCCCAAGAACACATACAGCAAGAAAATGGGAAACACTACCGCGATGGGTGGCACCATGCGCTGCGAGATGATCCAGTTGGACAAATGGTCACCACCGGTTTTAAAGCGTGCAAGGCTGTAAGCGCAAAGCGTGCCCAGCGACATGGCCAGCACGGTCGAGATGGTTGATACCACCAAACTGTTCCACACAGACACCGCGTCACCATCTTTAAACAGCACAAGGTAGTTGTTGAGTTGCAGGCTGGCTGGCCACCATACCGGTGGGGAAGAATAAATTTCGTCGGCTGTCTTAAAAGAATTCATTGCCAGCCAATAGACAGGAAACAAAAACACCAACGTGACAGCAATCGCCAGCACAAGGCGCAAGTGTTGACGCAGTCGATAAGACAAGGGGCTTTTGTTCACCGAGACAACCCCACACGCTTTAAGGCCCACATCAAGACCGCACTCAAAAACACCACGATCATCAAAGCCACCGCAGCGGTGTAGCTGGTTTCAAATTGCTTGAAACCTTGGCTGTAGGTAAAGATGGAGATGGTTTCGGTCATGGTACCGGGGCCGCCTTGCGTGAGCGTCCACACCACGTCAAACAAGCGGAATAAATCCAGCATACGAATCAGCAGGGCAATCGCCATGACGGGCCAAATAGACGGCAAGACAATGCGAAAGAAGATGCGCCAATAACCCGCACCATCGATGGAAGCAGCCTCGAGTTGCGACTTGTCCACATTGGCCAAAGCAGCCAACAGCAACAAAAACATAAAGGGCGTCCATTGCCAAACTTCGGCCACCAAGATCGCAGGGTAGACCAACTCGGGCTTGATGGTCCACAAAAGTGGCATCTCATGGTCAACCATCCAGCCTAAAACTTGGTTGATGGGGCCATAGCGGTTATCGAACATCAGCGACCAAATCGTACCCGCCACAATCGGCGAAATAACGACTGGCAAGACCAGTAAACCGATCATGATTTGTCGCCCTGGCAATTTTTCTAAAAACAGTTGCGCCATCAACAGGCCCAGTAACAACTCCAGTGGCAGGGCAATGGCCAAAAACACCACGGTATGCCACAGCGCTTGCCACAGGCGTGTGTCTTCCAAGATGGCTTGGTAGTTAACGAAGCCCACAAAGTCGGAACTGTTGTCCATCATGGTGATGCCTTGAAAGCTCACCAAGATCAAATAAACCAATGGGAAAACGGCTACCAACAGCAACACCAGCATTGCGGGCGCTACAAGCAGGCGGGCAAACTGTTTTTGCGCCTCATGGGCCTGAGAAGAGGAAGATGCTGTTCGCAAAAGAAGACAACCGGATCAATGAAGGAGATAAAGAATAAACAGGCAGCGCCGTCAAAACGGCGCTGCACTGAGGACAGAAACAGCCTGTTAAGGCCTTAAGCCTTATTTTTTAGGATAAGCGCCACCCTTGGCAGCCCAAGCGCTGTAAACCGCTTTTTGCTTATCAAGACCGACTTTTTTGGTGGTGTCGTCCCACGACTTGGCGACGTCATCCAAAATGGCTTTGGGGTCGTCTCCAGCCCACAAGCGGCTGATACCTTGGCGCAGCGCTTCTTCGTATTTGTCAGTTTGAATCAAAGACAAATCGAGCAGGCCGGATTTAGAGCCAGCTTGCAAGGCGGCCAAATAGTCTTTGGCGTCGGGCCACTTGGCAAGGTATTCCTTGCTGGTGAAGTGAGAGTCGCGGAACGGATCGCGCAGTGCGTAAGGCAGTTGCACCCGTTGCATCGAGATTTCTTCACTGTTGAGCCACTGGATGAACAAATAAGCGAGTTCTTTGTTCTTGCTGGTGGATGCAACCGACAAGGCAAAACCTGCTGCCAACTCGGGGTGACCGCCAGGGGGAAGTGCGTATCCCACTTTGCCTCCCACTTTGGATTCGGGAACCCACTTCATGGCTTCATCTTTGATGTAGCCGGCAGCAAAGCGACCGTAGGGAGGCCAAGAAATGGTCATGGCGCTTTCGCCCTTGACAAAGGTGGCCAAGTTTTCCACGAAGCCAAATTTCTCCACGCCTGGGGGCATAAATTTGTTTTCGCTGCGCCACTCGGTGAATACCTTCACGCCTTCAGGACCGTTGATGGTGGCCTTCATATTGGCATCAAAGAACTTGCCGCCTTCATTGCGAAAACGCTCTTGGAACATGAAGTTACCGTAGCCTGGTTCGCGGAACTGGGAAGCACCGTAAGTACCTTTGGCTTTGAGTTTTTCAGTCAGGAACTGGCCAATTTCGGAGAATTGTTTCCAAGTGGTGGGTGGTGCCAAGTCGTAGCTGTACTTGGCCTTGAAGTCTTTGCGCAAAGCTGCGTCCGCAAAAATATCTTTGCGGTAGTACATGATGAAGACGTCGCCGTCATCGGGGAAGCCGTAAATCTTGCCGTTGACCTTCATCTGGTTGTCACGGTAGGTGGACGCGATTTTTTGCAACTCGTCGCGGTAGGTGTATTTGTCTACCATGGTGTCCAAAGGCTCTAACGCACCGGCTTGCACCAGGTCGGGCATCCAGGAAGGAATGACATTCAATGCGTCATAGGCGCCTGTGCCTGCACGGAACTCTTGCATGATTTTGGTGAACATCTCAGCGGTTGGTACTTCCACCACATTGATCTTGCAACTGGTCAGCTTTTCCCACATGGGGCCGGAAAAGTTTTTAGGATCGAGTGACTGAAGTCCTGCTTCCCAAACGATGGTGATGGTCTTGCCATTGCACATTTTTTTGGCGGCGTCCACCGCCTTTTGTGCGGCGCTTTGGGCGTTCGCCATGCCAGACGACAGCAGAAGCGCAGAGGCAAGTGCCGTGGCGCAACTGAGTTTCAAGCGGTCAAATTTAAATTTCACTGAAGTCTCCCTTTGTGTTGTTGTGATGCAAGTATGCCTGGGAATCTTAGGCTTGAAAAAACAAGGCTGTCAACCTCGTTTGTCGGTATAAAAAAGCTTTCTTTTTCCAGTTTTTGATTCAAGTCTTGACAACAGACAAGGGGCGCTCCCCCTTGGCAAAGGCGGCAAGACAACCCAACCCCTCTCGCGCAATGTGGTCAAAGCATTCGTCTGTCCAGCACAATGAATGCGGAGCCAGCAGGACGTTGTCCATGGTCAGCAGGGGGTTGTCGGCGGCCACCGGCTCTTGCTCAAACACGTCCAAGGCAGCGCCAGCAATGCTTTTTGATTGCAAAACCTTGATGAGAGCGACCTCATCGATCACTGGACCACGTGCCATGTTTATCAAATAAGAGTGTTTTGGCATTAAGGCAAGTCTTTCAGCGTTCAGGAAATGCCGTGTCTGCTCGTTCAAAATCATGAAAACAGCCACAAAATCGCTCTGTGCGAGCAAATTTCCTTCACTGACTTTTTCTCCCCCTAAGGCGGCAATGGTGGCAGCATCCACATACGGGTCGCTAGCCAACATGCGCCAACCGAAGGGCTTGGCCATGCGCAAAAATTCTTGGCCAATGCCGCCCACACCCAACACACCGATGGTGCGGGTGGTCAAGCCCAGACCCATGTGACTGGTTCTTTCGTTCCAGCGGTTTTGCCGTGTGAGTTGGTCTTTGATGACCAAGCGCCCAGCCAAGGCAAATATGAAGGTGAGAGCCGCTACCGCCACGGGTCTGCGCACAGCTACAGGCGTGTTGGTGGTGATGACGCCCTTGGTCGCCAATGCTTTAACGTCCACGTTGTCATAGCCCACACCGTGTCGTGCCACGATGCGCACACGGCAATCTGATCTGGCAACAGATGCTGCTGTCACCTTGGGGCTGTTGACATACAGGCCGTCGTAGTTGGCCATGATGTCAGGGGTAATTTCGCTGACGTTGTCAGGCAGAAATTCATAGGCAATGTCGGGCGAATCGCTTAATATCTCCATGGGGCCATGGCCGAAACTGGGTTCGCCATCGCTTTTCAGCAGATCACGTGTGAGTCCAATTTTGAAGACCATGGTCAACCCCGTTTTTCAACATGTTGGATGAGAGAGGCAAAGCCTTGTTGCAGCATGCCGGTATCGGTGCCGGTTGCAATCATGGTGTAGCCCATGGCTTTGACTCGGTCTGCCCAAGCAGCATCGGTGGCCATGAAACCTGCGATCTTGTTGTGCTTTTTGGCGACATCCGCCACACGCTGCATGGCAGCAACAAACACAGGGTTGTCAAACTGGGCAGGCATACCCATGAAGTTGGAGAGATCGAAGTGTCCTACCCACAGCACATCGATGCCGTCAACTGCTGCAATAGCTTCAACATTTTCCAAGCCACGCTCGGTTTCGATTTGCGCCATCACCACGGTGCGGGCATGGTAGTCAGAGATTTTTTGACCAATGTCGCCACCCTTGTAGTCGCACTGTGCAAAGCCAAAGGCTGCGCCGCGCCGCCCCAATGGCGGGTAACGGCAGGCTTGGACGATGGACTTGGCGTGTTCAGCGGACTCGACCATGGGAATCATCACCCCATGCGCACCCAGATCGAGGGCACGGGCCAACCAGGTGTATTCACCCACAGGCACACGCACCATGGGTGCAATGGGCAGGCCTCTGCAGGAGGCAAACAACCATTTGAGCGATTCCATGCCAAGGCCAGTGTGCTCCATGTCGTAAATAACGAATTTGGCACCCGCGTTATGCAAGATGCTGGACAGGCCTGGAGAGAAAAATTCAAACACCATCGCACCTGCAACAACGTCTTTGGACATGATGCTGCGTTTCAGTTCTGCTGACATTTAAGTTTTCCCTTTGAGCAAAGGGTCAGAATAGCCTTGAAAGAGCTGGGTGTATTTAGGTAGAAGTACTAGGCGGGGCGGTGATAAAAATGACGAGCTTTCCCCAAGCACTGGCTCCACAGTTAGGGCTGCTTGGTTCCCCACCTGACCCGGTTGGCAGGTCATTTTTGCGCTTAGGTCATACAGCGACTAAAAATTGATGGTTATTTTTTTTGCGGAAAGATCAAACCGGGTTTGTTTCGGCCGACTTGCTACTAAGGTAATGGGCTTCATAGAGACTGGAAGCTCAAGCATTAAAGGATCGATTGACTCATCACTTTGTATTTGCAATCGAACTTCAATTGGATTTTCGTGAAAGTGCTGACCAGAACTAACAACAGATTGCATAGTCAACTCACGTATATTTTTTTGTGCTACTTTAGGCTCTGGCCACTGCCATTCCCTAACATTAATCTTTTTTCCGGGAGTTACATTAAAGAGAACAGATGATTCAATTAATTTTTTTACATCGCCATACTGTTTTGAAAAATCAGCCTCACTCATTGCTGCTAGCTTGGCAGTATGCTCAAAACGATCCTGTTTTGGCATCAATGTCTTATGCAGTAGCTCTGTTAAGTTCAGATAAAAAGTAACGCTAATTTGACGTTCATTTCTTAGAACTAGGCTTGCGCGATTTTCTTGAAGTTCATGCGACTGGGCCTCTCTAACAAATAGCACCATATTCAAAATGATGAAAACAAAGAAAGATGTTTTTACTAACTTATGGTGCATGAGTATTTTTAATGGAATCATTTACAAAAGTTCATAGACGGTTGCGAGTTACTGTTAGCATTATTTTGAAATATGAATTCCCAGCAAGCTGTTTTTCCTGAGTTAGCTGATTTTGCCAATTCACTAGTCAATGAGTTCCCAATCATCTGTTTATAGAGAATTTTGTACGTGCCTGCTGGATTGATTGTGCTGTAGGAATTAGAGTTGTCTGGCGTAGTATTGAATGAAGAAGCACTATTAAATTGCAAAACCGAATAACCTTTAATGTCTGTTGAGAGTGACATAGAAGAAACTGTTGGAAGTGGATCAACAGGCGGTTTTCTTAATGGACTGTATTTGGATCCTTGGCCAGCTAAATCCGGACTTGGCGTGCCCCGAAGGCAAGACATTAAATAAGGAGAATTCGTGGTTACATGGTAAGCGTATGCAGCAGGGGCATTTGTATTTAAAGTTGTGTTGCCTCCACATACGCCGTCGCGAGAGGCGGAAGTCCCGTTAGGATCGTTGTAGCCAAAAATAGCAAATCCGTCCAAGGCCCAGCCTATAGGATGGGTGTCCCAGTAGTTGGCATTTTGTCCCGCCATCAAACATGTAGGTGCTGCATGGTAGTGGTAATCATCTGCACGGCCTGCGTGACCATTGCAATTATCCAACTCTCCGAGGACTTTAGTATCGCCACCTCCAGGAGGTGTACAGCCGCCTTGCTTGCATGGATTAAAAATAGGAACCCCATTGATCGCTACACCGATGGGTCCATCAAGAACAGGTGTGGGTGATGCTGCAATTGCTGGGGCGAGTGGGATTTTCCATCCGTATTGACCTAAAAAGTTTTGAGCCGCAGGGACCTGCAGATTTGTAGCGGTAATTCCATCCATCATGCTGTGAGTTGCTATGCCATTAGAGCTTATGTAGGCGAATGAACCGTCACAACTTACAGACGCGGTTCCGAACTTCGATGCCCTAGTTGATTCTTGGACGTAACCACATGCAGACGTGTGTCCATTCCCACTTGCTCCGGGAGCGTTATAGGACATTGTTAGGGATGCAGTGCCTAAAGTTAAAGAAGCAAGTGCGGATTTAAGCTCGGCCCCAGTAACTGGATTTGAATTAATTACAGGCGGCGAAGATAAAGCATAAAGCGTGAATGTATAACTTTTTATGCCAGCACCACTTGAGCAGGGAGTCTGGTAACCAAGATAAGCCCCATCATCACCAACGCCAGACTTGCCTACCCCGAATGAGTCACGCTTTAGTAGTGAGATTCCAGCAGGTATGTTGTAAAGGATCCAGTTGTACTTAGTTTGTCCAGGAGCCTCGGTGCTCATCAGTAACGCGAGCTCAGAAGTGTTTGATGGCAAATTTGACCAAGATAGATCTGGCGATGAGCCAACACCATCACAAGTAAAGGCTGCAGTTAGTGCCGTTCCTAAGCTACTGGTCAATGAAAACGTTCCACCAGAAGAAGTCTGTGCGCCACTTCCACCGCTTCCACCACTTCCACCGCTGCCCCCGCAGGCAATCAAAGATGTAATTAGAACGCTAGTAATAAAAGCAAATACCAAATTCTTAGATTTCATAAATCATTCCAATAGGTTTTTTAGTAATTAAATTTGATTTCCATCCGGGAGATTTACGACATCATCTTCAACACATAATCCAATTATTTTAGTACACGAAGCCGACGCATACCTTCAGTCCGTTCGGTTCGTGCTTTACGCGTTTCATTGCCGTGGATTGTTTTAGCCTCCCTACTGTCGTGTAAAGTGACGCTTGATGATCAATTCAAGCCGACAGCACGCTTGACCCGCAGAAATCAAACCTTCACCTGTGATTTATACGCATAATTAATGCAGATAGCGGTTGGTCTTGATCTTGCAAGAAAACTTCTATCCAATGGTATTTTCTATAAGGAGAAAATAATTGTTTCGTACTGAAGTCCATATACCAACTTGGTTTTTGAGTTCCATTTTCTTTTTTCTAACAGCCTGCGGCGGTGGAGGTAGTGGTAGCTCTACCAATAATTCAAGCCCAATTTCCATTGGGGACGGTGTTGCTACAACTAGCATTCTTTGCAATTACAAAGGTAGTGGCACTACGGTTACCAAATTGGCAGACAACAGCAGCCAGCCTTTTCAATTCGCTTGGACTTGCGGTAGCACTATGAGAACATTAACTTCCAACGGTATCCCAAATCATAGCGTTGGAACTTTTCCTAATCCGAACAATCCAAATACCATCGCTCCTTATGCAGTAAATTTTTCTGCGCCTATATCGCCACTGCTGGATATGGTTAAGCCGGTTCCCGTAGTTGGCTACGCTTTAAACGGCGTGAAGTTTGACCCCAACACTGGGGGAGGCTGCATCAATAACGCTGTTTCAACTGCAACTCAAGGCGCTGGCCAAGCATCTGGTGGAACACCTTGTACCTATTTGGGTGGTGGTGACTGGAGTTTGGAAGCAATAGTGCCAAACAGCCCATTTAATTTTGGTGCAGACTTTAACAATGCGCACGTTCAACCCAGTGGCGAGTACCACTACCATGGAGCACCTAAGGGGGTTTATACAAGTCTTGGGGGGCAAGAAGACAATTTAATTGGTAATAAAATGCAAATCGTGGGGTGGGCATCAGATGGCTATCCAATTTATTACAAATATGGTTATGCAATGGCCAACGATGCCACTTCACCCCTCAAGAAATTAGCCAGCAATTACAGTCCAAATTCAACTGCAACCAATAGCACGCTCAGGCCTTCTCCCGCTATTTTCCCATTGGGAACATTTAGGCAAGACTGGGCATACAGCGCTGCAAATGGCGGTGATCTGGATGAGTGCAACGGCCGCACTGGTGTTACACCAGATTTCCCCAAAGGTACCTACTATTACGTAGCTACTGAAAGTTATCCCTATCTGCAACGCTGTATCAAAGGTAAGCTCAATTAATTGCAATCAAATAATTCTTAGCGAACTTGGTTTTCTGAAATGTTTAGAGTACTTTTAATAGGGCTGCTAATCGTTCTTTGTACACAAACAGCTGTAAACGCGCACGTCATGTCGCTTGACCGAGCTACCTTGAATTTTCGTGATGGTGCAGCCTATATGGTGCTTTCCCTAGCGCCATCTTCTTTTGGAGGCATAAAGTTTGATGACAACGACAACGGCGCCATTTCCTTCGCCGAGTTTCAGGCTCATCAAATGCAAGTGCAACAAGCCTTTGTTCAGCATGTTCAATTAAATGATGAAAAAGGTCCGCTTGTGTTGGGGGGGCTCTTTGTAAATTTTGAGCCCGCACACCCCCCTTGGCTGGAGCAACCAAGCATCCTCGTACTTGGTAAGTTTGCAATGCGTCAAGGATTGATGCCAACAGATTGGTCTATAGGACTATGGGCGCATGAGGTTAAAAATAATAAAGCGGTAACAGCTTCTGTAACTTTTCAAGCAAAAGATGGAACTGTACTTGAGCAGGAAAGCTTGGTTTTTACCCCCTCAGAAAACTCACAAAAACTATTTAAGAAGGACAATCACGTGACGGTTAGCTACATTCAATTTGGCATATTGTTGTTCTTTTTAATTGCAAGTCTGAAGTGGGCCCCGGATTTGAGACAGGTGTTTAAGTGGGACACTGTCACTAGAAACGGGGTAAATCATGACCTAGACAAGAAAGCGCAAAGTACACCTGCCGGAGTTCAAAGCCAAGGTGGTAGTAACTTTATATAAGTTGGAGGTGGGTTAACAGTTTTGACAAAAACCACTGTGGCAAATGGAAAAATATATGTCACACCAACTCATCGTTTTAAAATCAAGAGCGAACATTCATTTGGAAAAATAGCAAAACTTGCTATTTCGAAAAATCATTATTTGGGTATAAAAAGTTACCGCCTAATACCTTTTACATTTTGTTTGTCAACGATTTTCCTAATACTTGAAACGTCAGATGGGATCATAGATGACCCCCGTAAGGATTTCAGCACGTTTGGCATATCCCTTGGACAGTGCTTCACGGTAATTGCTTGAACTTAGCGAGATGACTATGCGCCCGGTTGGACGTTCTGCTCGTAGGGGATGGTCAAGGGGGCAGAACAACACTCAGGTGATACAAAAGCGCCTGACTTGCCTTCAAAACAACGTAAGTGCTTGTTTTTGAAAGCCCGGAAAGTTGAAGGTGACGAGCCTTGACCCCAGCACTGGCTCCACAGTTAGGGCTGCTTGGTTCCCCACCTGACCCGGTTGGCCGCTTCCCCATGTGGGAAGGCCCGTCGAGGGAAATTGTACGCCCCGTAGAATCAAGTCATGTCCTATCTGGTGCTCGCTCGCAAATACCGTCCCAAGACCTTTACCCAATTGGTGGGTCAGTCCCATGTCGTGCAAGCGCTCACCAATGCCTTGCGCTCACAACGCCTGCACCATGCCTATTTGTTCACCGGCACGCGTGGCGTGGGCAAAACCACGGTGTCTCGTATCTTGGCCAAGTCCTTGAACTGTGAGACTGGTATCACAGACGAACCATGTGGCGTTTGTTCTGCCTGCCTAGACATTGATTCTGGTCGGTTTGTGGATTACACCGAACTGGATGCGGCGTCTAACCGTGGCGTGGATGAGGTGCAGCAGTTACTTGAGCAAGCCGCCTACAAACCGGTGCAAGGGCGCTTCAAAGTCTTCATGATTGACGAGGTGCATATGCTGAGCAACACCGCGTTCAATGCCATGCTCAAAACCTTGGAAGAGCCGCCTGAATATTTGAAATTTGTGCTGGCCACCACCGACCCACACAAAGTACCTGTCACTGTGTTGTCGCGCTGCTTGCAATTCAATTTGCGGCCCATGGCGCCAGAGACCATTGTTGAGCACCTGACGCAGGTGTTGGCAGACGAACAGGTGCAAGCCGATGTGCAATCTTTGCGCTTGTTGGCCCGTGCAGCACGCGGCTCCATGCGCGACGCTTTGTCACTCACCGACCAAGCCATTGCGTTTGGCAACGGCGCTTTGGCTGAAGCGGTGGTACGCGATATGTTGGGCAGCGTGGACCGCAGCCATGTGTTCACCTTGATCGAGGCTTTGGCCCATGGGAATGGTGCTTTGGTGGTGAACACCTGCGAGTCGCTGCGCCACCTAGGCTTGTCCGCCAGTTCCTTGTTGGAAGAGATGGGCATGGTCTTGCAGCGCATGGCGGTTCACCAAGCTACAGTGCAAACCGCTGCCAGCGACGACCCCGATCCTGATGTGCAGCGCATCGCTGGCTTGTCTCAATTAATGCCTGCTGACGAAACCCAGTTGCTCTACAGCATCTGCTTGCACGGACGCGCTGATTTAGGCTTGGCGCCCGATGAATACGCTGCCCTCACCATGGTGTTGTTGCGACTGCTGGCATTTAAACCAGCCAAGGCCGAGGCTGAAAAAAAAACACTGAAAACAGCGCCTGAACCCGTCACAGTCGCCCTGACACCAAGCGACTCTCCCTTAGGTGAACAATGGCTGTCTGTAGTGCAAGAGATGGTCAAAGCCCAATTGATTCAAGCCATGACCCGCGAGCTGGCCATGCAGTCACAGCTGCTGGCGCAAGCCGACGGTGTGTGGCATTTGCAAATTGAAAGCGAGTCCCTCAACAGTGCCAGCAACCGCGAGCGACTGCAATTGGCGCTGCAATCCTTGGGTCATGCTGTGAATTTGCAAGTCATGCAAGGCCCTGTGCAAGACTCACCCGCTCGGCGCATCACCGCGCTTCAACAGCAACGCATGGCGCAAGCCGAAGCAGATATCCTTAACCACCCCAGCGTGCAACGCCTGATGAATGAATACGACGCCAAGATCATTCCTGGCACCCTAAGACTTCTCGACCACTGAAAGACCACCATGTTCAACAAAGGACAACTCGCGGGCCTGATGAAACAAGCCCAAGCCATGCAAGAAAACTTAAAGAAAGCCCAAGAAGAATTGGCTTTCATCGAGGTCACCGGTGAAGCCGGTTCCGGCATGGTGCAAATCCTCATGACCTGCAAACACCAAGTCAAACGCGTCACGATTGACCCCAGCCTCATGGGCGACGACAAAGACATGTTGGAAGACCTGATCGCCGCCGCATTCAACGATGGTGCTCGCAAAGTCGAAGAAACCTCCGAGGCCAAGATGGGCAAATTGACCGGTGGAATGCCCGGTTTGCCAGGCGGCATGAAGCTGCCCTTTTAATGCGCGATAACAGCGCCCTAGAGGCCTTGGTCCAAGCCCTCAGGCGTTTGCCGGGTGTAGGGCAGCGCTCTGCCTCACGCATGGCCTACCACTTGTTGCAACACGACCCCGAGGGCGCCCAGTTGCTGGCGCGAACCTTGGTGAATGCCGTGGAAGCCGTCAAGCATTGCCAGCGTTGCCATACCCTGACCGAATTTGAAATTTGCACCACCTGCCAAGACTCGCAGCGCGACGCCACGCGCTTGTGTGTGGTGGAGACGCCCGCGGATCAATCTGCTTTAGAGAGAACCTTGGCTTATCAGGGTCTTTACTTTGTGTTGATGGGCAAACTCAGCCCGATTGAAGGCGTTGGACCGAATGATATTGGTATGCAAAAGCTGATTCAAAGGGTGGACGATGGCTTGGTACAAGAGGTGATTTTGGCCACCAATTTCACTGCCGAGGGGGAGGCCACAGCCCACGTTTTGAGTGAGGTCTTTAGACGCAAAGGCTTGGTGGTGACACGCTTGGCACGTGGGGTGCCGGTTGGCAGCGAATTGGAATATGTAGATTTAGGCACAATTGCCCATGCTTTGATGGACAGGCGCAGCACCTAAGGTTTTCACCAACAGGGGTGTACCTGATGCGCTGATCTCTGTGACTGCTTATGCTGATAAGCATGTCAGTTTCGCGATTCCACAATCTTTCTGCGTCCTTCATGCTAAGGCGTCAATGGCTGCTCGGTTGTTCTGCCTTGGCTGCCTGCTTGAGCGTAGCCCCGTTGGCAGCCAAGGCCAGTTCTGACAAATCCCGATTGACTTTGGTTTTAGACGACCGCACATCCTTAGCCCATTTGCCCTTGTTGCTTTCAGAACAGTTGGGTTTTTTCAAAGCCGAAGGTTTGGAGATTGAATGGGTGGAGCAGGCCAGCCAAACCGCCGCCATGGCTGCCTTGACGCAAGCCACGGTCGATGTGATGTCCTCTTCCTACGATAGCGCATTGATTCTTAAACAAAAAGGGTTTGATGCCGTGTGCATCGCACAAATTGCCCGCACGCCTCAATGGGCCTTGGGCGTCTCAAACAAAAACGTTCCCAATTTCAAAACCATGGTTGATCTTCGTGGCAAGCGCATCGGTTTGATGGATGCAGAGGGCTCTGCACAACGTTGCCTGTCGTTCAGTCTGCTGCGCTCGGGGCTCAAACCCAACGACATCCAATGGGTCTATCTCAATTCATCGCTACGCGCCTTGGTGGCTGCACGCAGTGGCGCTGTGGATGCCTTGTTTGCCTCAGACCCCGTGATGACAGCACTGGAAAAGAAGGACGATTTAACCGTGGTCCGCAATTTTCGAACCCTCAAGCAAACCCAGCAGGTATTTGGTGGTCTTTTGCCGGGCAACTGCTTGCTTGTATCCCAAGCTTTGTTGCAGCAGCACCCCAAAACTTGTCAGGCCCTTGTGTCAGCGGTGGTGCGGTGTCTTAAATGGTTGAGAACCGCAGGTCCCTCGGATCTGTTGCGCAACATGGTGGACAACCCCGTGGTGCCAGACCGCTTGGTGTATTTGAATGCCGTTGATAACCTGCGTGAAAGCTATTCACTGGATGGTCTGCTCACGCCCGAGGCTCAGCAGGTCAGCCTGCGTATGCTCAGGTTGCTTGACCCCCGCCTCTTGTCTGCCACACTGGCTTGGCAGGACACAGTGAACAACGAATTTGTTCGCGCAGCCAAGCAACGCTTTCGAATGTAGCCTTAGCCTTTGTTGCGCCGAATGGCTTTTTTGTTTTTGCCCCCCGCTTTGCCAGGCAGCATCAACACCAGTTTTTGACCTGGCTTGAGGACACTCTCAAGCGACATACTGTTCCATTTAGCCACATCGGCTGCAGCGATTTTGTAGCGTTTGGCAACGCTGGCCAAAGTGTCTTTTTTGCGCGCCTTAATGACTTGCTTGCGCAAAACGACTTCGGGGGCTAAATTCAATTGGCCGTTATCCGCCACTTTGGATGTGACGTCTTTTTCTTGTTTGCTAGGACGCGGAACCAACAGGGCAGAGCCGGCTTTGATGAGCATGCGTGGCGGTATTTTGTTGACACTGCGCATGTCTTCTTCACTCATGCCGACTTTTTTGGCGGCCTCTGGAACCTTCATGTTTTTGGACGCCACCCAGACTGTCCAACTCGCCAAGCGACCTTCATAGGCAGCCATATTGCGGTCGAAAATTTCGGCGTTGTCCCAAGGCACAAGAATTTGAGATGTACCCCCCGCCAACAAGACCGGCCGGTGTGCCGAGGGGTTGAGGGCTTTGAAATCTTCAATAGGTACTTCGGCCAAGCGAGCGACCAAGGCCACATCCATGTCCCGAGGCAAGGGCACGGTTTTGAAGTAGGGGTGATTTGGAATGTAGGGCAGTTGAATACCCTTGCCCTGTGGGTTGGCGACCAAGTTCTTCATCGCCTGCAATTTGGGAACATACAGGCGGGTCTCTGCTGGCATACGCAAGTCGGTGTAGGCGATGCCTTGACCCGCTTTCTGGTTACGGTTGACAGCTTTGCCTACATTGCCTTCCCCCCAGTTGTAGGCGGCCAAAGCCAGGTGCCAGTCGCCGAACATGCCATGCAGGCGCTGCAAATAGTCCAGTGCTGCGCGGGTCGAGGCAAGCACATCGCGGCGATCGTCGCGGAAAGCGTTTTGTTTCAAGTCAAAGTCTTTGCCGGTGCGCGGCATGAACTGCCACATACCACTGGCGCGGGCAGATGACACAGCCTGCGGATTGAACGCACTTTCAATAAACGGCAGCAAAGCCAGTTCGGTGGGCATTCCGCGGCGTTCAATTTCTTCAACGATGTGGTAGAGGTATTTGCTTGAGCGAGCCGTCATGCGCTCGATGTAATCAGGGCGGTTGGCGTACCACTGCTCGCGCTCTTGGACCATGTCAACTTGCAGATCTGGCATGGCAAAGCCACGGCGTATGCGCGTCCACAGGTCCGCAGGAATTTCCACCTCGGTGATGATGTGGCCGCTTGGCGCCTTGTCCGGCAGGGCTTGCAGTTCGGTGGTTTCTATTGGTGCATCAGCTTGGCTTGACTGTGCATATGCAGTGATGGACGAGAGCGAAAGAAGGCTGAATAGAATGGGCAGCATATACAAAACGCCCAAGCGTTGTCGGTGATATTGGTTTTTCATGGATCCTCAAATTATAGAAACCTCTTTGGACTTGAACGATTGGCTGCAAACACCTGCCGGCACCTACCTGCGCGAATGGGAGTCGCGCCAGTTTGACAAGGTGATTGCCGACATCTTTGGCTACCACGCTTTGCAGTTGGGCTTGTCAAGCCTGCCAGCCCTGAAAAGCAGTCGCATACGGCACTGCTGGGTGAGTGAAAACCAGCCCGCCAAGGACGCTGTGCCCAGTTTATTGACCGATGATGTGGCTTTGCCTTTCTCCGAGCAAAGCCTCGATTTGGTGGTCATGCCTCACACCCTAGAGCTCAGCCGTGATCCACACAGTTGTTTGCGTGAAGTCGAAAGGGTGTTGGTGCCAGATGGCCGAGTGGTGATTTGCGGCTTTAACCCGCTCAGTCTTTGGGGCATGCGCCAACAACGTGCCAGGGCGTATGCCCGCTTGGGTTGGCAAGCCCCATTTTTGCCCCCGCAAGTCGACTTTATTGCGTCTTGGCGTCTGCGCGATTGGTTGCGCTTGCTCAGTTTTGATATTGAAGGTGGATGTTTTGGGGCTTACCGACCCTCTTTCCAGTCAGACAAATGGTTGCAGCGCTTTGCTTGGATGGACAAGGCGGGTGACCGTTGGTGGCCCATCTTGGGCTCAGTGTATTTTTTGGTGGCCATTAAACGCGTACGCGGTATGCATCTCATCAGCCCAAAATGGAAAAAGGCGGCCCGCAAGACAGCCGTCAGCGCTGTTCCCACGGTGAACGCGAGCGAGCACAGGCCATGAAGCTGGTCACCATTTACACCGATGGTGCTTGCAAAGGCAACCCTGGTCCTGGTGGTTGGGGCGCTTTTTTGAGCTACAGCGAAACCGAGCGCGATTTGTTTGGTGGTGAATTGCACACCACCAACAACCGCATGGAATTGATGGCGGTGATTCAAGCGCTGCAAGCCTTGAAGCATCCTTGTCAAGTGCACCTCTACCTAGACAGCGAGTATGTTCGCAAAGGCATCACCGAATGGCTGCCCAGTTGGAAGGCGCGGGGATGGCGTACCGCGTCCAAGCAAGCTGTCAAAAATGCGGACCTTTGGCAAGTTTTGGACGAGGTGGTGTCTCAAAGCGGACACCATATTGACTGGCGTTGGGTCAAAGGCCATTCTGGCGATCCCGGAAATGAGCGAGCCGATGCCTTGGCAAATCAGGGTGTGGCGGCGGTCCAATCGGGTTGATAATGACCTGACATCTTTCAAGGGTTTTTGATCGCTTATGGCTTCGAAAAACATGATCACCGCATTTGCGGTTGCTGGCATTGCGGTGGCTGCTGTGGGCGGCTGGTGGTATCAAAACAAACCCGTTGCGTCGTCTGCCCCCGCTGCTACTGGCGCCAAACCAGTTGCACCTTCGGTTGCACCTGGGGCCGGCCCTAGTGGCGCTCCCGCTGGACCGCCTCGCGCCATGGGCGTTGAAGTCGCCAAAGTTGAACAAGCCACCTTGCGCGACGATGCGCAAACCGTGGGTACATTGAAGTCACGCCAAAACATCATGCTTCGCCCAGAAGTCGCTGGTCGCGTGGTCGCTTTGGGTTTTGCTGACGGCAGCCAAGTGCGCAAAGGGCAGATGTTGGTGCAACTCGATGACACCCTGCAGCGCGCTGAAATACAACAAGCGCAAGCGCAAATGTCCATCGCGCAGGCCAACCACAAACGCAACCAAGACTTAGTGGAGAAAGGCTTTATTGCCCAACGTTCGCTGGATGAAAGCCAAGCCATTTTGCAAGTGGCCCAGGCGCAGGTGGCGCTCACCTGTGCGCGTTGGGAGCGTATGCGTATCGTGGCGCCATTCAGCGGCACTGTGGGCTTGCGAAATATCAACTTAGGCGACTTTGTCAAAGATGGTGCCGACATGGTGAACTTGGAAGACCTCACGCAGCTGTATGTCGATTTCCGATTGCCTGAGCGCTATCAAAGCAAGCTGTCACCCAAGCAAACCGTGGAGGTGGTGATTGACGCCTTGTCGGGAAGTACTTACCAAGCTCGCGTCGAGGCGATTGATCCCTTGATTGACGCCAATGGCCGTTCTATCAGCGTGAGAGCTGTTTTGCGCAATGACGGGCCCGGTGAATCAGCCACCAAAAAAGGCGCTGCAACTCTTAAACCCTTGGAGCCCGCAGTGGCCACCCCCAGCCCCACACCCCCCGACGCAGCCTGCCCGCCAAGGCCTTTGCAAGTCATGGACAAATTTACGCCTGCGGGTCCTTTGCGACCCGGCATGTTTGCCCGTGTTAATGCCTTGTTTGCTCTTAAGAATGAGGCTTTGTCCATACCTGAAGAGGCCATCGTTCCCATGGGCGGCAAGCAATTTGTCATCCGTGTGGTGCCACCCGAAGCCATACCTGGTGCAGGCCCTTTGCCGCCAGACACCAAGCTAGTGTCCTTGCGTACCGAGGTCAAGTTGGGCGCTCGCCACCCTGGGCGGGTTGAAATTTTGTCTGGCTTGACTGCCCAGGACACTGTGGTGGTTGCTGGCCAGCATCGACTGCAAAAAGATGGCACCGCTTTGCGTGTCGCCGAGTCTAGGAACTGAGATGCAACTGCCAGAGCTGTCGATACGCCGGCCGGTATTCGCCACCGTCTTGTCCTTGCTGATTGTGTTGGTCGGCGTGGTGTCTTTCAACCGCTTGGTGATTCGTGAGTACCCCAAGATTGACAACCCCACGGTGACGGTGGAAACCCGTTACGTCGGTGCGTCAAGCGCAGTGGTGGAGTCGCAAGTCAGCAAAGTACTGGAAGACTCGCTTTCGGGTGTGGAGGGCTTGGACGTCATCACCTCCATCAGCCGCCAAGAGCAAAGCCAAATCACCGTTAAATTTTTGTTAACGCGTGACCCCGATGCTGCTGCCTCTGATGTGCGCGACAAAGTGTCACGTGTTCGCCAGCGCCTACCCGTGGGTATCGATGAGCCCGTTATTGCCAAGGTCGAAGCGGATGCACAACCAGTCATTTGGTTGTCCTTCAGTTCCGACACCATGAACACCTTGCAACTCACTGACTTGGCCAACCGCATTGCCAAGCCAATGATGCAAACCGCGCCTGGTGTGGCGGATGTGCGTATTTTTGGTGAGCGCAAGTACGCCATGCGGGTTTGGCTCGATACCGATCGACTCGCTGCCTACCGCTTGACCACCCAAGACATTGAGGATGCTTTGCGCAAGTCGAATGTGGAGGTACCTGCTGGCAGGGTAGAGAGCCAGATGCGTGAGTTCAATATCACTACAGCCACCGATTTGCGCAAGCCCGAAGAGTTTGGCGATATTGTGATTCGTAATGTCAATGGCATGGCTATTCGACTGAGTGACGTTGCCCGCATAGAGCAAGGTCCCTTGGCGGAGCGGTATTCGGTTCGCTACAACGGCAACGAATCAATTGCGTTGGGCGTTCTTCGCAACTCCACCGCCAACCCTTTGGAACTTAGCAAAGCCATCACTGCCATGATGCCGCGCATCAAGGAAAGCCTGCCGCCTGGGGTCAACATCGAGGTCGCCAACGACTCATCGGTGTTCATTGAAAAATCTATTGAAGCGGTTTTTAAAACCATCTTCGAGGCCGCCGCCTTGGTTTCTTTGGTTATCTTTGTGTTTTTGCGAACCCTCAGAGCCTCCATCATCCCGCTCATCACCATTCCGGTGTCACTGATCGGCACTTTTGCGCTGATGGCCTTGTTTGGCTTTTCCATCAATTCACTTACCCTGTTGGCGCTGGTTCTGGCCATTGGTTTGGTGGTCGACGATTCCATCGTTGTGCTCGAGAACATTTACCGCTACATCGAAGAGGGCATGGAGCCATTTGCTGCTTCTATCAAGGGCGTGCGCGAAATTGGCTTTGCAGTAGTTGCCATGACACTGACCTTGGTGGCGGTATTCGCCCCCTTGGCCTTCACCCCAGGGCGTACCGGCAGGTTGTTTGCCGAATTTGCTTTGGCCTTGGCCGGATCTGTCATGGTGTCCGGCGTGGTGGCCTTGTCGCTTTCGCCCATGATGTGTTCCAAACTCCTCAAACACATCCCCAAGCCCTCGTTATTTGACCGTGGCATGGGGCGCATGCTTGACTCACTTACCCGAGGCTATGGCCAATTATTGCGCTGGACTCTGACCGGTTGGCGCTTTGGGGGTTTCGAGTTTTCACGCCGTTGGTTGGTGGTGGGCGTCATGGTGTTGGCGGCCTATGGCTCTTACCATTTGTTCATCAATGCCAAGAGCGAGTTAGCCCCCATGGAAGACCGTGGTGTGATCTTGGTCATCATCAATGGACCTGACGGCGCGACGCTGGATTACACCCAAAAATACGTCAATATGTTGGAAAAAATCGGCCGCAAATACAGCGAGTTCGATAAATTTTTTGCGGTGGTGGGCAACCCCACAGTTGCCCAAGGTGCGGTGTTTTTGGGTGCTTTGCCTTGGGATGAACGCCAACGCAGTACCTTGGATATGGCGCGTGAAATGATGCCCGCCATGGGTGGCATGTCAGGTGTGATGGCCTTTCCCATCACGCCGCCTTCTTTGGGGCAAGCCTTTCGCGAGCGGCCTTTCAATTTTGTGGTGTTGACCAACGACAGCTATGAAAACTTGGCCAAAGTGACCAAGACCATTCAAGATGAAGTAGCCAAAAACCCTGGCATCGTCAGCTTGGATGTGGACTTGCGCTTGAATAAGCCAGAGATCAGCTTAGAGGTTGACCGTGAGCGTGCCGCTGATTTGGGCATCCCTGTCGACGTCATCGCCCGTGCGGTGGAAACCGCCATGGGCGGGCGCAGCGTGACCCAATACAAGCGCGAAGGCGAAAAGTACGACGTGGTGGTGCAAACTGAGGCCAAGAACCGCAACACCCCCATGGATGTGGAGAAGATTTTTGTTCGAGGCCGCGCTGACACCATGGTGCCTTTGTCGGCCTTGGTCAAAATGAAGGAAGTGGTGGTGCCGCGTGAACTCAATCACTTTGCGCAGCGTCGCAGCGTCACCTTCACAGCCAATTTGGCACCCACCTATTCTTTGGGGCAGGCGCTGAGCTTCATGAAGGAAGTCACGGGCAAAGTTCTTAAGACGGGTTATTCCACCGATGTCAATGGCAATTCGCGTGAGTTCGTGCAGTCCTCAGGTTCACTGACCAGCGTGTTTGTCTTGGCCTTGGTGTTCATTTTCTTGGTGTTGGCTGCACAGTTCGAGAGTTTTGTCGACCCGTTTGTCATCTTGCTCTCGGTGCCTTTGTCCATGGTGGGGGCCTTGTTGGCCTTGCAATGGACAGGCAGTACCCTGAATGTGTTCAGCCAAATTGGGCTAATCACCTTGGTGGGCTTGATCACCAAGCACGGCATTTTGATTGTCGAGTTTGCCAACCAATTGCGTATGACGGGCATGAGTGCCATAGACGCTGTTCATAAATCGGCCACCTTGCGTTTACGCCCGATCTTGATGACCACCGGCGCCATGGTGCTTGGGGCCATTCCCTTGGCCTTGGCTACCGGCGCTGGTTCGGAAAGCCGTCAGCAAATTGGTTGGGTGATTGTGGGCGGCATGTCCTTGGGTACTTTGCTGACTATCTTTGTGGTGCCCACCATGTACTCCTTATTTGCCCGCAAGGCAACGCCTGGGCCGATTCAAACGGTTTTCGAGGACGACGACTCGGTTTCAACAAAAACCGCTTAGCCTTCCAAGTCTTTCAATTCCTGCCATGTGTTGGCGTTGGCAAACGCATGGCGGGTATCGTGGGGCAGGTTGAAATCCATTCGCGCATTGGCGTGTTGCGTGGTCCAAGCGTCAATCTTGCGCCCCCCACTTTGCAAAAAATCACTCATGCTTATTTGCAAAGAACGATGCAGCAAGCAAAACACCGGTTGGGGTCGGCAAACAGTGTCACCCTTTGCATTGGGCTCTGGCGCCCATGCAACAGCCATTGACGATTGTTCTTCGTCCACCGCTATGCCAAGGCGGTAAGCCAAATCCAGCGGGAAAATGGGACTGTCGCAAGGCACGCACAGCAGCCATTCGGTATCGCAATGTTGCAAACCTGTCAGCATGCCTGCCAAGGGTCCTGCATAGCCGCTCAAGCTATCGGGGTGGACCTCGTAGCCCCAGCTTGCATAGTCTGATAGATGACGATTCGCATTGAGTTTGACAATGTGGACTTGGGTCTGTAAGCGCTTGGCTGCGCGTAATGCCAAGGCTTGGCCTTGGAAGAGTTGCAAGCCTTTGTCTACCCCGCCCATGCGTTGAGCTTGACCGCCGGCCAATACCCAGCCAGTGATGTTGTCAGGCGTTGGCGCGACCATCAGCCGCCGATGTAGCTCATTTCGACGCGCTTTTGGCCAGGTGCGGGCAGGGGCTGAAGGTTCAGGCCGCGTAACTCCGAGTAGCGGTCGTCACGCTCGTTCCAAATAAGGCCAATTGCCGAGGCAATGTCAGCGTCCGAGGCCCCATTGCGCAAGAGGCTGCGCAGGTCGTGGCCTTTTGCTGCAAACAAGCACAGGTACAGCTGACCTTCGGTCGATAGGCGGGCGCGGTTGCAGTCGCCACAAAAAGCTTGGGTCACGCTGCTGATGACGCCGACTTCGCCCAAGGCAGGGTCAAACACACCTAGTACATTGGCATAGCCCCAGCGCTGCGCGGTTTCGCCTGGCGCAGAGGCCTCAAGAGGCACCAGCGGGAATTCGGTTTGCAGTAACTGAATGAGCTCAGCCGAGGGCAGCACCTCGTCCATTTGCCAGCCATTGGTTTCACCCACATCCATGTACTCGATGAAGCGCAAAGTGATGCCGCTGCCTCGGAAATGTCGGGCCATGGGGATGATCTCGCTCAAGTTGGTGCTTTTCTTTACCACCATATTGATCTTCAGGCCGCTGAAACCGCCTTTGGCATCAAGCCCTAAACCCGCTTCTTTGGCCGCTTCGATGCCGTCCAGCACATCCGCCACAGGGAAGTCCACATCGTTCATCGCGCGAAAGATGTCGTCATTCAGGCCGTCCAAGCTGACCGTCACGCGCTGCAAACCTGCAGCCTTCAAGCCAGCCGCTTTTCGGCGCAGCAGCGAGCCGTTGGTGGTGAGGGTCAGGTCAAGGGGCTTGCCTTCGGGGGTGCGAAGTGCGGCCAGTTGTTCGATCAGTACTTCCAAGTTTTTGCGCAACAGCGGCTCACCACCTGTCAAGCGCAGCTTTTGCACGCCGTGCGACACAAACAGCGAGGCAATGCGGGTGATTTCCTCAAAGCTTAAAAGCGATGAATGCGGCAGGTATTTGTAATCGTTGTTGAAGACTTCCTTGGGCATGCAGTAGTTGCAGCGGAAGTTGCAACGGTCGGTGACGCTGATGCGCAGGTCGCGCAGGGGACGACCGCGTTGGTCGCCCAACAAACCGTTGGGCACAATGGCTTTGTCGGGAACAACGGCAGGGCGGTTGCGCTGGTCAAGCAGGGGGATCACACGTTCAGACATCCCCCCATTTTGCCCGATTGGTGTCATTGCGAGAGCAGCGAAGCAATCACCCGTCATTGCGAGGCCGAAGCAAACTGCTGGTTGCTTGCCGAGACCAGCGGTTCGCCTGCCGCTCACCGCAGCAAAGCTGCGACGTTCGCTACGCAGCCGATCCGCTGCCCTCGGCAGCTGAAGTGGGTCCTTCGTAAACCCAAGATACATCGTCTAAGCCAATCGGTCTGGGGACCATTTTGTGAGCGAAAGAGCAGCAAAATGTGTCCCCATGGTCGGGTGGCGTTGCGTCATGTTTCGATGCCATGAAAGATTGCTTCGCTGCGCTTGCAATGACGGCTTGAGCAATAACAAAAAAAAGC
>CAMATW010000029.1 GCA_945861305.1 Bordetella parapertussis | reverse complement strand
GATGGTCATGCCGTGGTACATGCTCCAACCGTCTTTGCCCGCAAAGTCTTGGCCTAGGTTGCGCCCCGCCAAAGATGCCGCTGGTCCCATAGAAGTATTACCTTGGGGGTAGTGGTCTAGGTGGTGAACACAAAACAAAAAGGGGTCGATGGTTTGCCAAGGAAAGCCCAAGGGCTCGATGCTAAGAATGGGTGAGGTGCTCATGGTTTGCAAAGTTGGGTCATGAGTTGCGCGAACACGCTGTCAGGCGGGGGATGGATCAACTGTGTGCCTGGGTAGGTATTGCGAAGAATGGAGCCACGTGCCATGTGGTCGTTGAAGACCACGATATTGATGTCTCGCATACGCTGTTGCGCACAATCGAACTCGTGCATGGTTTTCACAGACAACACACCAAAGGCGCCCACGGGTGCGTGGTGATCGAACAAAGTCCAAGCGCGGACCATGGGACGGGGTTGCACCAACTGGCTTTCAAGATACCAGTCGCCGTCGTCTACTTTGGAAAAGCTTTGCCATTCGGCGTGGGCTAGGCCGCACAGACAACTCAGGAGGAGCATCGACAGGTGTTTTTTCATTATTCCGTTTTCATCCATTGCAGGGATTTATTCCACAGTTGTTCTGCAAGTTGTGCGTCTTGTGCAACACGCGATGGGGTTTTGATTCGGGATTTATCGTAGTACAAGCCAGTCTCACTCGCCGGTGCTTGCAAGGCGCAGTAGAGCGTGGTTTGCGCCCCTTGTTCGGGTGTAAGCAGTCCACGCAGGCGCAACAACGGCCTCAAGAAACCGGGCAATTCACGCCACACCTCTGTGTCCACAACGCCAGGGTGCAATGAATACGACGACACCCCCGAGCCTTCCAAGACCTTGGCCAAATGGGCGCTGAACAAAATATTGGCCAACTTGGACACACCGTATTCGCGGGTGCCGGTGAGGCTTCGCGTGGGTTGTTGCAGGGTTGGCCAATCCAAATCTTGGTAAGCCATCAGGTGGGCACGACTGGCCACCGTCACTACCCTTGCCGGTGCAGAGGCCTTGAGGGTATCGAGCAACAGTTGTGTTAGTAAAAAATGCCCAAGGTGATTCACCCCGAAAGCCATCTCGAAGCCTTGGCGGGTTTGCCCCTTGTCACCGGCCAAGCCGGCGTTGTTGACCAGCAAGTGCAAAGGCAGTTGACGAGCCAAAAACAGTGCTGCACATTCGCGCACCGAGTTCAAGTCGTCAAGTTGTAGCGGCAGAAAAAAAGCCTTGTGGGTGGTTTGGGTGGTGGCGTGAATTTCGTCGATCACGGCTTGTGTCCTCTGTGCTGAGCGACCTGCCAAAAATACAGTGAAGCCCTTTTGCGCTAAGCGCAAAGCGGTGACGCGACCAATGCCGATATTGGCACCGGTAATGAGGGCAACTTGCTCGTTATGACCCAAGGAATGACTGGGGTTCATGGGGCTGTCTCCTCGAGCAAACCGTGGCGCATGGCAAGCAAAGTCATCTCTGATTGGTTGCTGAGTTGAAGTTTGAGTTTGACCTTGTACAGGTGTGTGCCAACCGTTGAGGCAGACAAACCCAAAGCATGGGAAATGTCTAGCACCGAGCGTCCTTTGGCCAGCAATATAAAGACTTCGAATTCTCGCGGGGAGAGTTTATCGATGTGCTGTGAATCGCTGTCGTTTCGCTGGTTGGCCATGCGTTGCGCGATGATGGGGTCGATAAAGCGCTGGTGACTGGCCACCATTCGCAAGGCGTCGATCAACACCTCGGGAGCGGAACGCTTGGATAAATAGCCCAAAGCACCGGCTTGCAAAGCACGTTTGGCGTAGCTGCTGTCCTCATGTGCCGTAAGGGCCAAGACGCGAACCTGTGGGTCCAGTGCCAACAAGCGTTTGGTTGCTTCAATGCCGCCCATGCCTGCCATGGCAATGTCCATCACCACCACCTCGGGTCGGTGCAGGGTGTAAAGCGCCAAGGCCTCCTCGCCGCTGTTGGCCTCAGCCACCACTTCTACATCGTCCCAAGTTTGCAGCAGAACCTTGAAGCCGCTGCGCACCACCGCGTGGTCGTCTACCAAAAGAAGAGTGAGTTTAGCCATGCGATGGATTGTGGCCCAGCGGCAGCACCGCCCAAACGCGTACCCCTGAGGGTTGCAAAGACTCAAAGCTGAATGACCCACCCAGCCCTTGGGCTCGCTCGCGCATACCGATGACGCCGAATTGACCGGTATTTGCCCAGTCAGGGGTGGCGCCCATGCCGTTATCGCTGACGTCGATGTGCAGGTGTTGCTCAAGTGCGGACAGCAAGATGGTGATCTGGCTGGCTTGGGCGTGGCGCAGTGCGTTGTTCAGGGACTCTTGCACGATGCGGTAAGTAGCAGTTGCCAAGCTGGGCTCCATGTCTTCCAACGGGGTGTGCAGATGCAAATCGATACGTGTGTCGGGGTGGCGGCTACGCGCATCTTCCACCAAGTCTTGCAATGCGTCTTCCAAACCAAACCGGTCCAGCGCCAAGGGCCGAAGTTTGCTCACCAGTTGGTGTACTTCCTCGTAAATCGCATCGGCGCTTTCAATCACCATACGTGCGGCGTTTTCGGTGTGTTTGTCGACCCCTTTGGCACGCAACACCATGGCTTGCCCCAAGCTTTTGATGGCTGTAACCTGTTGGCCCAGTTCGTCGTGCAGTTCACGTGCGATTTGGCCGCGTACTTCTTCGATGCGGGTTTGGATGACTTGGGTGAGTTCGCGGTTTTGCGCAAGCGCCAAAGTGGCTTCACGCGCTTGGGTTTGCGCTGCAATGCCGTCTTGTACAGACTGCGCCATGGCATTAAAGGCTTCTCTCATGACCTTGGCTTCTTTGCCTTGCATGGCAGGCAGTCGGGTGCCGTAACTGCCGCTCTCCATGGCTTGGAGGCCTTGCACCACTTTTCGAAATGGCTGCATAGCCCGACCGACCAACACAAACACCAGTGCATTGCCCAAGGCAAAGCCTACCAACACCGTGAGCAGCATGGGTTTGAAATCGTCCCAGCCGTCCAAGATGGCGCGTGAGGGGTCAGCGCGTAGTAACAAGCGTCCCTCGGCCAGTGCAATTTCATGGGTACGCAGTGTAGGCGAGACGATTTGGGCATACCAATCGGGCGCATCGCGTCCGGCTTTGTAAACAGGTGGCGGCGAGAGGTAGACCACTGCGTCTTGCGCGTTGCGAAGTTCAATTTCGTTGGCGCGTACACGGCCAACGGCGTCGAGAAACTGTGCCATGTCTTCTAAAGAGCTGTTACGAGAGCCGGCTTGCAAGCGCGACAGCAGTTGGGTGGCAACGATGCTGGCGCCTTCCATTTCCTCGCGAACGCTTTGGCGGGTATTGTCGAGTTGTAAATAAATCAGCAAAGACGCAAACGCTGCCAGTAACACGCCCATGATCAGGTTGATTTGCAGGCGCAGTTCCATAAGTGATCAGTCGTTGCTATTGCCCATCATCCAAAGCTGGGTTGAGCGTGCACCGCTTCGGCAAAACGCCAGCACGGGGCTGGGGGCAGACTTCACCAACTCGGCCATGTGTACTACTTGTTCGGGCGTGATGCTGCCGCTGATGACTGGCAGGTAGTGGTAGAGAAGGCCTGCAGCTTCGGCCGCCGCTTGCATTTGTGCAGAGGTGGGTTGATCGGGGCCGCCCTCCATATCAGGGCGGTTGTTGATGACAGTACGAAAACCGTGGCTGGCAATCGCTTCCATATGTTCGGGGGCGAGTTGGGGGGCGGTGGAAAAATCGGCGTTGTGTTGGGTGACTTGCATGAAAGATTCCTGTGATGTTCAATGGTCGCTTTTGGCGGGGGCAGCAGGGGGGGCTTCTTTGCTTTGCTTACCCTTGTGGTCATTGGCACCTTTGCCTGCATTGTGACCGCACAGCAAGCCCAAGACTTTTTCAGCAACGGTGTCGCCAGTGACGGGCTTCCAAGGTGTTGACACCGCGCTGGTGAACAATGTCTTGCCCTCGCCCATGGCCTCGGACTTAGAGGCGAACGCCAGTGTGCGTCGACGTTGGTCGTGACAGTCGTATTCCATCAAGGCCAAACGCGACATGGCGCCGGTCTTGGCGCGTTCGCGCAAATCGATCAAGTGCCACGCTTGTGGGTAGACGCTGCTTGCGCGTACTTTATCGGGGTCGATATAGACCACCGCAAGGAAGTTTTCATCCACGGCTTCCCAATCCGCCAAGACCAACCAAGGTTGGACAGCTAACCACAGCAAAAACATCCATTTCATACAACGCATCGGACATCCTTTGGGCACGTCAAGCAAACAACTTCAATGATTTTGCCACTGAAGCCAAGAAGTCCTAAAGCAGCGGTTCGCTCAAGCCGCCACTTCGCACCACTGTGTGGGCAACAGCCTGCACCAGCAGGGACGGGGCAGGCGCCCAAACGCACAGGCCTTGGCGGGCTCGTGTGACGCCTGTGTAGACCAACTCTCGCGTGAGCAAAGCCGTGTCCACGTCGGGCAGGATGAGCAGCACTTGCTCGAATTCTGAGCCCTGCGATTGGTGAACCGTCATGGCAAAAACGGTGTCTATGGCCGCTAAGCGACTGGGCATCAGCCAGCGCACTCCCCCTTGAGCATCGGGAAACGCCACCCGCAAACGGATCTCACCATCGACCAGCACCGGCAAACACATGCCCAAGTCGCCATTCATTAAACCAAGTGCATAGTCATTGCGCCGCGCCATCACGGGGCGACCGATAAACCAGTCAGTGTTTGCAAAACCCATGGCTTGTTGCAACTGTTGGTTGAAGTGTTTCACCCCCCAAGACCCTTCGCGCAAGCCACACAACACACCGACGCGGCCAAAGCTGTGCAACAAAGCCAAGGCCTGCGCGTCGTCACAAGCTTGCCCCAACTGGTGAGGTTCGAGCAGCTTGCGCCAAGGCGTCCAAGCCGCAGCAACGGCTTGCAAGAGATCGGTGCTGCTGTGCGCTTTGCTTAACTTGGTGACAGTTGCCGACTCAGACCAACAGGCCTCGGGCGCTGTTTGCCAAAGGGCTTGCAAGCCTGCGCTGTCTCCCGCATTGCAAGCTTTGGCCCAAGCGCCTATGCCTTGGTCCGGATCAAAGCGGTGGCTGTGGGTCAGCACCATGGTGTGCGCCTGTAACCAAGGCGCTTGGCATAGCTGGGACATGACGGCACCGGCCTCGACGGACGCGAGTTGGTCTTTATCGCCCAAAAGCACCAAACGGGCATGAACTGGCACAGCTTTGAGCAAGCGGGCCATCAACTCCAAATCGATCATCGAGGCTTCATCGACCACTATCACGTCAGCTTGCAAAACGGGTGCAGTGCCGTGTCTGGTGTAAAGCAGTTTGTGCAAGGTGTGCGCTGTTTTGGGCAAGCACGCTGCATCGCTGTCACTGAGTGTGGACCGTGCTTGTGCCATGGCCTGACCTAAACGAGCAGCAGCTTTGCCGGTGGGCGCGGCCAGCAGTGTGCGCAAAGGCGTGTCGGCAGCGGACTGCAACAAACGCAGCAACTTGACCACCGTGGTGGTTTTGCCCGTACCTGGGCCGCCGGTGATGAGCGTGAGGGCGTTTTGAGCGGCATGGGCGCAAGCCAAGCGCTGCCGGTCGTGCGGGTCTGTGCCAAACAGATGGTCAAGTTGCTGCGCCAAATCGGGGGGGGCTAGGCGGCTTTGCTGCAAGGCCATGAGCCTTGAGTGAATGTCGTGCTCAGCATGCCAAGCCCGTCGCAAATACAAGCGCTTGCCTTGCACCACCAAGGGCGAGTGTTCGCCTTGCGTCCACGGGATATCGGACAACCCTTGCGATAGGTTGTTGGGTAATGCGGCCAAGGCCTGTGCCCCCCATCCAAGCAAAAGACCTGCATTGGTAGGCCACCCATTCAGGTCTAGGCAGGCGTGGCCGCGCGCCCACTGGTGACTGGCCAAAGCCGCCAACCACAGGTGGCGCTCATCGGCGCTGGCTTGCAGGTTTTGCAAAAGTTGCACCAAAGCGATATCTAACGCGCTCAAGGGCGTCAGGCTGGTGCCGCGCCAACCGCTGGCAAGCAGGTTTGCAATCTTCATGGCAAGGCCTTGGCAAAGCGTTGGTCGAGGAGGTCAATCAATGCCCAAGGGGGGCGCAGGCAATGCACCCCAGCGCTAGGCGTGTCGATGCCGCGCAAAAACAGGTAGACCGACCCACCCATGTGTTGTTCGTAGTGGTAGTTGGGCAAGCGAGATTGGAGTAAGCGGTGCAAAGCGAGGGTGTAGAGAACATACTGCACCTCGTAGCGTTTGGCCAAAATAGCCGCGCTCAAGTGCGGTGCTTGGTAGTCCGCGAGTAGATTGGATTTGTAGTCCAGGACCCAATAGCGGCCATCGTGTTGCAGCACCAAGTCCATGAAACCGCTGAGCATGCCTTGCAAGACATTGTTTTGCAGTGCGGGGCGCTCAAGGCCTTGCAAAACATGCCGCTGAATTTGTGCGTCTAGCTCGTGGCTGCTGAGTTGACCCACAGGCAGGTTGAATTCCATTTCTGCCCACAAGGCGTTGGCAGGGACTGCTTGTAAAACCAAAGAGGAACCAAGGGACTGCGTTGGCGCATTGGCGGCCTGCAATGGCAGGGGGGTGGAGACGATGGTTTGCAACCACGGTTGTAGCAGGGCTTGGGCGTCGATTGGCAGTTGCAACCAGTCGGCTTTGCGTTGCAGCAGTTGTTGCCACGCCAAGTCTTGCCCGTTTGCGCCAGCGTGAGCAAGGGGCCAAGCTTGTTCAGCTTGGTACTGCAATAAATCGTGCAGCAAGGTGCCATATCGCGCCCCAGCTGGGAATTTTTGCCAATCAGAAGCGATGGTGGGTGAGCTGAATTCAGCAGATATTTGCGCGTCCATGTCGGCGTCCAGCAGCGCTTCTTCATGGGGCGTGCCGGCTTCCAAGCCCCGCGTGAGACTGCTGAAACTGGCGGTCCACCATCGCTGATGGTTTTGCCTTTGGGGCAGCAAAGCAGATTGCGGCAAAGCCGTGGAACGCGGTGCTTGGTATTGTTGGCCGTTGGCGCTGGGCAGAGTTTGGATGGCAATGTGTTCACAACCGCCCCAAGTGTTTTGCAGACGCTCAGCCAAGTCTGCGTGGGATTCGCGTTTTAACAAGCGCGAGACGGCACTCAGGCGTAAATCTTTGCCCTTTTGGCCCGCCAAGCTGTCACGGCTGCTGCTCACGCCCAGCCACATAGCGCGTTTGGCACGGGTGAGCGCGACATATAGCAAGCGCATGTCTTCATCCACATTGGACTCGGTGATATCGGGCTCTTGCCCTTCTTCCTCTTCAGCCTCGACAGCTTCTTTGGCATCATCTTTGGGTGGTTTTTTAAAACTGCCTAAGAACGGCACAAACACCAAGGGGTACTCCAGCCCTTTGCTCTTGTGGAAGGTAACGATTTGCACGCATTGGTCGTCGGTTTCAAGGCGCATTTTTTGCGCTTCGGGGCTGTCGCTGCTCGACTGCAGCCTGTCTGCCAAATGCTGCAACAACGCAGCGGGGCCTTGCAAGCCTTGGCTGGCGTTTTGCAGCAGTTCGCCCAAATGCAGCAGGTTTGTCAAACGGCGCTCGCCGTCAGACAAAGCCAGCAAGCGGGTCGCAATGTGTTGTTCATGCAACCAGCTGTAAAGCATGGGCAACACGCCTTGCTGCTGCCATTGCTGTAGCCAACGTTGGCAAGATTCGGCCAGAGCATCGGTCATGGCATCGTTTTGCAAAAAAACCTGTAACTGCGGCATATCCAAGCCCCAAACACGACAGGCCACCGCGCTGCGCAGCCAAGCGGTTTGGCGCGGCGCACTGATGGCTCTGAGAACTCGCCACAGGTCTTGGGCCTCTTCGCTTTGAAACACATTGGCGTGGTCCGACATGAAGACACTGGGCAAGTCCAACTTTTGTAAAGCTTTTTGCATGGCCTTGGCCTGCACATGGGTGCGCACCAACACGGCCATATCGCGGGGTTGCACCTTGGGCTGTTGGTGCAACAGGGCCACCATCTGCGCGGCAAAGCCATGCGACATATGTTTCAACTGCAGCGGCGCGCTCCAATACTTGGCGTTCTCGGGTGGTGGCAGGTGCCACACGGTCAATGGGGGCAGCGCTTGGCCTTGCGCACTGCTGAGGGGTATGGCGTCGCTGCGGCTATTGACCTTGGTGAATTCGATTTTCCCTAAGGCCGAATGAAAGGGCCGCTCGATGGCGCCAAACACATGGTTTACCGCTTGCACCAAGGCGGGTGTGGAGCGGAAATTGCTGTCCAAGCTGTGCAGGGCCTGGGGGTTGAGTTCAAGGGCTTGGGTGCGAGCCTCTAGGTAGGTACGCAGGTCGGCACCGCGAAAACTGTAGATGGCTTGCTTAGGGTCGCCAATCATCACCAGCGCATTTTCGTCGCCCACATGGCTAGGGTGGTAAATGCGGTTCAAGCTTTGGTATTGCCAAGGGTCGGTGTCTTGGAATTCATCGACCATGGCCACGGGGTATTGATCGCGGATCGCCGCGGCCATTTGACCTTCATCGGCATACAAAGCGGTGTGCAGACGTTGCAGCAAGTCTTGGAAATCGAACACCGACAACTGCAATTTGGTTTGCTGGTATTGCTGGCGCACCTCGTGGGCTGCGTGGTCAAGCAAGCCGTCTTTGGAGGCCGGTTCGGTGGCTTGGTGTTGGTACAGTGCCTCGATGTGAGCAAAGACTGGGTGTTCAGCAGCTTCTGGCCAACCTTTGTCTTGAAGGTGGGTGAGGGTAAAGCGTTGCAAGGTTTCAGCACGAATGTCCGCGTCAGGTTGACTCCATGCTTGCAATTCATTCACCCAGTTAGCGAAGAAGTCTGCGCGGCTGCCTTTCATTTTTCGCGCGGCCTGAGCAGCTACCAAAATACCCACCAATCCCTTTCCCAGTGCCGCTTGACAAGCTTGCTTGGCCGCAACGACCAAAGCTTGTTCTGTGTTTAACCACGTGTCGTGCATGTCCAACAACTGCGTGGGTGCAGGCGGTGCTGCTGCATCGCTGGGTTGTGGTTGTCGGTCTAAGGTTTGCCAGCGGGTTTTCAGGTCTTTCAGCAGAGCTTTCGGGTCGCCGCCGAGCAGCGCCTTGAGTATTTTTTGTTGGGGCAAGCCGAGGGGGTAAAACCAGCGCCGCCAATGGTCGTTGACCAACTGGTGCAGCAACTCGGCAGGGTTGTCGAGGTGGGTTTGCTCAAACAGGTCGCGGCTGTGCAGGGCAAAGCTGCTGAGCATGCGTCGACTCCAACCATGGATGGTGTAAATGGCGGCCTCGTCCATGCTTTGCGCGGCCAAATGCAGTTGCGCTGCACACTGCGCCCACTGTTCTGGCGCGAAAGCCTTGGTCAAGTCGTTCAAAAAAGGGTCTGGCTTGCAGGTGCGTCCCGCTACTTTAGCGTCAAACCACAGCGCGGCTTCGTGCAAGCGCAGACGGATGCGCTCTCGCAATTCAGCGGTAGCGGCATCGGTGAAAGTCATCACCAAAATATGGGCGGGCTGCAAGCCTTTTGCATCCCGCCCGTGGCCCAAGACCAGCCGCACATACAGCGCCGCCAAGGTGAAAGTTTTGCCAGTGCCTGCACTGGCTTCGATGACTTGCCGCCCAGACAAGGGCAGCGCGAGCAGGTTCAGGCTCATACGTCTACCTCGTCGGTGTTTACCGCGCCAACCGGCGAAGCGGCGTCGCTTGCCAGAGGCATCAGGGCTTGCAGCATCGGGCCATACACCCGCTCGGCCCAGTTTGGCAGTTCAGGCCAGAGGTCTTCAAATTCGGGAAAAGCACGTTGTAAACAGCTTGATGTGGCCCGCTCGCCTAGCTGGCTGAACCCTCCTTCGAAGACCAGTCGAGCGGCTGAAGCGGCTTTGGTGGCAATCTCCTCAGGCTTGGTTTTGGAGGACGGGAAATGCCTGGCCATCAGCCAAGCACAGGCTGTTTTGCAAGCCAGTGGCAAAGGGCTTTGCCAAGCTTGCAAGTAGACCGCCACCAAGTCTGCCAACAAGGCTTGGGCTTGGGCGGCAGGCAAGGGCGACAGTGCCACCAACCCATCTTCACCGCTTTGTAAGCTGGTGGTTATCACGCCCGCTGCGTTGGCGCTGAGGTGGCCCAACCAAAGTGACGCCAAGGTATACAGACGAGCTTGCCCCGCGGTATTCAAGACCTTGCCAGGGCGTAAATCGATTTGAGTTGCTGTGCCGTTGGGGTATTGACGCCATAGGTGTGCGTCGCCGCCAAAGCCTAATTGCATACCAATGCCATGCGCTTGAAGGGGGTACGACTGTGAAGGCATGTCTTGGCTAGGCTCATGCAACCATTCAGCCAAATGTCCCAGAACGGTCTCGCGCAGTGCTTGCATGTGGTCTTGTTGCAAGTGGCCAAATCCGCTCAAAGCTAACAAGCCTTGACGCTGCAACTGCATCAACTGTGCTACAGGCTCGTCGCTGTAAAGCACAGATTGGTCCATCACAAAGCGTTGCAAACCTGGGGTATCAAAGGGTTCGTCTTCCTCTCCCGCTTCTGGCGGTTTATCCAATCGCAGTTGCAAATAGGAACGAAAATGCACCTCCTCGGGGTGGCGCAACAAAAGACTGAGGTCTTGCTCGCTCAAGCTGCTTAAGGGTGGTGCTGTGCCTCGGGAAGTTAAAGCTTGTTCAACAGAAGGCGGCAGCGTCGAGCGGGTGGTTTGCCAATCGGCCGCATAGGTTTTGAAACCACTGCCTTGCAAAAAGTACTTGGAAGAAAACGGCTGCAAGGGTTGCAGCGGCGCTTCAAATGCAGGCTGACTTGTTTCATCGTCGCTGTGGGCCTCTTCCTTGGGCAGGGCGTGGCACAGGTTCAGATGTTCTAACAATTGCGCCACCAAGACCGAGGGTGGGAGCTTGGCGTGGTCGCTGGCGCGCCGCCCTTGCCACGACACATACAAACGCTCTCGGGCAGACAAGACCGCCTCTAAGAATAAATAGCGGTCGTCTTCACGCCGAGCGCGGTCGCCTGCACGACCCAAGCTGGGGTGGCTCATCAAGTCGAAGTCGCGCGGTGGGGGCGAGCGGGGGTAGGCGCCATCGTTCATGCCCAGGAGGCATACCACTTTAAAGGGAATGGCTCGCATGGGCATGAGGGTGGCGAATTGCACACCCCCGCCCATGAAGCGGCGCTGCAAGCCACCGGTGTCCATTTGCGCCAACCAGTGGCTGCGCACCACCGCCAAGGCCACGGGGCTGTCGAACTGAGCCAACTGGCAGTCGTTCAACCATTGCTCTAAGGGTGTCAAGATTCGATCGAGCAAGCGTTGGCTGGCGTCGTCGTTCGCCTTGAAAAACCTCGCCACCAAAGCCTGTAGCAACTGTACCCATTGCGTGGGTGTATGGTCTTGTGAAAGCTGTTGCAAACTGAGTTGCAGGTCTTGCAAGCAACGCAACAAAGCCGAGATCACAGGGGCGTCTAGCCCGTCCACGCCGGTTTGTGCAAACGTGTCTTGCCAAGTGGCATGTGTGTTGTCAGTCGCTCCCAAGGCATAACCCAAGAGCAAACGTTGCAGACCAAACACCCAGGTGTTGTGAGCGTTGTGGGGGACGTCCGCTTGCACGCCCCAGTGCTGACGGTGCGGCCCGTCCAAGCCCCAGCGAACGCCTGCATCCGAGAGTAATTTGTGCAACTCTTGCACATCTTGCGCTTGCAAGGCGTAGCGGTTTCGCACCATCTCCACTTGGAACAAACCCAGCCATTCACCCAAGCTCAAGCGCAGCTGCGGCAATTGGAGCAAGGTTTGCAGGGCTTGCACGGTGGGTTCTAAGTGGGGCGTGGTGTCGGCCACGGCATAGGGCAGGTGGCGTGAAGTTGTGTCAGGGGATTGGGCTTGAAAGCGAGCAAAAACCGCATGGATATGCGGCGCGAACAAGGCCATGTCGGGCACCATGACCATGATGTCCGAGGGTTGCAAGCGGGGGTCAGCGTCCAGCCACGCCAAGATGCGGTCGTGCAGCACTTCGACTTCCCGTTGCGCCGAATGGGTTTGCACGAATTGAAGGCTGTGGTCGGGTTGGCTGAGCAGGGCTGGCGTTGTGGGTGGCGTGTCCAAGTGCAGGATGGCAGATTGCAAGGCTTGCAATACCGAGGCTTGCTGTCCCGAGTCCTGTGCTTCGTTCAGGGGGTCAATGAACAGATTGACCCGCTGATAGGGCGGTGCGTGGGGCTCGGCCGCATCAAAGTTGTCGATGGCATGGAGGTAGTCGCGGCCATGCTTGCCCCACGCAGCCAGCAAGGGGTGGCCCTCGGGAACAAGGCTTTCTGTGAGGTGCCCCCAGTGCTCGCGGCTGGGGTTGTGAACAAACATCAGCACGGGGATGAAGCGCCCCAAGGCTACCAGTGCCTCTAAGGTTTGCATCGGCAGTGCAGTGATGCCAAACGCCAGCAAACGCGGTGGCAAAGCTGTGCTGAGTTGCTGCGGCGACAAGTTCTTCAAGGCTTGCATGAAAGACTTGTGAACATCCGAGCGGGCTTGGAAACCCATTTGTCCAACAGGAAGGTGCGCTTGCACGTCTTCCAACAAGTCGCGCCACATGGCGGCTTGCCATGCTTGAGTTGGCGGCAGGGTCTGGCCTTGGTCCAGCACATCCCGCCCTGCGGCCCAGTTTTCCAGCCAATCGGCGCGGTAGTTTTGGTAACCGTCCAGTACATCGGCCAATTGCTGCGCCAAGCCAAAGGCGCGGCTGCCTTGGGTGTCGTCGCCAAGGTAATGGGCTAAGGGTGAAAAGCAGGGGTCTTTCAACCACTCGGGCAGGCGGCGCAAGATACGCCAGACCAAGGGCGCTTTGTCCAAGGCCATATGGGTAGGCAGTTTGTCTGCACCCAACACGCTTCGGTAGATTTGCCATAACTGGCTGGAGGGAAGTTCCAGCCGTGTGGCGGCGCAAATACCCAAGGCCGAGGTGTGGGCCAAAGACAGCGTCAACCAATGCTTCATGCCGTTGCTTTGCACCAGTATGGTTTCGCTTTGCAAAGGCGTCAGTGGGCGTTCTTTCACATAGCTCAGCAGAAGTTCCCGCAGACCTTCCGTGCGGTTGCTGTGAAAAACCATGAAACCAGAGGACGAGGGCGAGGTCATGAGCGGGTAGGGGGTGGTCAGGACTGTGAGCTTAAGTCAGTCCAAGGCTCAGGGCGTGAGCTTAGGGGGTATTTTTTTCTAGGGTCAAGCTTTGGCTATTCACCGTCAAACCTTGCGCTGACAGGTTTTGCGCAGTGACGCGACCCATGCCCGCGACGCGGCGCATCAGGTCGGGCCAGTCGGCAAAAGGACGCAGCGAACGTTCGGCCAAAATGCGGCGGGTGAAGGCCGGCCCCAAGCCACGCAAACCATCAAGTTCGGCCTCGGTGGCGTGGTTGACCTCTAGCGCCCATACGGGGGCCAGAAGTCCCAGCATTAAAAAAAAAGCAGTTTTGCCCATTCGGTGTCTCTTGTAAAAACACCCATTGAAGCAGCTAGAGGCCTTGAAGCAAGAAAGTGACGCTTAGAAAAAAACCAAGCAGCGCATTACGCGTTGTGCGTCAACCAGTGCATATAGCGCGTCACGCCGGTTTGCACGTCGGCAAACACATGGTCGCAGCCGCTGGCGCGAAGTGTGCTCAGGTCAGCTTGGGTGAAGCACTGGTATTTGCCACGAAGCGCGTCGGGGAAGTCTATGTAGCGAATACTTTCAGCTTTGACCGCCTGCGCCAAGTTCAAGGGTGATTCTTGCTTGTCGTCACGGGCGGCATTCACCACGGCAAGCGCCACGTCGTTGAAAGGCTGGGCACGGCCAGTGCCTAAGTTGAACAAGCCATTTTTTGTGGGGTGATCGAAGAACCAAAGGTTCACCGCCACCACATCGTCGATGAACACAAAGTCGCGCTCTTGTTCGCCAGCGGCATAGCCACCATAGTCGGCAAACAATTTGACATGGCCATCCTTGTGCAGTTGGTGAAACTGGTGAAACGCCACGCTGGCCATGCGCCCTTTGTGCTGCTCACGTGGGCCATACACATTAAAGTAGCGAAAGCCCACCACTTGGGCGGTGTTCTTGGTGAAATTGGAACCCATTTCCCGGCGCATCCGTTGGTCAAACAAGAGCTTGGAGTAGCCGTAAACATTCAGCGGTTTTTCATGCTCAGGTGTTTCCACAAAGCTGCTCGATCCGCCATAGGTTGCCGCGGAGGACGCATACAACAAGCGTACCCCTTGCGCCTGACAGGCGGTCCACAGCTGGCAGGACACGCCGTAGTTGTTGTTCATCATGAACTGGCCGTCGGTTTCCATGGTGTCGCTGCAAGCGCCCTCGTGGAAGACTGCCTCTACTTTGCCAAACTCGCGTTTGGCAAAGGCTTCGTAAAACACGGTGTGGTCGATGTAGTCGGCGATGTGCAAATCGGACAGGTTGCGAAACTTGTCGCCGTCGCGCAAATCGTCCACCGCAATGATGTCGGTGATGCCACGCTGGTTCAAGCCCTTAACGATGTTGCTGCCGATGAATCCTGCAGCGCCTGTCACAACAATTTTCATATGAACAACTCCTGGTATGTCACCCCAGCGGTACCAAACTTTCCCACCACAATGCCTCCGGCCTTGTTGGCCCAAGGCAGCGCCTCGCGCAGCGTCATGCCAGCACCCAAAAGCGTGGCCAAGGTGGCGATGACGGTGTCGCCTGCCCCAGTGACATCGAACACCTCGCGTGCTTGTGCAGGTACGTGGGTGACGCCTTGGGCATCAAACAAACTCATGCCCTCTTCGCTGCGCGTCAGCAGCAAGGCGTCTAGCTTTAAGCTTTCGCGCAGGTTTTGCGCCATGCTCAGCAAACTGTTTTCGTCGCGCCAGCGCCCAATGACTTGTTGCAACTCGGCACGGTTGGGTGTGATGACGGTGGCTCCCGCGTAACGCGAATAGTCGCTGCCTTTGGGATCGATCAGCACTGGCAGTTTGGCAGCTTTCGCCGCGGCAATCATGTCGGCGATGTGTGTCAAGCCGCCTTTGCCATAGTCGGAAAACAGCACCGCTTGGTGAAGTCCTAGCAAGCTGTGGAATTGGCGGGTAAGGCTGGCCAGTACTTCGGACTGTGGCTCGCTCTCGAAATCGGCGCGAAGCAGCTGCTGCTGTCTACCAATAATGCGCAGCTTGACCGTGGTTTTCAGTTGCGCGTCTCGGCCCAAGTGGGCATGGATGCCGCTTTGCTCTAGCTGCTGTATGAGTTTGTTGCCGTTATCGTCATCGCCCACCACGCTCAGCAAAGAGGCTTGCCCGCCCAAGGTGACCACATTGAAAGCCACATTGCCACAGCCACCCAAACGCTCTTCTTCACGGGTCACCCGCACCACAGGCACAGGCGCCTCGGGGCTGATACGGTCTACCGCGCCATACCAATAGCGGTCGAGCATGACATCGCCGACGACCAGCACTTGAGTGCTTTGAAGGTGTTCAGGGGTACAAAGCGTCATCACAGTTCTTCAATTCTTCGGAGAGGATAACTGTCCCAAGCTTGGCAGCCTGGGCATTGCCAAAAATGGTGCGAAGCCTCAAAGCCACAGGCCGCACAACGGAAGCGTCGCAGGGGCTTGACCGCGTGGTCCAGCGCCCGTTGCACCTGCGGTTGTTGTTGCGGGTCTAGGCCAGCGCCTGCCAGCCATTGGCTGGCTGCGATCAGGGAAGGGTGGTTTTGCAAATGCGCTGCGTAATGCGCCCGTCCTTGCGACTGCCCCATGTGCGACTCCAGCGCCACAATGGCGTCGAGCACATCCAAGCTTTGCAATTGTTGGTAACCGTTTTGCAAGAGCTGCAACACGGCTTGCCCGCGCTGCACCTGCGGGGCCAGTTGGGCGAGTTGAGTGGCTATCAAAGGCAGGGCGGATGGGATGTCGCTGGCGAGTTGCTGCAGTTGGTCGCAGGCTTGTCTCATTTGGCCCTGCGCCTGCATCCACTGCGCCAAAGCCACACGTGGTCTGGCATGAAGAGGAGCACAAGCGACTGCCTCTTGCAACAGCCCATGTACTTCCTCGTTGTCTTTGCTTTGTGCTGCCAACTCGCACAGGTAATGCGCACGGCGGGTGTCGAATTGCCCCTGTCCCTGTTGCAGATCAAGTTGGCGCGATACCTCGGCGGCTTGGCGCCAGTCTCGTGCTCTCTCGTAAATGCTTAAGAGCGCCAGCAAGGCCTGTGCGGTCAAAGGGGTGTCTAGCAAGGCTTTGAGGGCAGTTTCTGCTCGGTCCAGGATGCCGGCTTTCACAAAGTCCATGGCCAAGTCGTATTGCGCTCGCTCTCGATCTGACTGACTGATATCGCCACGTGAGAGCAGGTGTTGGTGGACCCGTACAGCCCGCTCGTACTCGCCGCGGCGGCGAAACAAATTGCCCAAAGCAAAGTGCAACTCAGAGGTATCGGGGTCGCGTTGCACTGCTTCAATGAAGGCGTCAATAGCTTGGTCTTGTTGCTCGTTGAGCAAGTGGTTCAGGCCTTTAAAATAGGCCTTGGGGTTGCTGCGGTTTTCCATGCGCAACTGGCGCAAATCGAAGCGTGAGGCCACCCAACCGAGCAAAAAAGCCGCAGGAAGCCCTAGAAAAATCCAACTGATGTCCAAATCCATCGTCGTTAAGGGCCGTAAGGGATGTCAGGAGCGGGCGGCGAAGCGGCGGTTTTCACAGATGGTGGGCTTTCATTGGATGCAAGCAAAACCTGTTTGGCTAAACGCCTTTGGTGCCACCAACGTGGCACCATACCCAGCACACCAACCACCACACCGGCGGCAAAAAAGCCCAGCAAAACCAGCACCAGCGGTGAGCGCCATTGCAAGCCCCAAAAGAAGCGCACCTGCACATCTTCTTGGTTGTTCAAGGCGAAAGCAAACAGCATCAAAAAAATGGCCGCTTTCAGTGTCCACTGCAGCAGCCATAAGAATTGTTTCAAGACGAGCCCCTTTGAATCAAGTCATTCTAGGCTTTAAGGAGTGTTGCCTTTGAGAAGTTGCTCGGTACGCAAGTCCACCGCTTCGCGAAGGGCTTTGCCAGGTTTGAAATGCGGCACTCGTTTTTCAGGGATGGCAACGGCCTCGCCAGAGCGTGGGTTGCGACCCATGCGTGGGGGGCGGCGGTTCACAGAAAAGCTGCCAAAACCACGCAACTCAATGCGGTGCCCTTTGACCATGGCGTCACTCATCGCGTCAAGCAGAGCTTTGACGGCAAATTCAGCATCGCGGTGTCCCAATTGAGGAAACCGTGCTGCCAACTCTTCTACCAAATCACTTCGGGTCATAGTTACTGCTTTGTATGAACCTTGAAATGACCACCTGCCAGATGTAAATACGGGCAAGTGGCACGGGAGTCACACAGGGCCCCAAAGGGCCAACCGTGTGGCTTACTTCTCGCCAGTATCAAGCTTGGCGCGCAGCAATGCGCCCAAGCTGGTGGTGCCGGCGTTGCCTGAGTTTTGGCTCAGGGATTGCATGGCGTCAGCTTGGTCAGCTTGGTCTTTCGCTTTGATCGACAACTGAATATTGCGGGTCTTGCGGTCCACATTGACCACCACAGCGGTGACTTCGTCGCCGACTTTGAGCACAAGGCTGGCATCTTCCACGCGGTCGCGGGAGATTTCAGACACGCGCAAATAGCCGATGATCTCTTCGCCGAGGTCGATTTCAGCGCCTTTGGCGTCAACGGTTTTGACCGTGCCAGTGACGATTTGGCCTTTGTCATTGACTGACACGAAGTTGGTGAAGGGGTCGGAGTCGAGTTGCTTGATGCCCAAGGAGATGCGCTCGCGTTCCACATCCACAGCCAACACCAAGGCTTCAACTTCTTGGCCCTTCTTGAAGTTGCGCACAGCGGCTTCGCCGGTTTCGTTCCAAGACAGGTCGGACAAATGCACCAAGCCGTCGATACCGGCAGCCAAGCCGACAAAGACGCCAAAGTCGGTGATGGATTTGATGGGGCCTTTGACGCGGTCGCCACGCTTGGTGGCACCTGCGAACTCTTGCCAAGGATTGGCTTTGCATTGCTTCATGCCCAAAGAGATGCGGCGCTTGTCTTCGTCGATCTCGAGGACCATGACTTCGACTTCATCACCCAAGGCAACGATTTTGGAAGGAGCCACGTTTTTGTTGGTCCAGTCCATTTCAGACACGTGCACCAGGCCTTCGATGCCAGGTTCGAGTTCCACAAACGCGCCGTAATCGGCGATGTTGGTGACCTTGCCATGCATCCGAGTGCCTTGGGGATAGCGGCGGTTCACGCCCATCCAAGGGTCGTCGCCCATTTGCTTCAAACCTAAAGAGACACGGTTTTTGTCGGTGTCGAACTTAAGGATCTTGGCAGTGATTTCTTGGCCAGCAACCACCACCTCGGAGGGGTGACGCACGCGACGCCAAGCCATGTCGGTGATGTGCAGCAAACCGTCGATGCCACCCAAGTCTACAAACGCGCCGTACTCGGTGATGTTTTTCACCACGCCGTGAACGATGGAACCTTCTTTCAGGTTTTCCATCATCTTGGCGCGTTCTTCGCCCATAGATGCTTCGATGACTGCGCGGCGTGACAACACCACGTTGTTGCGCTTGCGGTCGAGCTTGATGACCTTGAATTCCATGGTCTTGTTCTCGAAAGGAGACAAGTCTTTGATAGGACGGGTATCGATGAGCGAGCCGGGTAAGAAGGCGCGGATGCCATTGACCAGAACAGTCAGGCCGCCTTTGACTTTGCCGCTGGTGGTGCCGGTGACAAATTCGCCGGAGTCGAGGGCTTTTTCCAAGCTCATCCAAGAGGCCAAACGCTTGGCGGTGTCGCGGCTGAGGATGGTGTCGCCGTAGCCGTTTTCGACGGAGCTGATGGCCACTGACACAAAGTCGCCGGCTTGGACTTCGATTTCGCCCAAGTCATTTTTAAATTCTTCGATAGGCACATAGGCCTCAGATTTCAGCCCCGCATTGACCACCACGTGGTTGTGCTCGACGCGGATAACTTCAGCGGTGATGACCTCACCGGTGCGCATCTCTGAGCGTTTCAGGGATTCTTCAAAAAGGTCTGCAAAAGATTCGGACATTCAATTTCCTAATTTCGTCGGCCAAGCGGCCTACCCAAGCGAGGGGCAGATAAAAACTTGATCGACTGTTGTCGCGGCTACGCCGCAGTTGGGTGAAACAACCTCAGCACCAAGCGCCAAGCAGCGCGGAAGGGATGCCGAGGAACCAATTCAGGTGCGGCCGGAGCCAAACACCTGTTTGCTTTGCCACCAGTCCAACACTTGCGCCACCGATTCGTCGATGGTGAGCAAGGAGTTGTCCAGTTGCAAGGCATCTTGCGCGGGCTTCAAAGGTGCAACGCTGCGTTGTGTGTCACGGGCGTCGCGCGCTTCCAAGTCTGCTAGAAGAGCAGTGATTGTAGTAGAAAAACCCTTTGAAATCAGTTGCTTGTGCCGCCGTTCTGCTCTTTTTTCTGCGCTGGCGGTCAAAAACACCTTCAAAGAGGCGTCTGGAAAGATGACGGTGCCCATGTCGCGCCCATCGGCCAACAGGCCGGGCAGGCGGGCGAAACGGTGTTGCAAGTCCACCAAAGCCTGACGCACAGCGGGCAAAACCGATACTTTGGAGGCGTTCATGCCCGCCTCTTCAGTGCGAATTGCCTCGGAAACATTAACGCCCGACAGAAGCACCTGCTCACCTTCAAAGCTCACGGGGAGGTGGCGGGCTAAATCGGCAATGGCCGGTTCGTGCGCATTGTCCAAAGCCAAGCCGGCTTGCAAGGCGGCGAAGGCGGTCACGCGGTAGAGCGCGCCGCTGTCCAGATAGTGGTAACCCAAACGCTTGGCCACTAGCGCTGCCAAGGTGCCTTTGCCCGAGGCGGTCGGGCCGTCGATGCAAATGACCGGCACTTTGGCGGCGTGGGACAAAGTAAACAAGGCCTCGAAGTAATCGGGGAAGGTTTTGGCCACGCATTTGGGGTCTTCAATGCGAACCGGCAAGCCTTCGGGGTTGAAAGCGGCCAGCGAAAAGCACATGGCAACACGGTGGTCGTCGTAGGTGTGGATGCTGGCGGCCTGCCAGTGTTGAATGGGGTGGATGCGAATCCAGTCAGGGCCTTCTTCCACCTGGGCGCCGAGTTTTCGGGCTTCTGTGGCCATGGCGGCAATGCGGTCGGTTTCTTTCACCCGCCAGCTGGCGATGTTGCGCAAGGTGCTGGGGCCGTCGGCATACAGCGCCATGACGGCCAAGGTCATGGCAGCGTCGGGGATTTGGTTGCAATCCAAATCGATGGCTTTGAGGGGCCAAGCACCACGGCGGGTTTGCACCCAGTTGGGGCCGCTTTCCACCAGCGCGCCCATTTGCTTTGCTGCGTCCATGAAACGGATGTCGCCTTGGATGGAGTCTGCGCCCACGCCTTGGATGCGCACCCCGTCTTTGGAGGCGATGGCGCCCAAAGCGATGAAATAGCTGGCCGATGAGGCATCCGCTTCTACATGCAAAACACCCGGCGAGGTGTAGCGGCTGCCCGAGGGAACGGTGAAACGATGCCAGCCTTCGCGCTGCACAGTGACGCCAAAGCGTTGCAGCAAGTTCAAAGTGATGTCGATGTAGGGTTTGCTGATCAGTTCGCCCACCACCTCGATGACCACATTTGTTTTGGCCACCAGCGGCAGCGCCAATAGCAAAGCGGTGAGGAACTGGCTGGACACATCACCGCGCACTTGGATGGGCGCGTCCAGTTTCAAACCGCTGTGGCCTTTCAGGTGCAGCGGCGGGTAGCCGTCTAGCCCTTGGTGCGCGATGTCACAACCGAGTTGGCGCAGCGCATCGACCAAGTCGCCAATCGGACGCTCGTGCATGCGCGCCACGCCGTGCAAACGTGCCTGTGTACCCATCAGCGCCAAGGCGGCGGTGAGCGGGCGCATGGCGGTGCCGGCGTTGCCCATGAACAAATCCAATTCGGCCGCAGGCGTTTGACCGCCCAAACCATTGATCCGCACCGTGCTGCCGTCCACCTGTACCGCGCAGCCCATGGCCCGCAAAGCATTGAGCATGACGCGGGTGTCGTCCGAGTCCAGGAGGTCATGCAAGGTGGTCGTGCCTTGGCACAGGGCGGCGAGCAACAGCACGCGGTTGGAAATGCTTTTCGAGCCGGGCAGGGTGACCGTGCCTTGGGCGCTTTGCAGGGCAGGGATGTCTAGGAAAGCGGTGGCGAACATGAAATCCTTATCTGCCAATCAGCAACTTGAGCGCGTCTTCTACACGTTTAAGTTGGGCTGTGTTTAAAGTGCTCAGAGGCTGATCGCCCAAGAAGCGGCGGTTGGAAATGGCGCGTACTTGGTCAATCAGCAAATCTGTTTCAAGAGGGAGACCGGTTTGCTTGGGCAATGCGATGCGCAGAGGGAAATAGTCTTTGTCGCGTCGCACTTGACTGGTGCCCACCACCACAATGGTGGTCGGGTGGCCACTGGCATTGAGCAAATCAGTCTGGATGACCAAAGCGGGCCGCTTGCCTTTGCCAGGCTCTTCTTTGTGGGACTGCGGCTCGAGATCGACTTCCCACACTTGACCGCGTTGAAACTTACTCGATGCCATCTGACAGTGTGTCTTCCAGAGACTCGTTGACCTGCAGGTGTTCTGTAGCCAACTCTTTGGACAAGGCGGCAATGTGCTGCGCCATCAATTGGGCATTTTTCTCTGATACGGCTTGCCGGATGTAGTCAGAGCTTTTCAGCCCCAGCGCATTTGCCATGGCACGGGTTTGCTCAGAAAAAACCTCGTCAGCCCGAAATGAAAATGTGGATGCTTGCGTCAAAGTACCTCCATGGATGAACCAAGATATGAACTGCATTGTATTTTGTAATACAAGATTGCAATACAAATTTAAGGTCAAAATTTTGCGTCAATCTTCTTCGCGGTCATCGCCCGACGAAAGGCGCCAGTTCGAGCGGGCTTGGCTGGCGCTATCGATCAGGCGGTGCAAGGCTTGCAAGTCATTGTTTTCAATGGATTTTTCAAGCTCTTTGAGGGCTGTTTGAAAGTGTGCAAGCTGGGCCAAAACCTGGTCTGCATTGGCCAAAAAGATGTCGCGCCAAATTTTCGGGTCGCCAGCGGCAATGCGCGAAAAATCACGAAACCCAGGACCGGCCAGTTTCAAGAACGCCTCGCCTTCGGCTTGCTGTAACAAACCATTCACTTGGGCAAAGGCCAGTAAATGCGGCACATGGCTCACCGCCGCAAAAGTTTGGTCGTGAGCGTCTGGGGTCATTTGGTGGACACGGCTGCCGATAGCTTGCCAAAGTGCGGTGGCCTGTTGGATTTGCCCTGGGGTGTTGTGGGCCAAGGGCGTCAGGATGAGGGTTCGGTCTTGGTAGAGAGTCGCTTCAGCATGGTCTACCCCTGCTTGTGCTTTGCCCGCAATCGGATGGGCGGGCAAAAAACAGGGCAGTTTGTCGCCCAAAGCGGCGCGGGCAGCGGCCACCACATCGCACTTGGTGGAACCCACATCCATCAGCAAACAGTTCTTTTGCAGATGAGGAGCAATCTCGCTCAAACAGGCGGCGGTGTGGCTGACAGGCACGGCGATCAAGACCAAGTCTGCACCTTGAACCGCTTCAACTGCACTTGAAGCGGCTTGGTGGATGACGCCACGTTGCAAGGCTTTTTCTCGTGTGCTGGCGCTGGGGCTGAAACCCGTCACGCGTTCCACCAAACCCTTGTCTTGCAAGGCCAACGCAAACGACGCGCCCATCAGGCCGCAGCCCACCAAACCGAGTTGCTTGAACTTCATGCGCTGACCGGGTAGGAGCCAATCACTTTGTAAAAGGCGCACAGGCCTTGCAACTCTTTGAGCGCTTGGGCCACATGGGGCTGGCTGATGTGGCCATCGAGGTCGATGTAGAAATAGTATTCCCACTGGCCCGATTTGGCGGGGCGCGACTCAAAGCGGGTCATGGACACGCCATTGGCTTTGAGGGGCATCAGCAGGTCGTGAACTGCGCCAGGTTTATTGGGTACCGACACCACCAAGGAGGTGCAGTCTTTGCCAGAAGCAGGGGGCGTGGCCAAGGTTTGCGGCAAGGAAATGATGGCGAAACGGGTGCGGTTGTAGGCCTCGTCTTGGATGGCATGGGCCACCACATGCAGGCCAAATTCAGCAGCGGCACGTTCGCTGGCCAACCCAGCCCACGCGGGGTGGGTGGCGGCCAAGCGGGCGCCTTCGGCGTTGCTGGCCACTGCCCGTCGCTCTGCGTGGGGCAGGTGTTTGTTCAACCATTCTTGGCATTGGCCTAAAGCCTGCGGGTGTGCCAACACCACCTCGATGCCTTCGAGGGACGTCAATTGGCGCAGCAGGTTGTGGCGCACCAAGAGGCTGACCTCGCCAATCACATGAACAGGGGTGCGCAAGAACAAATCCAGCGAACGCGCCACCGCGCCTTCGGTGGAATTCTCCACGCCGACCACGCCGTACTGCGCGGTGCCCGCGCTGGTAGCGTGGAAAACTTCGTCAAAATTGTTGCAGTAAATCAACTCGGCGGCAGAGCCAAAAAACTCGATTGCTGCTTGTTCGCAAAACGTCCCCACGGGCCCCAGCACCGCCACGCGTTGCGGCGCTTCCAAGGCCAAACACGCCGACATGATTTCGCGCCATATAGAGGCCACATGTTGATTTTTCAGCGGGCCAGGATTATTGGTTTGGATTTTTTCCAGCACTTGCGCCACGCGGTCGGGGCGAAAAAAAGGCGAACCCTCGGCGCGCTTGATGTCGCCCACTGCTTCAGCCAAATTTGCACGCTGGTTTAAAAGCGTGAGCAACTGTGCATCAAGTTGGTCGATTTGCACACGCAAATCGGCCAAGCTGGGGGCAGGTTGGGCGTCTTGTGTCATGCGGCGTCGTCAGGCGCCGCGTCACTGGCGCTGTCATCTATTGCTTCGTCGGCAGCGGCTTCGTCCGCGCCAGCTTGGGCATCGTTTTCAACGATGCGTTGCATACCCGAGAGCTTGGCGCCTTCGTCCAAACCGATGAGCGTGACACCTTGGGTTGCACGACCCATTTCACGGATTTCGCTCACACGTGTACGTACCAATACGCCGCGGTCGGTAATGAGCATGATGTCGTCGTCGCCATGCACCAAGGTGGCAGCCACGACTTTGCCGTTGCGCTCAGATTGTTGGATGGCGATCATGCCCTTAGTGCCGCGTCCGTGTCGGGTGTATTCATCGATCGGTGTGCGTTTGCCATAGCCGTTTTCTGTCGCGGTTAAAACACTGGTGCGAGCCATATCGGGTGGGGAGCTGCCGTCGGGCAGGGCGGGCACATCTTGCCCTGCCACCAGCATGGCAATTACGCTTTGGCTATCTTCAATCATCATGCCGCGCACACCACGCGCGCTGCGTCCCAAGGGGCGCACATCGTTTTCGTCAAAGCGCACAGCTTTGCCGCCGTCAGAGAACAACATGACATCGTGCTTGCCGTCGGTTAAAGCCGCGCCAATCAGGAAGTCGTTGTCGTCCAAATTGACCGCAATGATGCCGCCCTTGCGGGGATTATTGAACTCGTCCAGCGAGGTCTTTTTGACCGTACCCATGGAGGTCGCCATGAACACGTATTGATCGGCAGGGAAGGTGCGGGCGGTACCGGTAAGGGGTAGCACGACATTGATTTTTTCGCCCTCTTGCAAGGGGAACATATTGACGATAGGGCGACCACGTGAACCGCGTGAACCCTCGGGCACTTCCCACACTTTGAGCCAGTACAAACGACCGCGGTTGGAGAAGCACAGGATGTAGTCGTGGGTGTTGCCGATAAAGAGCTGCTCGATCCAGTCGTCTTCCTTGGTGGCAGTCGCTTGCTTGCCGCGACCGCCGCGTTTTTGGGCGCGGTATTCTGAGAGCGGCTGGCTCTTGATGTAGCCGCTGTGGCTGAGCGTGACCACCATGTCGGTCGGCGTGATCAGGTCTTCGGTGGCCAAGTCTTGGGCATTGTGCTCAATGTGGCTGCGCCGTGCACCCAATTTGCTTTGGCCGAATTCTTGGCGAATGGCAGACAACTCATCGCTGATGATGGTGGAGACGCGGTCGGCACGTGCCAAGATGTCGAGCAAGTCGTCAATCTCGCCCATGACTTCTTTGTACTCGTTGACGATCTTGTCTTGCTCCAAGCCGGTCAAGCGTTGCAAACGCATTTGCAAAATTTCATGCGCTTGTGTGTCGCTCAGGCGGTACAGGCCGTCGTTGCCCATGCCATATTGCTTTTCCAAGCCGTCGGGTCGGTAGTCATCGGCATTGATGACGCTGCCATCGGCCTTGGCGCGGGTGAGCATGGTGCGCACCAACTGGCTGTCCCAAGGCTTGCTCATCAACTCGGTTTTGGCGACAGGGGGCGTGGGCGCGTTACGGATGATGGCGATGAATTCATCGATATTCGCCAAAGCGACTGCCAATCCTTCGAGCACATGGCCGCGCTCACGGGCTTTGCGCAGATTGAAGATGGTCCGTCGTGTCACCACCTCGCGGCGGTGCGACAAGAAAACGGACAGCAAGTCTTTCAGGTTGCACAGACGCGGCTGACCATCGATCAGGGCCACCATGTTCATGCCGAAGGTGTCTTGCAACTGGGTTTGCTTGTAAAGGTTGTTCAGCACCACTTCGGGCACCGCGCCACGCTTCAATTCAATGACCAAGCGCATACCGGATTTATCCGACTCGTCTTGGATATGGCTGATGTCTTCGATCTTCTTTTCGTGAACCAACTCGGCCATGCGCTCTTGCAAGGTCTTTTTGTTCACTTGGTAGGGCAACTCATCCACGATGATGGCTTGGCGCTGGCCTTTGTCGATATCCTCGAAGTGGCATTTGGCCCGCATGACCACCCGGCCGCGCCCCGTGCGGTAGCCTTCTTTCACGCCGCTGATGCCATAGATGATGCCGGCAGTGGGGAAGTCAGGGGCAGGCACGATGTCCATCAAGTCGTCGATCGAGGCATCGGGGTGTCGCAGCAGATGCAAACAGGCGTCGACTACCTCGTTCAAGTTGTGCGGTGGGATGTTGGTGGCCATGCCGACCGCGATACCGGCAGAGCCATTGACCAGCAAATTGGGGAATTTGGCAGGCATGACAAGCGGTTCTTTTTCGCTGCCGTCGTAGTTCGGGCCGAAATTAACGGTTTCTTTGTCCAAATCGTCGAGCAATTCGTGGGCGATTTTGGACAAGCGGATCTCGGTATATCGCATGGCGGCGGCGTTGTCGCCGTCGACTGAACCAAAGTTACCTTGCCCATCCACCAACATGTGGCGAAGCGAGAAGTCTTGCGCCATGCGAACAATGGTGTCATAGACCGCGCTGTCGCCGTGCGGGTGGTATTTGCCAATCACGTCACCCACGATACGCGCCGATTTCTTATATGGCCGGTTCCAGTCGTTGTTTAACTCGTGCATCGCGAACAACACGCGGCGGTGCACTGGCTTCAAGCCGTCCCGGGCGTCGGGCAGGGCGCGTCCCACAATCACGCTCATGGCGTAATCAAGGTAGCTTCGGCGCATTTCCTCTTCTAGGCTGGTGGGAAGTGTTTCTTTGGCAAACTGGGTCATGTAGAAAGTCCATTCAGGACAAGGTAAACAACAGATTTTAGGCTTAAGCGTCTGTAATCTAAAGGATTAGAATATGTGGCACAATCTTCTTCAAAGGGTAATCCCAAGCCTTTCAAATTCTATTGTTGCCTAAATTAGGTGATAACACAAAGGACCTCCATGAAAAACATCAAATCTCTCGCACTGGCTTTGTCGCTGATGGGTTTTGCGGCAGCAACTTCTGCTCACGACGTCGGTAACTGGTCTTCGTCTGCTGGCGAAGTTTGGAAAAATACCCCTGGCGAATGTTGGCGTACCGGTTTTTGGACCCCAGCCAATGCTTTGCCAGGCTGCGATGGCGCTATCACCGAAAAGCCCAAAGCCATGGTCAAGCCTGACCCCGTTTACCCCACACCCGAGGTGAATCCAGAACCCGCTCCTGCAGCAGCCCCAGCACCTGCGCCAGCACCAGCACCTGCGCCAGCACCAGCGCCAGCCGCTGCCGCTGCCGCTGCCGCTGCCGCTGCCGCCGTTTCTTCCAAAGTTACTTACGCCGCGGATGCCTTCTTTGACTTTGACAAATCTGTCATCAAACCCGAAGGCAAAGCCAAGCTAGACGACTTGGTCGGCAAAGTCAAAGCCATCAACCTTGAAGTCATCATTGCTGTAGGTCATACTGACTCCTTAGGCTCTGACACTTACAACCAAAAATTGTCTTTGCGTCGCTCACAAGCAGTCAAAGCCTATCTGGTCAGCAAGGGCATTGACAAAACCCGCATTTACACTGAAGGCAAAGGCGAGAAGCAGCCCGTAGCTGATAACAAGACCAAAGAAGGTCGCGCCAAAAACCGTCGCGTTGAAATTGAAGTGGTGGGTTCACGCAAGAACTGATTCCCCTGCTTTGCGCGAAACCCCGCCTCGGCGGGGTTTTTTTATGTCTGCGATTTGCCCGACAATCCATCCCATGAACATCAACAATGTAGACCCCGCCGAACTTGCCAAGTTTTCAGACCTTGCCCACCGCTGGTGGGATGTGAATAGCGAATTTCGCCCCTTACACCAAATCAACCCCCTGCGATTGGATTGGATTCAAACGCTGGCCCCTCTCAAAGAAAAGCAAGTGCTCGACGTAGGTTGTGGCGGCGGCATTTTGTCGGACGCCATGGCACGAGCGGGTGCATATGTCACCGGCATTGATTTGGCCAGCAAGTCACTGAAGGTGGCCCAGTTGCATGCACTTGAAACCCAAACCCCCAACGTGAGTTACCGCGAAGTCAGCGCCGAGGCTTTGGCCGCCGAGAAGCCCGCAAGTTTTGATGTGGTGACTTGCATGGAAATGCTCGAGCACGTGCCTGATCCCGCCTCAGTGGTTCAAGCCTGCGCCACCTTGGTAAAACCTGGTGGTTGGGTGTTCTTCTCCACCTTGAACCGCAATGCGCAATCTTTTTTGTTTGCCATCGTGGGCGCTGAGTATGTCTTGAACTTGCTGCCCAAGGGCACCCATGAGTACGCCAAATTCATCCGCCCCAGTGAATTGGCTGCTTTTTGCAGAGACGCAGGCTTGCAGACGCAGGCCTCACGTGGCTTGCAGTACAACCCGCTGACTCAGCGCTATTGGCTAGACTCCAACACCCGCGTGAACTACATGCTGGCCACCCAGCTTGAGGCTTGAGATGCGGATGCCGCAAGCTGTATTGTTCGATTTGGATGGCACCCTGATTGACAGCGCCCCCGACCTTGGCGCGGCTGCCGACAAAATGCGCACTGACAGAGGATTGGCCTCGCTTGACTATGCGCTGTACCGTCCCATGGCCGGCTCGGGTGCTCGCGGAATGCTTGAAATTGCTTTTGGCATGGGACCAGATCACCCCAACTACGAAGCCTTCAAGGAAGAATTTTTAAGCAATTACGAGCAAGCCATGACGGTGCATACGGTGATTTTCGATGGCGTGCAAGATTTGTTGGTACATCTCCAAGAGCTGGGCTTGAGGTGGGGCGTGGTCACCAACAAATCGCAGCGCTTCACCTTGCCCTTGACCGCTCAAATCCCCCTGTTCGCTTCTGCACAAGCGATTGTCAGTGGTGACACTACGCCACATGCCAAACCGCATCCCGAGCCTCTTTTTGAAGCGGCGCGGCGTATGCAGCTTTCCCCTGAACATTGCTGGTACGTAGGCGATGACGAGCGTGATATCGTGGCGGGTAAAGCTGCTGGTATGACAACGGTGGCCGCGCACTATGGGTATTTGGGCAGCCAATCCGAGGTTTTGAGTTGGGCTGCTGACCACATCATCCATTCCCCTTTGGCTTTAGCAGCGCTGCTGGTACAGGCGTAGAATCCATAGTTCTTGGGGCTGCATTGGTTTCGACATGGGTTCGGACGCGGCGCAGGGCATGTCGAGGTTCTGTCACCTCGTTAATCAGCAGAAAAAAACTAACTGCAAACGACGAACGTTTCGCACTAGCGGCTTAAACCCGCTAGCCTTGCAACAGTTGGCCAATAGGCTGGGCAAGGGCGGTCGCAAGACTGTCCAGGCTGCAAGGTAATTCATATCGGCTGGCTTCTCATCGGGTACCTTGGTGGGGAGCGAGAAAATAGGGTGCTGGTTTGGGGTGCAGCGTGTCGCTGCGCGGCACCTTGAATGAGAAAACAAAACAGACGACTACACATGTAGAACTGTCCGAAAAAGGCTTGTGGACGGGGGTTCAAATCCCCCCAGCTCCACCAGATGCAAGTTTAAAGGCCGCTAACAACATACAGTTAGCGGCCTTTTTCTTTTGTTGTCCGACGTCATCTGGATTGGAGTGGAAGAAATGAAGAGAACGAAATACACGTCTGAGTTCAAGGAAGAAGCGGTCAAACAAGTCATCGATAAGGGTCACTCGGTCGTCGATGTTGCCCACGTCAATAAGGATGGATACCTTGATTTACTGAATACAGACTATGGGCAAAGAAAGGAGATCGGTTTTGGCGGCCCGAGTGGCTTTGATTACATGTCAACCAATTGGAGAGGCCCTTTGGGGGTTAAGGAATAAGTGCCGCTGATTTAAAGTCTTTGAATAAAAATCAAGCTAAGATTTGGTATGGTTGCGCCTACTAATTCAGCTTATGCATCAACAGTTCCTAAAAGCGGTACTACGAATATAGATGCATTATTAGGCGGACTTAAATGGGGGTATGCGCTTAGCAACACCTCAACCCCACTAACAATTAGTTACAGTTTTCCTTGGACAAATGGACTGACTGCAGTCTTCTCCGCTCCCGCAGGAGATCCGTATTCACCTAATGACGAACAAAATGCAACGCAACGCTTCGGACTAAACCCTGCTCAGCAAACAGCCACCACACTTGCTTTAGATACATGGTCTAACGTTGCAAATGTTAATTTTCAGTTAGTCTCAGAAACAACCACTAACGTAGGTGATATACGTTTTGCCTTTTCGTCAGTAAGCAGTCTAAGTAATTCTTGGGGATACGCATACCTCCCAATTGGGTATTGGCCACGTGGTGGGGATGTGTGGATCAATGCAAAATATGGAAGTGATACAAATTGGGCTGTAGGCACGTACAACTTTCAATCTCTCATGCATGAAGTTGGTCATGCGCTAGGACTCAAGCACCCTTTCACAGGAGATGTAATTTTAAGTTCGAGTCTCGACAATATTAACAATTCGGTAATGTCTTACACAGGAATAAATAATATTTATCCAAGTGCAGGTAATATAAATGGCAAATACGACTGGATCACTTATCTCATTAATGACGAAACTCCGATGGTTTTGGATATTGCAGCTATTCAGTACATTTACGGAGCCAATAATAACTACAAAACAGGGGATGACACATATACCTTCGATCCAACTAAACCATTTTTTAAAACAATTTGGGATGCCGGGGGCAAAGACACAATTTCCATTTCAAATTTTTCAATGGCATGTGTAGTTGATTTAACTCCCGGGAACTACTCAAGTCTCAGATACCCTAGCCCTTCTAATACAAGAAACGCAACGGTTACTTACGATGGAACAAACAATCTTGGAATCGCTTTCAATTGCATTATTGAGAATGCAATTGGTGGTTCAGGTAACGACAAACTTATTGGCAACTCTGCAAACAATAGTCTAGATGGTGGCACTGGCATAGACACAGTTATTTATAGTGGCATCAGAAGCAATTACACGCTGACCGTTGGTGCGAGTACTTATAACGTGACTGATAAAACCGGTGCGGATGGCACAGACACTTTGTTTAACATTGAGAGGCTGGTCTTTTCCGATGTAAGGGAAGCTCTAGGCACAACTGCCCTTAACGAGTCTGAAGTGCAAAAGCTCTATATCGCCTACTTCAACCGACCTGGCGACCCTGGCGGACTGGGCTACTGGGAAGGACTGTTGGCTAACGGTATTAGCATGACGATGCTGCAAAACAGCTTCAGCAGTTCAGCCGAATACCAAGCCATCTACATCGGCCAGCAAAACACTGTGCTCATCACCAAGCTCTATCAGAACCTCTTTGGCCGTGTAGTCGATGTCAATGACGGTGGCGTGCAATGGTGGGCCGGAGAAATGGCTGCAGGACGCCACAACATCACCACCATTGCTGGTGCACTCTCAAGCGGCACTACACCTGGCAGCGCTGACAATATCGCCATCATCAACAAGATTGAAGCGGCCACGGCGTTCACCAACGCATTGAACACCAATGCCGAGACCGAGAACTATGTTGGTGCTGCCGCCTTTGCGATTGCGAGTAACTGGCTGGCCCCAATCCGGGATGCCAACATACTGGCTTCGGCGCTGTCTAGCCGGGATACCACGATTACCTCGGCAGTGGCGGCCAAGACCGTGCTTGTGAATGCAACGGGCACTGCCAATGCCAGCCAAGGCGTTGTCACATTCGTGCTTGCGGCGGCCAGCTTTGACTTCACCATCAGCGGCTTTGGAGTTGGCGACCGAATCGACTTTGCAACAGGTGCTGCGCCCACTCTGACCAATGCCAGCTATAGCGACGGTCAGGTAAACCTGATCTGGTCTGCTGGGGGCAACAATGTGCTCATCAAATTAGTGGGGCTGTCAGGGGTACAGGATTCTCAACTAAACACTTTGGCAGATTTCAATACTGTGTTTGGGAGCGGGAGTGTGTATTGAGGCTGGAGTGCTTTTAAATTTTGCCCTGCGAACCTGCAATGAACTAACTCATGCTGCTGGCTTTGGGTCTAAGACTGATGGATTCCGTAACTTGATGGATCTTTATCAGGAGCTACACAACATGGGGTATCGTTGTGACACGCCAATTAGGGAATTCCTTGGCATTATGGAAAATAGTTAGTAAAGTCATTTAAGTATGACACCACCTCTGGGAAGTATCTATGAAGACGAAACTTATTGCCCTATTACTTTGTTACTTGTGTCAGACCAGCTTTTTTGAGGGTATGTCATGATATCCAATCCCGCAATTGCAGCCGCTGAAGTTTTGAGAAGACTCCACCTAGGAGTGGTCGTGCCGGATTATGAACAACTGCTGGTTCAAACCTACTCAAACTTTATCAAGCCTGGATCGGTCGCGATTGACGTCGGCGCTCACGCCGGGCGTCATACGGAACACCTGGCACGTTTTGCGGGTGACAACGGCAAGGTGGTGGCATTCGAGCCGATACCCCATCTGTTTGCCAAGCTCAAGAAGACATTTAAGGGTAATAAAGTTGTTGACTTGCGCCCTTTTGCGCTATCAAGATACCCGGGCACACTTCCTTTCAAAATTGTCCGCAACTTACCCGCGTTGTCCGGGTTGAAGGAAAGAGTTTTTGATCGTGCCGATTTAAATGTTGAAACCATAATCGTTACTGTAAGCACACTTGATGAGCAGTTGGCCGACCTTGATCGGGTTGACTACATCAAGATCGACGTTGAGGGTGCGGAAATAGATTGTTTGCATGGTGCAGTAAATACACTAACCAAATTCAGGCCATTGGTTAGCGTCGAGTATGGCGAGCCTTCATATTCTGTTTATGGCCACCAAGCCTCGACCTTACTGGAATTTGCACTCGATAACGATTATGTGCTCTCAGACTTTTTTACTAATGTGATCGATGATCATGAAACTTGGCAAGCGGTATGTAACAGATCCTACTGGGATTACATGCTGGTTCCCAAAGAGAGGGTTGCATGGTGGCAGGCACTATTTGGCTGACGTTGAAGATTCGTGTCTGCGACCTCACCGCCTACGCTCAGATCTCTCCTGATATTCGTGGGGTGCCAGATTGTGCGAGTTGGTTGCAACCTGAGCACACCACAAGAGAATTTATGAATAAATCTTGAGATTAGCCAACCAATTAGACACTTCCCTTTCAAGGCTTCTTGAACCCACTTCGCAACAGTAGCGAATTTGTTTTTTTAAGTGTCAAGGTGGCTGCCACAACATTCCCTATAGCCATTGATACCCTCCCCCCCCCCTGTTAAGGCAAGTGGGCCACAAGGTGCGGCTAAACCGAAATAGCCTTGAGACCATGCCAGCCTTCTAGACTTTTAAAGCTCCTATTTCAAGGGGGTAGCAAAAACAAAGCGGGGGAATAAATGGGGGAACAATAATGGGTAATACCGGTGCTATACCGATTCTATACATAGGTTTTAATGCATCATTCAATAGACCCCAGCCCAATCACGAGGGCTCGGCAACACGCCGAGCCCTTTTTTTGCACAATCCAATTCATGATTTCCCCCACATCTGCAGCCATCGTTTTCAAAACCCATGGCAAGCGCCACAACCCCATTACCCGCTTGGTCAGTCCTTGTGATGTGGGGCAGCTCATCAAGCCCTTTGTGTTTTCAATCGCAAGGAGCATGTGGTTTTTTGCTGGGATCCACCGCGCCTTAACCCACGATTTGCATTTGGGTTTTACTAATCTGTGCACAGCAACGCAGACGCCTTGGTGCAAGGAGAGGCGCGCATACAAGTCATTGGTGAGCAAATGCGTGTCGACGGTAAGCGCTAATTTCATGGCGGTGCTTCATTCAATGACCTTCACGCCTTTCCAAAAGGCCACGCGGCCACGAATCTCCTCGGCCTGTGGTTTGGGGTCTGCGTAGTACCAAACTGAGTCTATGTTCAGTTCGCCATTGACCAACAAAGAATAGTAGCTGGCTTGACCTTTCCAAGCACACATGGTTTTGTGGTTACTGGGTGAAATGAATTCGGGTTTTAAAGCGCTTAATGGGAAATAGTGATTGCCCTCAAGCAATACGGTGTTGTCGCTTTCAGCGACGATGGTCTGGTTCCAAATGGCTTGCATGGGTGCTTTCTTTATTTTTGGTGACGTAATCCATTATCGCTATAGGCAGGACTACAACTGTTGACAGGGGAAATATGAACTTATGAGGTAAGAAATGAAGAATTGGTGTTTGAAATTTAATAAATTAAAATA
>CAMATW010000028.1 GCA_945861305.1 Bordetella parapertussis | reverse complement strand
AAATCCAAATCATTGGGGTTCAAGTCAGGCCATGACAGCGTGATGATGAATTCGGCTTTGGCAGGAATGTCGCCTGACTTCAGCGCCTTAGGGTTCATGGCCAACAACGCAATGATGAAGCAAAACACAAAGGCGATGAGCATGTTGAACAACATGTCGTAAAAAGGATCGACCTCAGGTTCGCGAGAGTGTCTGAGCTTGCGCATATGACAGCTGTGATCAGCGAGCGATTCGCATGCCGTGGCGCTGAGCTTGCGCCACCAAATCATCGGCAAAGCGGTCCATGCGGGTAAGTTGCAGGCCAAGCAAGATATTGCCGACCAAGCCCACCATGGTGGTGAGCAGTGCAACGCCCAAACCTGATGTGAGGTTGCGAAGAAGGTCTTGGGCTTGTGAGGGATCAAAACTTTGGATTTGACCGATTTGCATGGCCAGCACTGAAAATCCAATCACTTTGCCCAGCAACCCTAGCTTGAGTTGAACGCCATTCACCCACCATGCGGTGGAATGCGAGCCATGGGTGTGCTCCATCAACAAGTCGAGTGGTGCGCCGCTGTCTTGGGGGTTTAATGCCAATGCATTCCAATATTCACCCGCCCAGCCCTCAGCTTGCACCATGAACTCCACACCCGAAGCGCTGGCCAAGGACAGCAAATCTCTTTGACGCGTGAGCTCTTTAGAGCGTACCCCGCACCACAGGGTAGACACAGCAAACACGATGATGATGACAAGCGTGATACCTGTGGGGTCAGAGCTTAGAAGTAAATGCCATACACCTTGAATGCCAAGCAACCAAGTGGCGAACACAAATAAACCCACCAATACCAACCACTCAAACCACAATGGCTCAACTTCCCAGTGTGGGTTTTTATTTTTCAGGCTCTGGAAAAAAGACTTCAATTGAAAGTGCCTCGATAGAAGAGGGCGCATGATAACTGAGGCGACTACAGAAAATATCTAGGTGGGAGTTAGGGGGGAATTTAAAGGTCGATTAGGTGAAAAGAAACAAGCTCACTAAACTCGCTCTCCACCATGGATGCCTACATATAGGCATTTTTTTCTCACTTTCATACTTCAAAATAATGAAACCTTTTCCTCGCTATTCTGCTATCGCCTTGGGCATCCTTACCTTGACTTCTCAGCAAACATTAGCTGAAGAAACTAAAGCACTTTCAAGCATTGTTGTAACTGCCACAAAACTTGAGCAGGACGCTTTTGATTTGCCCATGTCAATCGACAAAGTAGGTAAACAAGACATTCAAGATGGTCAATTGAGAATGACTTTGTCCGAAAGTTTGGCAAGAGTTCCAGGTCTTACTGCTCAAAATCGAAACCAAATGGCTCAAGACCCTCAAATTTCATCCCGAGGTTTTGGTGCCCGTTCATCCTTTGGTGTTCGCGGTATTCGTATTTATGTTGATGGCATACCACTATCTTTGCCTGATGGTATTGGCAATCCTGGTAGCGTTGATCTTGGGATAGTTGATTCAATCGAAGTCATGCGAGGACCTTTTTCTGCAATGTACGGCAACTCCTCTGGTGGTGTCATTCAGATGTTGACCGGTAAGCCAGGCACTCAGCCCTCAATGTCTGTTGATGTGCTCGGTGGAACTGACGGAACAAGGCGACAGTCTTTGGAGGCTGCTGGAAATCAAAAAGGCATTGACTACCAAGTTAATGTTTCTGACTTTGCGTCTGATGGCTATAGAAAACAAAGCGCCTCTGATAAAAAACAAGCAACCGCTAAGCTAGGTGTGAAATTCTCAGAAGATACAAACCTGACGACATTAATGAACTGGTTTGATCAAAACGCCAATGACCCTGGAGGCTCTGTTCGCACGTCAACCAGCAGCCGTGAGCCTTCGGCCTTCACTTCGCCAAGGGAAGTTGCCACAAGTTTTCTGCCAACCCAGGCCAATACCCGAGTTGCACGCAGCAATACCCAAATTGGATTCAATTTAGAACACAAAATTGATGGCTCTAATCTCTTTAATGCGATTGCCTATGCGGGGACAAGAACAAACGCCCAATACCTTTCAACAAACGGCACTAATGCTGTGGGTCGTCTAAGTAGCATTGACAGAAGTTATTCAGGCACTGAATTGAAATATGCCAACAAAGGTATGTTGTTGACCAAGCCGTATAACGTGACATACGGTTTGGCATATGGGCAAATGGAAGACAAACGACGTGATCAACCAGCAACTGGCGGAGTCATCACAGGTACAAGCGCCACCTGGACCAGGGACGAAAAACAAAGCGCCAATAACTTTGACCAATACATACAAGGCATGTGGTCATTTGCCGACCAGTGGGATCTTCATGCGGGTTTGCGGCGTACAAATTTGAAACTCAAGATTGAAGACAATCCGGACGGACCTGTGACTGGTAACACCGATTTAATTTTTGCTAAGACCACACCAGTGGTGGGATTGGTACACAAGTTGTTACCAACTCTGAACATTTACGGTAATGCCGGCCGCGGCTTTGAAACACCAACACTGACTGAAATTACCTATGTAGACCCCACAAATGCGGCATTGGGTCCAAGAAAGTATTTTTTGCCTAGCAAAAGTTCCAACTTTGAAGTGGGTACCAAATGGTTTCCTCATGATGCTGCTGTTATCAATGCTGCATTTTTCAGAGTGAACACCAACAATGAAATTGTGACTGAAAAGCTCCAAGGAAGCACCGGGAGCTTTAAAAATGCTGGCGCTACAAAGCGTGAAGGTATCGAATTGTCTGCACAGTCGTCCTTACCCTATGGCTTGTCAGCAGTTGTTGCACACACGGTTTTAAATGCGACATTTGAGTCACCATTCACCACGCCAGCTGGGAAAACGGTAAAAACTGGTAACGTCATTCCTGGTACTTATCGTCAGCAAACCTTTGCAGAGCTAGCTTGGAAATACGAGCCCTGGGGATTTCAAACTGCAGTGAATGCAACATACAGCAGCAATGTTCAAGTTGACGATCTAAATTCCGACTCGGCACCGTCTTTTACAACCTATAACTTGCGCGCCAGTCTTACCCAGAAGAAAGATGCATTTCAATTCACCGAGTATGTAACGGTCAACAATTTGACCGATGTCCAGTACATTGGCTCAGTCAAAGTCAATGATGCAAATTCCCGATTTTTTGAACCGGCAGCTGGTCAGTCATGGATTGTTGGCGCTAAGGTGGTTTATAAGTTTTAAAGATGCATAGCAGTGTTTCAAGCGATATAAGATCTTTCTTTTCTTAACCTCCTCCAAAGGAAGTCTTGGATATGAGAAGCTCGAAATACTTTATGCTGCTATGTCTGTGTTTGTTGGGTCTTAATTCCTTCGCCCAATCCCGCGCCTACGCCACCAACGAGGGCGCAGGTACCATCTCTGTCATTGATATCGCCACAGATACCGTGGCCTCCACCATTGATACAGGCGGCAAACCGCGTGGCCTCGCCGTGTGCAAGGGCAGCAAAAAACTCTATGTCACAGAACAGACCAAAGCACAGCTGTGGGTGATTGACCCTGTAAAGGCCGTGATCGAACAACGTGTGCAACTTGGTGAATCTCCTGAAGCGGTGTATTGCTCACCCAATGGCGATTGGCTGGGCATTGCAAATGAGGGCGCCAACAGCATCAGCTTCATACATACACAGCGACTGAAAGTTGAGTTCGAAATCCCCGTTCATGGCAAAAACCCCGAACATGGTGTTTTCAGCCCTGATGGCAAGCTCATGCTGGTTTCTGCGGAAGAGGCCGATCAAGTGGATGTGCTGGACATTGAAAAACGCAAGCAAGTAGGCTCCATCAAAGTAGGCGAGCGTCCTCGCGGTATTGCCTTTAGTCCTGATGGTAAAAAAGCGTATGTCGCTGTAGAGGCTGCCAGTTTGCTCGTTGCCATAGATATGGTCGAGCGAAAAGTGGTGGGTAAGCAGTCAGTAGGTAAACGCACAGCGGGCGTCGTTGTGTCTCCTGATGGTGCTTATGTGTTTGCTACCAATGGAGGGGACGCGAATGTGTCCATGGTTGATACCGCAACATTCAAAGTTGTGGAGAACATCGCCATCGGTCAGCGTCCTTGGAACATGAGTTTTTCACCTGATGGTCAAAAACTTTACATTGCGTCAGGCCGCAGCGGTACTGTCAGCGTGGTGGATGTTGCCAGTCGCAAAATGGTCAAAGAGATACCTACAGGTAAACTGCCATGGGGCGTGGTTGCTAACTAGTCGTCGCTTTGTCTTTGTCCATTAACCGAAAGCTTTCATGAGTTCTGACCATTCCGCGACAGATGCTGCCGGTGACACAACGATACCTTTGAAATATGACCGCATGTTGGTGGTGCTGCATTGGGTTTTGGCCATGGGGCTTCTTTACCAACTGGGTTTGGGCATGTGGATGGAAGACATTCCCAAAGACCCGCCCGGCGTTCGTGCCGAATGGTTCAACCTGCATAAGTCGATTGGCATTTCCTTAGGCTTCTTGATTTTGTGGCGCTTGGGCTGGCGTGTCACCCATTCGGTACCCGCATCCCCCATTGGCAACACTGCGTTTCAAAACAAGTTGAGCCAATGGGTTCATCGCTTTTTGTATGTTTGCATGGTGGTATTGCCGCTGTCGGGTTTCATGGGTTCTAGCTTTTCAGCCTACCCGGTCAAGTTCTTTGGCTTGCCTTTGCCCAAACTGTGGGAGCCCTCCCCTGAGGGCAAAGAGTTCTTCAGTACGATCCATGAAGTCACGGCTTTTGTCATGATGATCATCATCATCTTGCATATATCGGCTGCTGTATGGCACCAATGGGTCAAACGCGATGGCTTGCTCAGTCGGATGGGCTGGAGTCGCTAACTACCTTGCCGTTGTCCACTTGAATCACCTCTTGGGCAAAGGCTTGCATATCTTCCTCATCGTGGGTGATAAGTACCATGGGCAAGGACAGCTCTGCTTGCAGTTGCAACAACTCACTGCGTAGCCGCAGCCGCAAGGGTCGGTCCATGGCGGCAAAAGGTTCATCTAACAACAACGCCTCAGGTTGTGATACCAACGCACGGGCTAAAGCGGTACGTTGACGCTGCCCACCTGAGATCTGTTCGGGGTACAGATTCGCGACTGCTTCAAGTTGGAAAACCTCTATCCAATGGTTTACCGACGGATCTTTGTGCGAAGGAGGCGGGTTAAGCCAGCCCTCATGAAGGGCAAAACCAATGTTTTGACGCACTGTCAGGTGAGGAAACAAGGCGTAATCTTGAAAGACATAGCCCAAGCCACGCACTTTCGCAGGCAGATGAACACCGCTTTGACTATCGAACAAGATCTTGTCATTAAAGACCACCCTGCCGTGCTGTGGTGTATTCAAACCCGCCATCATCATCAATGTTTGTGTCTTGCCTGCACCCGATGGCCCAAACAGCACCAGTCGCTGTGAATTGCTGGTAAAAGCAATATCAAGCTCGAAAGCAGATTGTTGATGTCCAAAGCGACTGTGTAGTTCTACTTGCCACATCATCGATCACCTCGTTGGGCTTGCCCCGCAATACGACCTGGCGCCAAATAGCCTGCACTCAAAAGCAGTGCCAAACAACTGACAGAGGTCACCAGTACCAAAAAATTTGCGGTTTGGTCTTGCCCAGCTTGTACGGCTTCATACACTGCGATCGACAGGGTTTGCGTTTCACCGACGATACTTCCAGCCACCATCAGCGTGGCGCCGAATTCGCCGGTTGCGCGAGCAAAGGCCAAGAGGGTGCCTGACAAAATACCTCGCCAAGCCAAGGGCAGTGTGATTCGAAAGAAAACGGCAGCCTCACTCAGACCCAATACCCGCGCTGCTTGTTCTAGGGAGGGCTCCACATTTTCAAAAGCTGCCCTCGCAGATTTGAATACCAGCGGGAAGGCGACCACGCTTGCAGCGATGACCGCGCCTTGCCAAGTAAAGATCAACTGAATGCCAAGGTTTTGTTGCAACCACTGACCTACAGCACCATGGCGACCCAGTAAGACCAACAAGTAGTAGCCCAGCACCGTGGGGGGTAAGACCATGGGCAAGGTCAGTACTGCGTCTATAACATCTCGACCACGGAAACGCCAACGTGACAAGGCATAGCCAACGGCAACCCCCATCAGCAAATTGATGGCAGTAGCCCAACCCGCAACTTTCAGGGTGAGTGCAAGCGCGACCCAAGCAGAATCCATAGAGGTTTAAATCACCTTGAAGTGGTGCGTGCCGTCACGTTTAAGTTGTTCAACCAAACCGTGTTCCCAATCCAAATAAGTTTGCATGGCAAGCGCAGGGTTATCGCTGCCTTCATAAGGGCGGCGGTAGCGATCAATGCGCGGACTGGCCAAATAAGATTCGCCCTGTTGTGTACTAAAGCCAGCAGCTTGCCACGCCGCATTGCCGCCCGGTAACCACAGGACTTCCACGCCGGCGCGCAGCAGGGGCTGCAACTCTGCCACGGCATACCGTGAAATTCGGCCATCTCCACAAGTCAAGACATAGCGGTTGGCTTTGTGAACGCGGTTGAAGTCTTGTGTCAATTGAGAGCGCAATAACCACCACGCGCCAGGAATATGACGTTTGACATAAGTTGCGCTGTCACCGACATCGATGACCATGCTCAGGTTGCTGCGGTTAGCCAGCCAAGTTTTGAGGGTAGGGGGATCAACCACAGACAACGGCGCAAGCGTGGGAAGTAAATCCTCGTCAGGTCCTGTGGCTTTACTTTGCAGATCTTGGTTAGTGATGTCTTTCATAACAGCAACTTGCCAGCCCATTTGTGCCAACCAAGAAGCCGTCATACTGGCTCGTACACCATCGTCGTCATACACCACCACACGTGCACCGCGTACGCCAATGAAGTGATCGGTTTCTTGCACCAACTGACCGCCTGGCGCACTGACAGCACCTGACCAATGACCTTGGGCATATTCTTCAGGGGTGCGTACATCAAACACATAGGTGTTGCGATCTGTTTCAGTCAGCCATTGCTTGACAGTGGCTTGATCAATTCGGGGCACACCCGCGCGGAACAACAAGGCCAGCGCAGAAGCCGCGGCTTTGCTGCGATCGTTCTCATTGGTTTGGCCAAAGCGCAGGCTAGCTCCCTTGACGAATTCCAAGTTAGCAAGCGACCAGCCTATCGTTCCATTGCGCAAGGCGCACACGGGGTTGGGTATGCCGGAATTGATCAGCGACTGTGCGCCGATGATGCTGCGGGTGCGACCCGCACAGTTGACCACGATGCGGGTGGTGGGACTTGGCGCAAGTGAGCGCGCTCTTAAGACCAACTCCCCCCCTGGGACGTTGATGGCGCTTGGAATGCTCATGGATTGGTATTCGTCAAATCGGCGGGCGTCAAGTAACACCATGTCTGAGCCTCTTTCGAGCAAGGCCTTAACCTCAAGGGCAGAAAAAGAGGGCGTTTTGCGTTGCGTCTCGACCAGTTCGCCAAACGATTTGCTAGGCACGTTAACGTCACGAAACAACTCACCCCCTGCGGCTGCCCAGCCAGCCAAGCCGTTTTGCATCACGCTTAATTGGCTGTAACCCAGGCGTTGCAATAGAGGCATAGCTTGCAATGCCAAGCCTTCACCATTGTCGTAAACCACCAAAGGTGTGTCGCGTCGTGGTGTGCGTCGCCACATATCCACTTCAATACGCCCATAGGGAACGTTGATGGCAAACAGAGGATGGCTTTGGGCATAAAAATCCTCTTCGCGCACATCAATAAGCGAGATTTCTTCCTTGGCCAATAGGGCTGCCTTTATTTGTGCGTAACTCGTGACGGCATAGGGGTGAGCGGCTTCAGTCGCTTCAATCACCGGCACGGGTACGACCACAGATGGTGCAACAGTCAGGGTAGGGTTTGCAATAACAACAGGAGCGATGAAAGGTGCAGGGGTTGCTGCAACAGGCGGTGGTTGTATTGGCGCCTCTGCAACAGACGTGATATTTGAATAACCAAACAAAAATTTGCTGCGCGTTCCATCTTCTCGGTAACTGTTGCACTCCATGAGACCAATATTGCCACCGTAAACATGAATGCTGACGCAGACTTCATCAGCTAAGGCATTCCACACTTTGTGTACGTCCCCGATACGCGGCGAGATGGCTTCAACATCTCCTGGCAGCATATCGATTTGAAAACCGGCTGGCGCCCAACGACCATCAGACATGCGGCTGTAGGGTTGGCAAAATTCCGAGCCGCGCAACATACCCACCAAGCCCCAGACGGTGTGGTCATGGATAGGTGTGGATGCACGGGGCGCACCTACAAAACTCACCACCGAAAAGCGGTCTTGTGGATCTGCATACAACAAATACTGTTGGTAATGCTGAGGATGAGGCTGTGCAAACTCAGGCATCAACCAGTCATCGTGGCTTATCAGGGACTGCAGGCATTGACGCGCTTGAGATAAAAGTTCGGCTTCTGTAGGTGCAATATCCACCAAGCGCGTGATTTGCGCTAAGAAATGGTGAAAACGAGCAATAGAAGTGGGCGTAGTGGCTGACATCTCGGGACAGTTGACGGAACTGTGCTGATTGTTTCACATGCGGGGGGCAGGTTTCTCACCTTCCAACTAGCGATATGCTAACGCTCTTATGGCAACTCATTCATTTATTTTGGCTGGGGTCATGGGGTGGCCCATCTCCCACTCTCGCTCGCCACTGATTCACTCTCACTGGATAGCCGAGCATGGACTGCATGGCGCTTACATTCCGCTGGCAGTCAACCCGCTGCATTTGCCTGAGGCATTAACGGGCATGAAAGCCTTGGGTTTTGCAGGCTGCAACCTCACCTTGCCACACAAGATAGAGGCCTTGCCTTGGGTCGATCAGGTAGACCCCATGGCCAAGCGCATAGGGGCCGTCAATACCTTGACCGTACGTGCTGACGGCAGCTTGCACGGCACCAACACTGATGCATTTGGGTTTATCCAAAGTTTGCGTGAAGCCCACAGCAGTTGGCAAGCCAGCGCAGGCCCTGCTGTGGTGCTGGGTGCGGGAGGTGCGGCGCGAGCGGTGGTTTGGGCATTGGCCGATGCCGGAGCGTCAGACATTCGTTTACTCAACCGCAGCCAAGACAAAGCCTTGGCAATGGCGCAAGAATTTGGCGCACCTGTCAAAGCTTTTGCGTGGTCTGAGCGCCATGCTGCGCTTGAGGGCGCGGCACTCTTGGTCAACACCACCACCCAAGGCATGCAGGGTCAACCTGCCTTGGATTTGCAACTCGATGCCTTACCTGCCCATGCTTTGGTGTCCGACATTGTCTACACCCCTTTGCAAACCGATTTGTTGCTGCGTGCTGCTGCGCGTGGCAACCCCACGGTGAATGGTTTGGGCATGTTGTTGCACCAAGCCAGACCAGCGTTTGCTTCTTGGTTTGGTGTCTTGCCAGAGGTGACACCCGCTTTGTGGGCCAAGGTATTGGCGACGTTTTAGCCGTCGTTTATTTGCGCACAGCGGGCGCTTCGACGGACAAGCCTTGTCCGCGCCACATCAGGTAAAGGCTGATGTCGCGCATATCGATGTGACCCCACGGGGGTATTTCAGCTTTCACGCCGGTGTAGCAAAAACGCAGTCGCCGCTCAAGCGAGGCAACACGTTGCCAATCGATTCGGTAGAGCGGATAGCCGTTTGCTTGGCCTTGGCTTAAAGGGTCGGTAAACAGTTTTTGGCCATAGTGCTGGTCGTGGCAATTCGTGCAGGCCAGGTTCATTTGGCCTTGGCGTGTCATGAAAAGACGTTGACCGTTTTCAAAATGGCTTTTGGCCGCCCCGTCAATTTGCGCTTGCAAAGGCAGCCCGCGAGAGGTGCTGGTGACGGCCAATGTCATGGCCACTAACTCATCGGACTCAAAAGTCCATTCAGCGGCTTTTTGGTTTTTCACGCGGCAGTTGCGAATGCGGTCTTCTAGGTTAAAGAGTTTGCCGGTGGCTTTGTCGATGGCGGGGTAGCGGATGGACACGCCCTTCATTTTGACGAGTTCACCATGGCAGGACTGGCAGCTTTTGTTGCTTTTGCCTTCGGGTTTGGACCAGGACTTGATGCCGTTGTCTAAAGCGATATTGCCAGGGTTGGCAAACTCATCGGTTTGCAAAGACTGTACTTCTGGCCCTGAGTAATGCAAGCCAGACTGCAATTTATCCAAAGGGATGATGCGTTGCTGTGAATGCGAAGGTAAGGCAACAACTAAACCAGCTATCAACAAAAAAAGAAAAGACTTGCAAACGGCAAAACGCATGTTGGACGGTCAGTTGCTGGCAGGCTTAGAAATGTTGGCAGATTCGACCACCAAGGTGTGGCGTAATTCGCCAATATAAGCCTTGTCGTCGACCCAGCGAAACAGCATATCGCCCGACTCGGTTGCTCGCAAATAAAACTCAAACAAAGGGTTGGCCGCTACGCCTGTGGTGGGCTCTACGCGAAACACCTCTCGGCCATTCAAGGTGCAAAGCAGGTGTCGGATGACGTTGCGTTGAATGATCACGCCATCGATATCGCGCAAAAAACCACTGTCCATGGGATGATTGACCAACAGGCGAACTTTGAAAATATCGCCCTGAACGATTCGTGGTGGGATTTGTAAGCGAGCGGAACTCATCAGCCATTGTCCACACAAGCTGCTTCGGTGACCACCACCTCTTGCACGTCGTAAATGAAGTTTCCATCTGATCGTCTGGCCAAAGCAATCACGTTTTGGTTACCAGACAAACGCACACGTGTACTCAAATCAGCGCGGCCGCTCCATGGACCCATGACAAACTTCGCCATCAAAGGAACAGGGTTGCGTTGCGAAATAAGGTATACGTGGGTGATATGCGAGGCCTCGGTCATGGGACTGTCAATCTTCAGACTCAAGGGCACCATGTGGCCGTTGTCTGCCAACATGGGAAGTGACAAGGTCACAGCTTCTTTTTTGAGTTCTTGGTTTTGCACATAAGGTCTTACCATTTCCTCGAAAGTGCGCAACCGTGCTTCTGCTAATCCTGTGATGGTAAGTTTGTCCACTTGTGCTTTCGCTGAACCCAGCCACAAGCCACCGATGCTGGTTGCGAGGATGGTTTGAAAAATGTTCAAGATTGACTGGCGACGGGATAGCAAGCGATACCTCATGTAGGATTTTTCAATAAATAGGCAATGATGTCTTCCAAGCCTTGCTCGGTGAGCACGGTTTTTCCTTGCAAGGGTTTGGCGACATTATGAAGACCAGCAGTACTGAAATAAGCCGGCATAAAGGTTTGAGGGTTTAGCACACGGGGGTCGGCAATGCGTTGGCGTATTTGTTCGCTGCTCAGGCGCTCACCCACACCTGTCAGTGAAGGACCCATTTCTCCGCCTTCTTTGAAACCTGGCAGTTGGTGACACAAAATGCAGCCAGTATCTTGGCGAGCCAAAAGCAGTTTGCGACCCCGCGTTGCGTCTGCGGTTGCTGCTGACGGTGTGGCAGGCATGGTGTCTGCTGCCCACACCAAAGGGCTAAGCGCCAACACAGCAAGCAAATACCCACGCTTCATGCTTTGACCAAACTTAAGCCGTGGTTTTTCAAAGGAAGCGAGCGTATGCGTTTGCCCGTGGCTGCGAACAAAGCGTTGCCCAAGGCTGGCGCCAAAGGCGCTTGCGCAGGCTCACCCACGCCACCCCAAAAACCGCCGCTGGCGGCAATCACAGTTTGCACTTTGGGCATTTCATTCATGCGCATCAAGCGGTAATCGTGGAAATTGGATTGCTCAATGCGACCATCTTTCACAGTCATCTCGCCCCAAAAAATAGCTGACAAGCCGTGCACCACGCTGCCTTGGAGTTGGGCTTGGATGTTGTCGGGGTTGACCGCGTAGCCGGGGTCGATGCCGATGACGATGCGGTGTATGCGCACCTCGCCTTTGGCGTTGACCGAGACCTCGCAAACACAGGCTGTGTGACTGCCGTAGCCATCGGTTTGCCCAATCCCACGAAAAACACCTGCTGGCAGCGGATTGTCCCAATCGGCTGCTTTGGCCACCGCCTGCAAGATGCCGCGATCGCGGTTGGCTTTTTCGTTGTTGGGCAAAAGTGAGAGCCTGTAAGCCAAAGGGTTAATGCCTGCTGCATGCGCCAACTCATCCACAAAACACTCCCGCACAAACGGGTTTTGCGAGTGACCCACGGTACGCCAAAACCCCACAGGCACATGGGCACTGCGTTGGGCAAAGTCGACCAAGCAATGGGGTATGTCGTAAGGGTGATCGTTGAAAGATGCAACGGCTTGCGGATCCACACCATTTTGCAGCGGCATACGCAGCAATTGAGAAAAAATGGAAGGTGCGCTGACGCGGATATGCAGCGCATCAGGTTTGCCGTCGGCTTGAATGCTGGCGCGAACTTTGACCAAGCTGGCTGGGCGATAGAGGTCGTGCTGGGTATCCTCTTCACGGCTCCACATGAGTTTGATGGGTTTGCCTGGCATGGCCTTGGCAATCGCTACTGCTTGACGTGTGAAGTCTTGTGGGCTTTTGCGACCCAAGCCGCCGCCCATTTGCATGGCGAACACTTTGACATTTTCTTGCGGCACATCCGCGGTGCTGGCTGCTGCTGTCAGGCTGGACTCTGGGTTTTGGGTAGATACCCAAATTTGCAATTGATCGTCTTGCAGCCAAGCCGTGCACACCATAGGCTCTAAGGTGGCATGGGCTAAGTAAGGTGTGTAGTACTCGGCATCGATGACCTTGCTGGCTTTCTCTAGCGTAGCCACGGCATTTCCGTCTTGACGGGCCACAGCGGCATCGCTTTGGCTCAGACCTTCGCGGTACAACTTCATCAGGCCAGCACTGTTGACTTGCGCGTACTTGCCGCTGTCCCACTCGATGGACACATCACGCAAAGCTTCTTTGGCTCGCCACCAGTTGTCAGCCACCACCGCCACAAATTCGCCCATGTTCAGCACTTTGACGATGCCACGGCGGTTATCCACTTTGCTGCTGTCCAAGCTGATAACTTTGCCGCCAAACACCGGCGACTGGGCAATCGCAGCGTGCAACATACCGGGCAACTGGGTATCGACGCCGAAGCGAATCTTTCCCGTCACGATGTCGTACATGTCCACCCTAGGGATGGGTTTGCCAGCCAAAGTCCACGTGGCGGGGTCTTTCAGCACCACATCTTTGGGTGGGGTTAGTTTGGCGGCATCCAATGCCAACTGACCATAGCTCAGGGTTTTCTTGCTGGGTGTGTGAACCACTTTGCCCAGCAGAGCTTGGCATTCATTGACAGGGACGCTCCAACGTTGGGCGGCGGCTTGCACCAGCATCATGCGTGCAGAGGCTCCGGCTTTGCGCAAATATTCTTGCGAGTTACGGATGGTGCGACTGCCCACACTCGCCATGTCGCCATAGGCGCGTTTGCGTTTCAAGTTTTCATGCGCTTGCACATCTTCAATGCGCACCTTCTTCCAATCAACTTCAAGTTCTTCGGCAATCAGCATGGGCGCAGAGGTGCGACTTCCTTGGCCCATTTCTGTGCGTGCATAGCGAATCACGATCGATTCATCAGCATGGATGTCTATCCAAGCATTGACCTCTTGGACGCTGGCGTTTTGGGCTTCAGAGGGCATAACAAAACCCAAGCTCAGGGCTACAGTGGCGCTGGAGCTAACTTGTAAAAAGTCACGGCGGTTCATGATTGACCTGCCTGACGTGCTGCAGCGTGGATGGCCGTACGCATACGTGCATAGGTGCCGCAGCGGCAAATATTGGTCATGGCCGCATCGATGTCCTCGTCGGTGGGCTTGGGTTTCTTTTTCAGCAGCGCAACTGCTGCCAGCATTTGGCCGCCTTGGCAGTAACCACATTGGGGGACTTGGTGGTCTATCCAAGCTTTTTGGACCGCGTGAAGTTTGCCTTTGGTAGCCAAGCCTTCGATGCTGACAACTTGTTGTCCGGCAGCAGACGATACAGGGTAGGAGCAAGAGCGGACAGGTTCGCCGTTAAGCAACACGGTACATGCACCGCATTGGGCAATGCCGCAACCGTATTTGGGGCCTTTGATGTCGAGTTCATCGCGCAGTGCCCAAAGCAGAGGCATCTCGGGTTCAACATCGAGTTGGTGGGTTTGTCCGTTGACGTTGAGTTTCATGGTGTGATGTTCTGATTTAGACACTCAAATAACGGCGTAGCGCTTGTGCGCAAACTTCTACGCCACTCAAAGCTTCGCGCATGATGCGACCCATGGTGATAAAGCCATGGATCTGCCGCTCAAAGCAGACGTACTCTGCCACACCCCCAGCCCCAGACAAAGCATCAGCGTATAGATAGCCTTCATCTTTTAGGGGGTCATAGCCCGCCGTCAGAACCAAAGCGGGAGGGAGACCTGCATGAGAAGGTGCTTTTAGCGGAGATGCGCGCCAATCGTTGCCATGCTCACGCGTTGGCAGGTAATGGTCCATGAACCAGTGCATGGCCTTGGCTGTGAGTCCATAGCCTTCCGCATTGGCGTGGTAACTGGGGGTGTCGGGGTACATCAAGGTGGCGGGGTAAATCAGCAATTGAAAAGCGGGTGTTTGGGCCGCCTCCTTGGCGCCCAAGCACACGGCAGCGGCCAAGTTACCACCTGCGCTGTCGCCGCCCACGGCAACACGGCGTGGGTCAATGTGCAAGGAGGCGGCTTGCGCCACCACCCAATGAAAGGCCGCCAATGCGTCATCAAAGGCAGCAGGAAAAACATGCTCTGGGGCCAAGCGGTAATCCACTGAAAACACTGCGCAACCGCTGGCATGGCTCAGTTGACGGCACAGCACATCGTGGGTTTCGATGTTGCCAATCACCCAGCCACCGCCGTGGTAATAAACCAATGCAGGCAAAGCCTCAGTGGCAGAGGCACCCATGGGGCGGTATTCGCGTAACGGTACTTTCACGCCACCCAAGTCGGGCAAGTGATCGTGCACATGCGACATGACAGGCGGTTCGGGTTGCGTCAAAGCTTTGCGCAAGATATAAAAATCGCGAGCTTCTTTGGGTGGCAAGGTGTTGACCGCAGGTACACCGCGGTCAACCATGAGTTGCAACAGGGCTTTGGCTTGAGGGTCTAACATGGTCAATTCAAAAAAAGTTTTAACTCGACTGACCAATGGCTTGGTAAGTCTGCTGGTTTGTTTGTAACCATTGTTGCGACAACTTGTCGTCATGCTCAGCAGGGTGAAAGTCTGCTCGGAAATACTGCGCCCAAGACCCATAAGAGCTGGTGAACAGCCCTTGTTTGGCAAACAGGTGACGCCACGCACTGCGCCAGGTGCTGGCCTTAAAGAGACTGCCCTCATGCCATAGGTTGTTACAGGTTTGACGAAGTATGTCGCTCAGGAAAAACACGGTGGCCGTGATCATCCAGCGTTTACGCCAAACATCATTGCCACCCATGGCGCGGTAAATGTCAAAGGACACACTACGGTGTTCGGTTTCTTCACTGGCATGCCACATCCACAAGGTTTGCAAACGCTGTGGCGCTTGCGCTAAAAAGTCAGGGTGGTTGAGCAACCAAGCGGCGAACACCGAGGTGTAGTGCTCGTAGGCAGCAGTGACGGCCACGGCATGAATGGCTTTTTTCTGATTAATGTGGGCAATGCGGCGCAGTGCGCGTTTTTCCCAATGATTGACCATTCCTTGTCTTAAAACATGCTGGTTAAAGCGCTCGTGAATACGACGGTGGGTGGCTTCTTGGCCGATAAAACCTTTGATATCTTGGGCTAAGGTGGCTTGCAGCTCAGGGCTTAACTCTTTAACGCCACGGCGCAGGGAGTCTATGAAAAATTGCTCGCCTACAGGAAAGCTCATGGACAAGGCGTTCATGAATGCCGAGGTGAAAGCATCGTCACCATTCCAACGCAACTCGAAAGGTGCTTCTAGGTCGATCAGGAGCTTGCGAACGGTTAAATCGGACATGGTGAGTTTGTAAGTTAAGAGGGAAGCTGACAGGGGCCGGTCACCAAGAATTTTAAATTCTTACCGTAGCGATGTACATCTTTCATGGCATAGAGCGTTACGGGCTGTCGGGTAATTTTGATTTCAGATTCTTCTTGGCTGGCGAGATGTTTGCGCTTGACCCAAATGCTGGTCTTAGAAGTGAGGTCTTGGCCCTTGAATTCTTCGGTGATCAAGGTATTGACAAACATGCCGTAAAGCTTGGGTCCTTCAATCTTGATGTACAAGTGGTTGCCAATGCTCTCTATGTTGACTTCAACTGTGGCCGGCTTGACGATGATTTTCTCCATCTCTGGAAAACTGCCTTGGGCTTCACAGGTCACGGTGTAACCCCAAGCGCTAGAACTGGCCAACCACAAGCTCATGGTTGCCATGCAGAGCAGCCGAGCTTTTCCTTTCAACGGCATGTGCGTTGACCTTTTTCTGTTTTGCATACCAAGCCGTTAGACAAATGGGTTTCTTCTGTGCTGCTTTGTGGCACACCACCGCGTGAGGTGTAACTGTCAGCGGGCGCGGGCGCGGATGGTTTGCGGGGTTTGGTCGCTGATGCAGGTTTGGCGTCCATGATTTTGTTGCCGTCGATCAGCACCGCAGGCGAGCCAGGCTGGTTGATGATGACCTCGGTTTGAGCGAGGGCGGCAGTCAGCGGTAGTACCCCACCTAAGCTGAAGACAAAAACAACCCCTAAAGTTGCAAAAGAACAGATGCGGTTTGACGACATAGGCTTGAATTCGTGAACGGATAGCAATGATCGCACGGCTGGCCATGGCGGGGCTTTGGCCCTCCCAATTCCCATGACTGAGGGGGTTGGGTATTATTCGCAGCTCAGACTGAGTTTGTTTAAAGGAAATGCTGTGTTTTTCAAATCTTCATCCCGTTTGCTGCTGGTCGTCATGTCATTCTTGCCATGGCAGGCAGGTGCTTTTGATGCGACGAAGTTGGAAGACTTCAAAACCACCAATGTTTGTAAGTACTGCGACTTAACAGACGCCCCCATGAGCGGGCGCGATATGCGCGGCGCAGACTTGCAAAACGCCAACCTCTCTGGGGCCAAGATGGACAAGGCCAATATGGCAGAGCGTCCCATGGAAAAACGCACTTTGGTGACCAACTTCGAAGATGCCAACTTGCGCCGCACCGACTTCACCGGCGCCAATTTGCATCTGGCCAACTTCACCAACGCCTACTTGCGTGAAGCCAACCTGAGCGGGGCTGATTTGAGTGATGCAATGCTGAGCAAGGCCAATTTGAAAGGTGCTGTGTTGGTTGGGACCAATCTCAAGGGCGCCAAGATGGATGACGCCAAACTCGATGACACCAAGTTTTGTAAAACCGTGATGCCCGATGGCACGATCAATGACTCAGGTTGCTAGTCGCTTTGGAAGCATTGCCTAGCTATTTTTTTTACAGACAAGCTTCTTGTAGTAACCGTAAAACGCTGGCCCTGTCTTTGGGTTGAGCGCTTTGCGCATCGGTCGCCGCCATGTCGCGAAACCGCTGCCCAACAGCATGGTGCAGTTGTATGAGTTTGCTTTTATCGCTGACCGATAAAGCATTGTCGGCTTGCACACTTTTCACAATATTGCTTTCCACCTTGTCACCATTGCGCTGCACTTGAAAAAAATACAACTGTCTATCAGACGAGTCGTTGGCAAAGGTATCTAAGCCATGCCGGTGCATGGTGTACAAGCCTTGGTAAAACTCAGCATAGTAGGCTGTACTTTGCAAACAACTCGCGCTTTGGCTTAAACCAAGCGCTGGCCACAAGCCACACACCAACAGCGTAACCCTCACCCAAGATTGAGACAAAACACCATCAGTCATCTTCACCTGGCATGGTTGATTGGCGAAGTTGTACAGCATGCGAGCGTTTTTTGCGAAAGCGAATGTTGAGCATTTCCACGCCAAAGGCGAAAGCCATGCCGAAGTAAATATAGCCTTTGGGAACATGGTGGCCAAAGCCTTCCGCCACCAGCACCACACCGACCACCACCAAAAAACTCAAAGCCAGCATCTTGATAGAGGGGTGAGCGTCAACAAACTGGCCAATCCCCTTGGCAAACAACATCATCAAACCCAGCGATATGACCACTGCCGCAATCATGATGCGCACATCGTCGACCATGCCCACGGCGGTGATGATGGAGTCGAGTGAAAACACCAAATCGATGAGCATGATTTGCACAATGATGGCCATCACGTTCACTTTGGTTTTCACATTCGCGGGTGTCTCGTCGCCTTCAAGCGAATGGTGAATTTCACCCGTACTTTTCCAAATAAGGAACAAACCGCCAGCGAGCAAAATCAAATCGCGCCCGGAAAATGCTTGCTCAAATACTGTGATCAAAGGTTCGACCAAACCAATGATCACTGAAAGTAAAAGCAGCAAGCCGATGCGCATGAACATGGCCATGAATAATCCGATGCGACGCGCCATTTCCTGCTGCGCCTTGGGCAGTTTGCTCACCAAGATAGAGATGAAAATGATGTTGTCGATGCCCAGCACCAACTCCAGCACGGTCAAGGTGGCCAAAGCCACCCACATATGGGGGTCTGTTAGTAGTTCCATGATGGGATTAAATTTTTTCTCAATGTTGAACAAAACTTGCGGGGACGACTGCAGGCGATTATTTCAGAGACTGCACTTGGGCACGCAGTCGCCTAAAACGACGCAAACCTAGCATCAACCAGATGTAGCGAATCACCAGATAGGTGAGCCACACAGCCCAGCCAGAAAAAACCACATCGCTGAAAAAATGACCGCCTTGTGCCATACGAACCGCGCCAATAGCCGCACCAGCAGCCATACCCATTAACAAGAATTTTTGACGACGCTGCCAACCCGCCCACATGCCCCAAGCCATCAAGCTGAATCCACTGGCCGCATGACCGCTGACAAAGCTGCAGTTGACATCGCAGTGGGTGCTCCATTGAAAGGCGGGTACAAAAGGTTTGTCGGCGCCGAATACTTGCAATTGCTCGGGGCGAGGACGACCCACGTTGTCTTTCAGTCCCCAGTCCACCACCACACCCAAGCCCACAATCGCCATGAATACCCATGCAAGCAAACGTCTTTGCAAACCCAGCCTTTGGGCTTTTGGGCGTATTTTCAGATACATCAAACCCAAGCAGCACAGAACGAACACAGCCCGACTCACCCATGGCGTGGCCACATAGATCACGTGCACCCAAGGCATGTTGTTGGCTTGAAACGTGGCGCTTGGCATATCAAAAAATGCCTGCGAAAACCTCAGATCAAGCGTTGGCCACAGGGTGAACACCAGCACCGATAAACCCAAGCCCAACCCGCCTAACCACCCTTCGCGCTGACGGGCTTTCATGGTTGAGGTTCTTTCAATAGCCACAAAAACAGCGGTCGCCCTGAGGGTGCAGCATCGGACAAGCGTTCAACATGCTTGTAACGCTCGCGCACAAAACTAGGCAACTCTCCCATCACCAGCAGCAAAACCGGGCTTGTGTGCTGGGCGGGGTCAAAACGGTAAAGTAAATCGTAATGGTGCAAGGGGTGTGGTGTTTGTTGCCAACTCAAGGCCAAGACTTTTTGCTCTCGCCAAGCATAGGCAGCGTGAATGATGAGTGTGCGGTCAAGGGCGACCAAGGTTGCGTCAGGGTTTGATGCCAGCAAGGGCTGAAGCTGCATCAAACCTTCTTCCCAACCCCTCGCACGGCCCCATAAGTCCCATTTGGATTTTTGGACTGGCAGCCCCAAACGAGCTCGCCAATCTCCCCCCAGTGACAAAGCTGTTGAGAAAAAACTGGCCATCAGAAGCACCGCCACTGGCTCACGCCAGCGCCAAGGTGCTGGTCGAGACGCCAGCAGCCAGCCCAGAGCCAAAGAGGCGCCTAGTAAGGCAGGTGCTGGCCAATTGATTTGAGCAGTGCCTTGCGCCGCTTGAAGACCGCCAATCGCCCATAAAGGCCAGCTTCCATGCCATGCCCACAAAGCAGGGCTGGTGGAAAAGTTCAGAGGCAAGGTGGCGGACTTGCGCCAAAAGCGAATGACACCCAGCACGGATACAAAGAGAAAAACAGGACCTGCCAACAAGGCTTGAGAGCCAATGTATTCCACAAGACGTGGCAACAATTTAGCAAAGAAGGCGCCAGAAGAAGCGCCCCCACCTGACAACAAATCGGCAGTGTGTTTCAGGGTGGGCCAATCGTGGGCCTGGTTCCAAGCCAGATGGGGCAACAAGGCCAAGGAGGCCAAACCAGCGGCCAGCGCCATGCCCTTGCTGACAGCCGCATTTCTATGGCCAAACCACCACCACACGACCCAGCTCGCCAGTACAGCCGACATGGTGTACTTGGACAGCACACCCAAAGCCAGCACAGCGCCAACCCATAGCCACCGTGACCAGCGCATGGGCTGAGCCATTGCTCGCCAGATCAGCCACAGTTGCAAGGACCAAAACAGCACAAGCGGTCCGTCGGTGGTGGCCACTTGTCCCAGCACACCACTTGCTAGGCTACTGGCAAACAGCACAGCGGCCCAAGCGCCAACGGCATGAGGGGATGCCAGAGGCTGTTGACTGTCACGCTGCATCTCCCAACCCAATCGCCACAGTACCAAGGGCACCACAGCCCAACACAGTTGCACCAACCAGCGCACACCGGTTGTGCCGTCGCCTGCCACCCAAACCGACAACTTGATCAAGAAAGGTAAAAAAGGGGGTTTGGAGTAAAAACCCCAAGCCAGCTCTCGGTTCCATTCCCAATACTGCGCTTCATCGACAAACAAGCCAGCCCCGCTGTGAGAGGCGGTGAAGAGGCGCAGCAGCCATAAACCGGGCAGCAGCAGAATCAGCAGTCCCCATGCTTGCCAACACCAAGGTGAGGACGTTTGGGAAAAAGTACGAGGTTCAGTCATGGCAAAGCTTTGTGGGTCTGCCCACTTTCAAGGGGGAAGCTCGGACCCTACAGGTCGAAGAACCAATGCAAAACCTCGCTCGCTGGCAACCACAGGCCAGTCCTCAGGCCAAGTGGGTTTATCGGTGCGCACCAAGGCCAGCTCTCCTTCTAAAGGGGCACGGCGTGGCGCAGGACTTTCACGGTACAAAGCAAAAGAAGGGAAATGCACGCCCCACTGCACAGTTGGTTGTCCCACCGCCTTTGCAGCCAAAACATGCACCGGTCCTTGTAATGTCTGGCTACACCAAGGCAACACGCCCAAGGCCAAAACAGCGCTGCCCCCCATGGCCAGCAAACCAAAGCGCGGCAACTGATGGGGCGAAGGTAAAAACCGGCCAGAAACCAGCCAGAGCACTTGCACCATCAACACCGCCGCGCTGATGGAGCGCAAGAAGTGGGGTGCGTTCGACGTCTGTATCAAGTTGCGGTAAAGGCTGTCGCCTATCCACTCAGGGTGGTCACGCAAAACTTCAGGTAGCGTCAGCAGCAGTGCCATCCAAGCCGTCAACAAAACCGCACATGCCCACCACCAACGGTTGTTGGCATGTAGCCCAGCATAGGTCAACAAGAGCACAACGCCTGGCGCGGCATACAAGACATAGTGCGGCAACTTGGTGGCAGACAAGGAAAAAAACACCACCACAAAACCAGCCCATAGCAAGGCAAAGCGCAAGATGGGTGTCTGCCATAGATCTTTCACGCGCGGAAACAGGCTGATGGCCAGTGGCGTCCAAGGCATCCACAGCAAAGGCAAGACCAACACAAAATAAAGCCAACCTCCGCCATGACCCTCCATCGGTGCGCTGAAGCGGTCAAGGTTGTGGCGCAGGAAAAAACCTTGGATAAATGCGTCCCCGTGGCGCAACCACGCATAGGTATACCAAGGCCCTGCCACCGCGCCAAAGATGAGCCACGACCAGCCATCTCGCAAGGTTCGAAGAACCAAACCTGGCGAAGGCCCTAACCATTGCCACAGCAATAGCACGGCCGCTGGGATCAGCACAGCCACCGGTCCCTTGGTGAGTACCCCCAAGGCCATCCACAAAGCCATTCGCCTGAGCGCACGGCGGTCGTTGTTGTAAAGGTAGCGCCAAAGGTCCAGCGCAGACAGTATCAACCACAGACCCAGCAAGGCATCTGCTGTGGCGGTGCGGGCCATGGCCCAAGGCCCCAAACTGCTGGCAAAGACCATGGCGGCCAGCATGGCGGCGCGGGACCCCCAAGCTTGGTAGGCGGTCAGTGCCAGCGCCAAACAAGCAACCCAAGCGGCCAGTGCAGAAGGCAGTCGCAAGGCGAACTCGTCCAAGCCCAAAACAGTCACGCTGAGGGCTTGTAGCCAATACACGCCTATGGGCTTGTCAAAGCGGTCAGTCCCATTGAGGGTGGTGTGGCCCCAATCGCCACTGACCACCATTTCGCGGGTGGCTTCCGAAAAAGCCCCCTCATCCACATCAAACAACAGGCTTTGGCCTAGGCCCAGTAAAAAATACCCCAGCAATAAAAAGGCACCTAGAAAAGCCCAAGTGCGACTGACGGGCGCTTCAGACCCTGCCATGCCAGCCTTCGTTGTGTTGTGGGGTTGGCGCGTCCACCAAATGGTAGGCCTGTGCTTTGCCACCTTCGTAATAGGTGCGCATCAGCAACTCTGCCAATACGCCGGTGGTAAGGAACTGCAAGCCGCCCAGCACACAGAAAAAACCAACGAACATCAAGGGACGTGTGCCAATGGATTCACCCATGAATTTCAGCGCCATCAAATACACCAATATGCCCATGCCCAGCGACAGCACTGCCAAGCCAATACCGCCAAAAAAGTGGCCGGGACGTGTGCCAAAGCGCAAAAAATAATGGATGGACAGCAAGTCCACGATCACCCGCAGGGTGCGGGATATGCCGTATTTGGATTGACCCTTGGTACGTGCATGGTGGCGTACTGGCAACTCGGCCATGCGCTCCGCTGAGGTGACGGTGGAAAGCCAAGCAGGGATAAAGCGGTGCATCTCGCCATAGAGGCGAATTTTGCGCAGCACGGGTGCTCTGAAGGCTTTCAAACTGCAGCCCAGGTCTTTGAAATTCAAACCGCTGACTTTGCGAATCAAGCGGTTGGCAAAAAATGAGGGGATTTTGCGCAACAAAAAACCATCTTGGCGGTTTTGCCGCCAGCCTGCCACGATGTCTTTGTCCTCAACCAGCAAGTGCTCGACCAGCATAGGAATATCACGCGGGTCGTTTTGCAAGTCGCCGTCCATGGTGACGATGACGTCGCCCCTGGCGCAGTCGATGCCAGCCTGCATCGCAGCGGTTTGGCGAAAGTTGCGTTGCAGGCGCAAAGCACGGATGTGCGGCCCGACCTCGGCGGCGTGCTGGCTCAAGCGAAACCATGTTCCGTCGGTGCTGCCGTCATCGATGATGACCAACTCCCAAGGCCAAGGGTAGTCGCTGAGCGCGGCTTGAACGGCGTCGATCAAATCGGCAGCGAGTTCGACTTCGTTGTACATGGGCACCACCACGGACAAACGGTGGGCAGGTATTCGGTTGGGCATTGTCGAGAGGGTCATTCAGCTATTGTCGCCATTCGCGCAGGCGTGTTCTGGCCAGCGCAAAACTGCCCATGCCAGCAGAGCCGCACCCAAGGATACCGCCAGACAAAAAACATGGATCAGCAGGGCGGCTGCGGGTAATTGGGCCACCACAGCGGCATCTTTGATTCCAGCTGCCAGCCAAACACCTGCTTCGTAGGTCCCCAGTCCTGCCGGCCCTTGCAAGGGCAACAAACCCGCCCACTCGCCGCCCAATGCGCCTTGAAAAGCAGCTTTGATGGGCATCGCCAAGATCGAAGACAGCAAGATGGCAACTACACACAACTTGCAAGCCCAGTTGCCAAGCGACAGCAACCAAGCGCTGCGCGGGGCTCTGCGGTGCAGCACACTGCGCAATACTCGTACCCATGCACTTCGACGCTTGAGCAGCAAAAGCCAATAGTTGGCTGGCAACATGACCAAGCCCAAAAGTACGCAGCTACAAAGCACGGGCCATCCCCAGTGCAGATCAGGCCACAGCCACACCAGCAGCAAGCCCAAAACACCGGCATCTTGAATGCGCAGCCACAACAAACTCCTCAATGATTGACCCAACGGCGCGGCGAAAACATGCTTTACCAGCAAGGGGTAACCCGCTTCGCCAGCCCTGAAAGGCAACACCAGTACCGCCGCGTTATGCAACAGCACCAAGCGCATGGCAGTCAGCAAATTTACCGGCCTGCGCCAATGCCACTCTTGTTGCACCCGACGACCGCGAAACACGAAACTCAGCAACCACAACAGCGAGCAAGCCAGCCATAACCATGCAGGCAAATGTGCCGCGCTTTCTGCAATCCCCAAAACGTCAACATGCCGCAGCAACCAAAACAGCAACAACCCACCTAGGCTCCAGCCTAGCAACAGTTTTGACCATTTTTTCAGCGCAAGCCGCGAAGTCATCCCTGCGACCTTTGGTGCTGCAAACCCAAGAAACGGCTCACGGCGCTCAGCAGTCCTATCAGCGCAACCAAGCCCAAGGCAAGCTTGCCGGCAATTTCAGGAGGAGCGGTGACCGCCAAATAAATGACCAAGCCTATTTCTAGAATAAGTAACAGCCAGTTGCCAGAACGTGCAGACAAATAAGGTGTCCAAGACCACCACCATTCCCAGCGCTGAGCCAACCAAGCGATCCATATTCCAAGACCTAGGCCTGCAAGCACATCCGCTGGCCAATGGGCCCCCACCACCACCCTAGAGAAGGCCACCACCAAGCCACCTAAAATCAGGAAGAACAGCAATGCCTTGCGGCGCAAAAGTGAGGGGTACATGAGCACGATCAGGCAGACCAAGGTTGACGCCGCCAAGGCATGTCCGGAGGGCATGGCGTTAGCAGACAGTGGTGGGTTGCCCATTGGGTTGAGGAGGGCGATATCCAATACTGCCAAGGGTCTGGGTACCGAAAACCACATCTTCAAGACGGGTGACACCACAGAACCGATCAAAAACCCTTTGATGGCCAAGGCTGCTCCACGGCGACTCGATCTACCGATGGCCAGCAACCCCAGCAGCACCACCGCAGCGTCGCCCCCTTGGGTGATAAAAATCCAAAGCCACGCGGGTCCCATATCGGCTGAGTGCACTGCCAGCATGGCCTCGCGGTTCAAATCCGAGCGCCAAAGCGCCCAAGCTAAAAGCAACAAAACTGTGGCCAAAGCCAGTGCTATCGACTGGCTTCGTGCTGACACCCGCGGAGTTGAGCTAAAGAGCTGGCGCATGACGGGTCTGAACCTCAATAAGCAATGAATGCCAACGATTGAATGACATGAGCAAAAAAATATTGGTCACTGGTGTGGCGGGTTTCATTGGCTCACACTTAGCGAAAAGCCTTAACGTCTTGGGCTACGACGTGGCCGGTTGCGACAAAGTTGACCCAACCACGGGCATCGGTGGGGCTGCTGATGCGGCAGACCCATTTTTGGCGCGCTTGCGCAAAGAGCGGTTGGCAGCTTGTGTCACCCAGTGTGGCGTGAAGTATTTTCAAATCGATATGGGGCAAACAGATGCCTTTGCTTCAGTGGTGGCACAGTGGCAACCCGACACGGTGGTGCATCTGGCAGCGCAGGCAGGTGTCAGGCATTCGATGCTAGCACCTATGGATTTTGTCACACCCAATCTGGTGGGCTTCGCCCATGTGCTGGACGCTTGTCATCGTCTTCAAGTCCCCCGACTTTTGTACGCCAGTTCTTCCAGCGTTTACGGTATGCGCAGTCAAGTCCCTTTCATGGAAACAGACCGTGCCGATCAACCTCAGTCGTTTTATGCTGCCACCAAAATGGCCAATGAAATGATGGCCTATGCCTACCACTCTCAGTACGGCATGGCATCGCTGGGTATGCGGTTTTTTACCGTCTACGGTCCGTGGGGACGAACCGACATGGCGCCTTTTATGTTCGCCCAGAATATTCGCAGAGGTCTGCCCATCAAGGTCTTTGGCGAGGGCAAGCTGCGACGCGACTTCACCTATGTCGACGACATTGTGGAAGCCATAGGGGGTTTGGTTGCTCGCCCTGAGTTGGCGCAAGGAGCGCAAATTGTGAACATGGGGCACCAGCGCCCTGTTGAGGTCAATGCCTTTATTGACTTGCTGGCGGGACATTTAAAGCGTCAACCCATCATTGAATATGCACCCATTCAGGTGGCTGATGTGCCCTTGACCTGCGCCAGTGAAGATCGCTTGGTGTCCATGTTGGGCAGCTGGCGCGAGACCCCCTTGGATGCCGGCTTGGAGCATTTTGTGAAATGGTTAGAGGCCTGGGACCCGTTGAGCTGAATTTGCCCCTAGACTAAGCAATCGCACATTTGCATCTTCCCTTTCTGTAGGAATCCCCATGAAGCCCTTTTTCACAGCTAGACGTTTACTGTGCGCGCTTGCCTTGTCTGGCTTATTGCCATGGGCGGTGGCGGGTGACTTACCGACGGCCCAAGCAGCCTCCAAGGGCATGCTGCCTGAACGTTTAGCTCGCATACGCCCCGTCATTCAGGCAGAAATCGATGCCAAGCGTATGCCAGGCGCAGTATTACTGGTTGCGCGTAAAGGCGCTGTGGTTCACACCGAGGTGGTGGGCTTGCAAGACCCTGCAAGTGGCAAGCCGCTCAAGCGTGACAGTTTGTTTCGTGCATATTCGATGACCAAACCCTTGGTCTCTGTCTTGGCCATGATGATGGTCGAGGAAGGTCAACTTCAGCTGGCCGACCCCGTGGGCAAATTTTTTCCTGCATTGGCCAATATGCAAGTCTTGGCCAATCCTGCGGACACTTCAGGTGCCACTGTCAATGCTGTTCGTCAAATTACCGTAAACGACCTGTTGCGTCATACCTCTGGCCTGACCTACGCCGAATTCACGCGATCCCCCAGCATGAAAAGCGCTTACCAGCAAGCCGGATTGTTTTCCCTTGACATTCCTTCTTTGTGGATCACGCTTACCCCAGAGCAGCAGGTGCAGGCTTTTGCCAAAGCGCCCTTGCAATGGCAGCCTGGCAGCACTTGGGAATACAGCTTGTCCACCGATATGTTGGGTAGGGTACTCGAGGTGGTGGGTAAAAAGCCTTTGGGCAGTTTGCTCGATGAAAAGTTGATCAAGCCATTGGGTATGAAAGACACCCACTTCGTGGTACCGCCAAACAAGATTGAGCGCCTAGCCCAGCCGTTGGCGATAGATCCTTTGACCCAAGCGCCTATGGCGCCCATGTTGGATGTGACCAAAGCACAAGGCAATGACTCCGGCGGCGCAGGTTTATCAACCACCGCAGACGACTATCTGCGGTTTTGCCAGATGCTGCTCAACGGTGGCAGTTTGGATGGTCGGCGTTATCTCAGTCGTAGCACCGTGGCTTTGATGACCTCCGATCATTTAGGCCCCAAGGTCGCTACTCCCTTGCAGCCTGGCGAACTCTTAATGGGCGTTCAAGGCTATACCTTTGGCCTAGGTTTCATGGTCCGCCAAGGCACAGGATTGGCCAGCGTCCCTGGCTCTGAAGGAGACTATGCTTGGGCAGGTGCAGGCGGCACCTTTTTTTGGGTAGACCCCAAGGAGCAACTGATCGCGGTCTTGATGGCACAAACGCCAGGTCCCATTCGCCAATACTATCGGCGCATGGTCAAACAAATGGTTTACCAAGCATTGGAGTAATTCATGCCCATCACACAAAAAAAACTGATCGAGCACCTGAATCAAGAGGTTTATTGCAAACTCGGTGTTTCACCCGTTCACGGCATAGGCGTTTTTGCGGTACAGCCAATTCCCAAAGGAATTCACCCGCTCAAGAGTTACTTGAACGTCAAAGAGGTGGATATAGATAAGAAGCTGATTAAAGATTTACCCAAAGGTGTGCGCCAACAAATCGACACCTTTTGCTTTTACAACAAGAAAACCGTATCTATTCCCACCATTGGGCTGAATTCATTCGATTTGGCGGTCTATCTCAACCACTCCAAAAAACCCAATTTGAGGTTTAAAAAAGCTGGCGTACTGATAAGCCTGAGGAAAATCGCCGAAGGTGAGGAACTGTTTATTGATTACGACATCAGCTTCGGCGAGAAGCACTTTTTCTAAAAAACCAGCTTAACCCACCATGGCCAAAACCATGGTGTCATCGGTTTGCGTAACAGCGGCTTCATCTCGGAAGATTTGGTTGAACTGATGGGGTTTGAAGTCCGTGACCAAAGGTGAGGTGGGATCTGTGGCCAAAGGGTGTGCTGTATCAATCAGCGCCATGGCATAAATGGGCTCAAAGTCGGTCACAAACAAGGCCTTGTAGCCATAGTCGTCGACGGGGCCGAGGTTGTAGTAGCGCAAGCCATTCTTTGCCGCCCAACGGCAAGCTTGCAGACAGGCATAAATGCCAGGTGAGCGATTTTTATGGGCTCGGTTCCATTGGCAGAAACTTCCGTAAAGCTGGTTGTACTTTGGCAGCAAGATGGAAACGTCGGTGAGTACAAGTTCGCCCTCTGTGTCGCGCACCCTTAAAACCAAAACTTCCAAGTCGCGTACGTAGTCGACAAAGCCCGCTACCTCACGGTCATCAATGCAATAGTTAGCAAAGTGCTCGCCACCCATTTCAAACATATCGTCAATGCTGAGTTGACTGCCAGGAATGAGTTGTTCGATATAAGTGAAATGTTTGTATTGCTTGTCGAGTTCGCGGAATTTGCGTTCACGACGCGCTTCAGCCCAGAAGTCTTCTGCAAAGGTATCGACCAAGCCGTACTTGTCATTGATAGGAACACCGTAGGGGCTATCGGGGGGCAGTGCGTAAACGACAAACGGGCGAGGCGCGAAGTTGATCATCTCCTCAGAGACATTGATATAGGGGCAAAGGGCATCCCAACGGGTGGTGTAGTAAAGAATATCGTTGTGGTCGCTTTCAACCAGTAAATTGTTCTCGGTCCAACTTTGGTAACCCACATGCCGAACCTTGGGTGCAGAAGAAAACAAGTTCGCAGGTTTGAACTGGTAAAGCGTGCCATTCATAGTGATGCCTTTTGTGTTGATTTTTTAGATTTATTTTTTTTGGGTGTGATTTTTTTCAAGTCGAAATACGTCTTGTCCACCTCATAGTTTTGCTGCAAAAATACCTGATCTGTCTCTTCAAGCTTAGCCACGGTACGCTTGACCTTGGCCATATGGGCAGAAGCTTCGCTTTTGCTATCAGCCAGTCCTGCGATGTATTCGTCCATTAAAGGACAGTCAGCATCAAAATAAAATTTTTGCTTATCAGGGTTGTAGCTAAGAGGATAAAGAGTGCAGCCAAAAGGTTTTTCCTCGCCCAGCGTGCAGCCCTGTGGCCCGAGGTGCTCACATTGGGTTTGGATACAAATGCTGCCAAACCGTTTTTCTTCTTTTCGGGTGAGGGTAATTTCGAGGGAGGGATAACCAGGCTCAACGTTACAACAACGCTGGCATTCGGCGCAGTGGTCAAACAGCACGCATCAACTCCGAGTGATACATGGTGCGAACAAATAAGTGCGCATAGGGCAAACAATTACAAGTGTCATCAAGCTTCGGTAGGTTTGAAATCGACATCATTGAACGAGATTCAAACCAAAAATCCTTATGTAGTGAACACATAGCAACAACATGAATAATTATCAACGGATTTGACATGTTGCGTCAAGAAATCCTTTTTTGTTTTTTTAGATGATTTAAATGATTTACAAACAAACGTTTAGCTACCAATCCTCGCGGCTTACTTGATTGAATACAGTTCAAACACATCTCGCTTGAAAACAGCTTCGTAAAAACCTTTGGCACGTTGCATATCTGCGACAAGAATATCAAACCATTCCACTCAATTGCACAGCATGGGCGAGGTAATGGTCATTGTTTCTTGTCGGGTGCTGAAAGGGCTACTTTCACTGCATCGCCATCGGCCACACCATCGGGTGGGCTTTCAATCACACGGTCCGAGGCTTCCAAGCCAGAAGACAACTCGACCTTGTTGCCGTAGTCGCGCCCAATAACAACTACTTTAAGAACAACTTTGTTTTCTAGCGAAACAGTCGCCACACGCAAACCAGCTTTGGTAAAGATCAATGCACTTGGTGGCAAGCTCAGGCTCGAAGAGATGCCTGGCAACTCAAAGCTGACGTTGGCAAATCCGCCGGGCAACAAAGCACCGCTGGCGTTTTCTGCTGAAAGCAGAACCAGCATACTGCCCGAGCCAGCGCTGATGGCCTGCGACATGGTCTGCACTTTGGCGATGAAGGTTTTTCCGGGACTTTCTGGTACTGTGAATTTGGCAATGGCGCCTTTTTGAATTTGTGCCACATAGGTTTGTGGCAAGTTCACATACAAACGTAAACGTTTGATGTCGGAGACCATAAACAATTCACTGCCTGCACTGCCCCCCACATTGATCAGCGCCCCCACATCGGTATTGCGAGCGGTGATGACGCCATCAAAAGGTGCAACGATGCGGCTGAAGTTTTTCAGGGCTTCAACGCGGTTGACATTGGCTTGAGAGGCCGCAACGATGGCTTGCTTGGCTTTAAGGTCGCCCAGTTTTTCTTCCACGGCTTGGGAAGACACAAAATTGGTGGCCAGCAAAGACTGCCAACGCTTAGCGGTGTTCTCGGACAAAGCTGCATTGGCTTGTGTGCTGGCTAACTCAGCTTTGGCTTGAAGGATCTGTTGATCAAGGTCGGGGGTATCGATTTCAGCCAACAGTTGGCCAGCCCTTACAGGCGTACCAATATCCACTTTCCAGCTTTTCAAGTAGCCACTGATGCGAGCATAAATAGGCGCTTTGGAAAAAGCTTCGATACGGCCTGGTAAATCTAGCGTAGGGGTCGCATTGGCGGGTGATGGGGAGATGACGGAAACCGTCATGACTGATTGTGTTTGAGCATGTTGCTTCAGAAGTTTGGCATCCGATGTGCGAGAGCTGATACCGCTGTAAACCAGATAAGCGGCCACCCCAGCTCCCAACAACAGGGCGGTCCATAACAGGCCGCGCGACACAGTGGGGGTTGACGACTCAAGCATGCTTTACTCCGAAAGACGAGGGGGTGGGGCGAGATTGCCCACGTTGGGAATGAACCAGACTAAATACCAGTGGGACGATGACCAAGGTGGCAAAAGTGGCAAAGCAAAGCCCTCCAATGACCGCTCGGCCAAGGGGTGCGTTTTGCTCGCCGCCTTCACCCAAGCCCAATGCCATGGGAATCATGCCAATGATCATGGCCAAAGCCGTCATCAGCACTGGCCTAAAGCGTACAAAACCAGCATCCAAAGCTGCCGCCAAGGGGTCACCCCATTCATCTAAGCGCTCTCGGGCAAAGCTGATGACCAGCACGCTGTTGGCAGTGGCAACTCCCATGCACATGATGGCGCCAGTCAGGGCAGGCACGGACAATGTGGTGCGCGTAGCAAACAACATCCAAACAATGCCTGCCAGCGCTGCTGGCAGGGCGCTGATGATCACAAAGGGGTCTCGCCAAGATTGGAAATTCACCACAATCAAGAAATAAATCAGCACCACCGCAGCCAACAAACCCCACAACAAACCAGAAAATGCTTTCTCCATGGTTCTGACCTGACCCAGTAAAACCACTTTGGTTCCTTTGGGCAAATCAGCCTCGGTCTCAGCAATGACGCGCCGTACCTCTTTGGCCACTGTGCCTAAATCGGTGTCTTGCGTGGTGGCATTGATCTGCACCATGGGTTGTGAGTCGTACTGGCTCACCACGGCATTGCGAGTGGTGCGGGTAAAGCTGGCGATGCTGCCCAACAATTGTTGGTTGTTATTTGCCCCAGAAGACACTGGCAGGTTGGCCAAATCATTGAGCGAATCTAAATTGTATTGAGGCGTTTGCATCACCACGCTATAGGAAATGCCGTTGACGGGATTGAGCCAAAAGGTCGGTGCGACTTGGCTGCTACCAGCGAGGTTGACCACCAAGTTGTTGGTGACATCTCTGGGGGTGATACCAAGGTCTTGGGCTTGTCCTCGGTCCATGTTGACATCAAAGACTGGACTTTTGGCTGATTGCTGTATGCGGGCATCCGCAACGCCAGGAATGCTGCGAATGGCTTTCAACAACGTATTGGCGTACTCAAAATTAGCCGTCAAATTGGCACCTCTGATTTGAATGTCGATTGGTGCAGGTGCGCCGAAATTCAAAATCTGACTCACGATGTCTGCGGGTGGAAAAGAAAAAACGGTATCTGGAAATTCCGGCGGTAATATTTTGCGCAGTTCTCGAACATAGTCTGCTGTAGGCAAATGTCCTTTGCGCAAAGCAATTTGGATGTCACCGTCTTGGGTGCCAATCACGCCAGTGTTGTTGTAAATGAGGTTAATCCAACTGGGTGGCAAGCCGATGTTGTCTACCAAGGTCGTGATTTCTTCAGGGGGAATGACCTTCAGAATAGTTTTTTCAATGGTGGCAAACCGAGCGGCAGTCTCCTCTACCCGCGTCCCAATGGGGACCCGTGCGTGGATCAGAATTTGTCCACCGTCGACATCGGGAAAGAAGTTGCTGCCCAAATAAGGCAAGAGCGCAAATGACGCCAAGATAAAACTCATGAACACAGTGATGACTTTGACGCGGTTAAACAAGGCCAGATGCAAGACGCTTCGGTAACCAGCCCGAAACTCTTCAAAGCCTGATTCAAAACCGCGTTGTAGCTGGACCAGGGGGTTGCGACTGGCTGGCAAGCTTTGGTTGTTGCCATGCATATCGGTATGCGCTGCATGCGGTTTGAGCAAATAGTTGGCCATGGTGGGAACCAAGGACCTGGACAAAAAGAAAGAAAACGCCATGGCCAACATCACGGCTTCTGCCATGGGCACAAACAGGAACCGTGCGACACCGTCTAAAAAGAACATCGGTACAAACACAATGCAAATACACAAAAGCGAGATAAAAGCTGGTGTGACGATTTGTGCCGCACCGTCCAAGATGGCAGTTTCTACATCTTTGCCTTGCTCAAGGTGCCAGTTGATATTTTCAATGGTCACGGTGGCATCATCCACCAAAATACCTACAGCCAGTGCCAAACCGCCCAATGTCATGATGTTGAACGTTTCGCCAAGGGCTGCCAATCCCATGATGGCACCCATGATGGACAAAGGGATGGAGACGGCAATGATGATGGTCGATCGCCAGCTGCCTAAGAAAAGAAAAATCATCACGCTGGTCAAGGCCGCAGCAATTGCGCCTTCCATGGCAACACCACTGATCGCTGAACGCACAAAAATAGATTGATCATTCAAGGGTTTGACTTCCAAAGTAGGCGGTAACGAAGCCTTCATAGTTTGCAGTTTTTCGCGCACACCATCGACAATAGCCAAGGTGGAGGTGGTGCCGTTCTTGAGCACCGACATCAAGACTGAGCGATTGCCATCCACATGCACAATATTGGTTTGCGGTGAATTGCCATCATGCACATTGGCCACGTCACGCAGGTAAATCATGGCGCCATTGACTGACTTGACGGGGATATTGGCCAAGTCTTTAATCTCAGTGGCAGCATTGTTGAGATTGATGGTGTATTCGAAACTGCCAATCTTTTGGGTGCCTACAGGGGTGACGATATTTTGAGCCGCCAGCGCATTGGCCACGTCTTGTGCGCCTAGGCCTCGAGCTTGAAGCTCAGGTAATTTCAAATCTACTTGAACAAGACGCGACTTTCCACCATAGGGAAATGGAATGGCCGCTCCAGCGACAGTGACCAAGGGTGTGCGTACTTGTGTGAGTCCGAGGTCAGCCAAATTTTGCTCTGACAGCCCCTTGCCTGATAAAGCCAATTGCAAAATGGGGACGGTGGAGGCGTTGTAATTCACAATCAAGGGCGGCAAAGCGCCAGGTGGCATTTGACGAATCATCACCTGAGAGATAGCAGTTACCTGTGCATTGGCAACAGCGATATTCACGCCTGGGTGAAAGAAAATTTTGACGATCCCCACACCGGCGTAAGAATTGGCCTCTATGTGCTCAATGTCATTTACCGTGGTGGTCAGCACCCGTTGGTACAGGGTGGTGATACGCCCAGCCATTTGATCGGGTGGCAAACCGGTATAGGCCCACGCTACGGCTATAACGGGTATGCGAATTTCAGGAAAGATATCTGTTGGTGTGCGAACCGCAGCCAAGGGGCCGAGCACCAACATCAATAGCGCCATCACCACAAATGTATAAGGCCTTTTAAGGGCTACGCCAACCACATCTACCAGCATATTTCTTGGCCCTTTAATTCATTCAAAAATAAACGTAAAACAAAAAGTTTCAGAGGTCAGTGTCAAACCACAGTTTGCAAATAGCGAAACACCCAAGCCGCATCAGCATCGCTTGGAAATACTGGGTAATGTACTTGTTGAATCACGCCGTCATTAACCACCATGGTCAGCCTTTTGATCAATGTCTTTTCCTCCACGGCGAAGGTGGGTAATTGCAAGACCTTTTGAAAATGCAGTTCGGCGTCGCTGAGCACTGCAAATGGCAGTTGCAACCGTTCGGCCATTTCTTGCTGGTATGGCGTGGATTGCGTGCTTAGTCCAAAGACTTGTACACCTAATGCTTTAAGCGCTGGGTGCGCTTCTTTATAGGCATTGGATTGGGGAGTACATCCCCTTGCGCCTGGTATTTGGTCCCAGCCTGATGGCAAGGGAACGCCGGGTACGCCTGTCATGGGGTAGCAGTAAATCACAACCCAACCCTTTAAATGCCCGACATTGACTTGCACACCATGCGTCCCCATCAGAGGGATAGACGGCAGTGACATGCCCTTCAAATGTTGGGCAGCACCATCGTCTTGGGGCACTGGAAGGTTATCAGGGGTGGTGTTGTAGTTGGACATGGTTGTGCATCGGTGGGGGCCGCCACGCTATTTTCGCTGAGCATTGCCCAAATGGATTGGCACCTAGGTGTCAGCTAGGTAAAAGTACCAGTGGCCCTGTGCTTTGGCGTGATTCAAGCCGTGTGTGTGCTGTCGCCGCTTCTTTCAAGGCAAATTGTTCTGTTTGTACTGGCAGCAAAACACCTTCACGAAAGGCTTGCCAAACCCGCTCAGCCCTTTGGTTAAGCAAAGCATGGGTGGAAACATACGCAAATGCAACAGGTCGGGAAAAACTGACAGATTTGCCCACTAACCAATCGGGCGATATAGGCTGCAAAGGACCGCTGGCTTGGCCCAAACTGATCCAATGACCACAAGGTGCAAGAGCAGAAAAATTTTCTTCTCTTGCGGCATCTCCAAGGCCATCAATGATGACATCGGCTCCCTGAGAAATGTTGTGAACTGCGGCGCTGAAAGTGTAATCTGAGGTAACGATGACATGCTGGCACCCATGGTCACGTGCAATACGTGCTTTGGCCTCGGAGCTGACTGTGCCCATGACCAACGCACCCATGCTTCGTGCCCACGAGCAAACCAAAGTGCCTACGCCACCCGCTGCTGCATGAACCAAGAGCCGAGTTCCCGCTTTGACTCTACCAAGGTCGTGTAACAAATACTCTGCTGTGATGCCTTTGAGTAAGCTTGCTGCTGCTGTCACGTCATCAATGCCGGCACCCAAACGCACGGTCCAAGCCACAGGCACATTGCGAACCGAGGTGTAAGAACCAGGGGCAGGGCCCATGTAGGCCACTCTGTCACCTGGCAAAAGACTGGTGACATCAGGACCTACATCGATCACCTCACCGGCTGCCTCCATGCCAGGGGTACCTGGCAAGGGAAGAAATTCTGGAATCCAACCTTTGCGTAAATAGACATCAAGGTAATTCACACCTATGGCAGTTTGTCGAATACGAACCTCTCCAACGCCAGGTGGAGGAACCTCTGAGGTTTCAGCACGCAATTGAACAGCATCGCCATACTCACGCACTTTGATGGTTTGGGCTGCAATGGGTGAAGCTTGAAGCACAGGCTTGAAGCCAGTCGTGCGTGTCGTGCTGCGAACAGCATTGCTTGCCAGTTGCAGATGCTTTTTAAGGTTGACGAACCCCGCTTCATATACCCTGTGAGCCACCATGTTGCGTAGCTCCGTTTCCATGCCAGGCGGGGTCGCAAAAGAAGAAGCCCAGTGCCAAAAAGTACGTTGACCGTCTGTCACGGGTTTTAAAGTGATGGTGGCAACATAGCGTTGCAATGGAACAGTCGCCTCGACAATCGTGTAAGTGCTGATGTAGTCTTTGTCGGACAAGCTAAGCAGCATCTCGCGAATATGGCTGCCGTCTTGCAAAGTGAAGTTACGCACACACCCTATGCGGTCACTGTGTTTGTCACCCTCAATTTCACTGCTGTCAACTACTTCATGCCATTGGTCATGGCTGTTGAAGTCGCGCAAAACTGCCCATACGCGTTCAATAGGCGCGTCGATCACTGTCGAGCGGACAACTTTTTGCAAAGCCATTAGCGACGCGAAGAGAAGTGACGTTTCAAAGCATCAAACCCGACTTGAAAAACACCTTGACCAATAGAGTTAGACAACTCTGCCTCGCGCTGCGCTGGGCAGTCAAATTCGGCACTCCACTCAGCGAAACATCGGCCGCCATCCGTGATGGGGGTCAACTTCAGTGTGGCGACATAGTTATCGACCCCCAAAGGGCTTTCCAAGATACTGTAAGTACAGGTGAAGTCATAGTCTGACAAAGCCAGCAAGCGTTCGCGGATAAGCCCACCATCGCGCAGGTGAAAGTAGCGAACGCAACCGACTCGGTCTGAGGCTTGGCTGTTTTCAATGCGGCTGTCTGCAATCGCAGGATGCCATTGCGGCAGGGCATTGAAGTCGCGAATTTTCGCCCAGACAGCATCTGCACTCGCATCGATCACACTGGAGGTGTAGACCTGAATCAAAACACTACTCCTTGAGTGCAGGTGGTGTAACAGGGTCGCTCATGCCCGCATTGGCCCCAGATACGCCTGCGACCAAGCGCTGAATATCACCGCCCTCAAGGCCGATCTCTTTAAGAAGCTGGTCAACAATGGGCGCTTGTGCTCTAAAGCGCAAAGCTGAATTGACTATTCCATCGGCAAAACCGACATGACCATGGTTGTCCGAGCCGCCATGTCCGCCACCAGCTAAGCCGTCGACATGCATGATTTTGATACCCTCGATCCGCTCCATGGGGCGCACCGATTCCCGAATAATGGCCTCAGCCTTTTCAACCAAGCGCATACGCAAAGCAGAAGCCCTTGCCTCGGGCGTCAAGGTGTTGTGCGCCTTGTTCATCAACATCAGCGACTCCGCCTCCACTTCAGCGCGAATGCGCTGAGCCATGGCGCGAATTTTTTCTGCATCTGCATCCGCTTCGGCATTGGCACGAATAGCCGCACCTCTACTGGCGCTGGCATTTTCTTCAGCTTGTGCGGTTTGCACAATGCGCATGGTTTCACGCTCAATATCTTGCTGGGTAGCAATGAGTTCAATTTCTTTTTGGCGATTGGCCACCTCAACTTCGCGAGCAGTGAAAACACGTTCTTCCGCACTCACAGCCAAAGC
>CAMATW010000027.1 GCA_945861305.1 Bordetella parapertussis | reverse complement strand
TTTGGTCGTAGGCCTTGGCCTCACCACCAAACTTCGCCGACAAAATCGTCGTGATCGCCGCCGTCAGCGTCGTCTTGCCATGGTCAACGTGGCCAATCGTGCCCACGTTCACGTGCGGTTTGGTCCGCTCAAACTTGCCTTTTGCCATTCTTCGACTCCGAAAAAAAACTCACAACAAAAAACCTAAACTCTGGTGCCCTTGGCGGGAATCGGACCCGCGACCTCTCCCTTACCAAGGGAGTGCTCTACCACTGAGCCACAAGGGCGAAAACTCTTCACCTGCACACCAAAACCGCTTGGAGCGGGAGACGGGAATCGAACCCGTGTCATTAGCTTGGAAGGCTAAGGTTCTACCATTGAACTACTCCCGCATCGAAGACCACAGGCTTGAAACCCATGGACGTCATCACAGTTGCAGGTCACCCAAGCACTTTGTGGTGGAGGAGGCTGGATTCGAACCAGCGTAGGCGTAAGCCAACAGATTTACAGTCTGCCCCCTTTAGCCACTCGGGCACCCCTCCAGCGAGCCAAAGACTATAGCATATTTCGCCCCTGAAAACGGATGATGGCGCCAGAAAAATGTCAACTCCTTCAACCAGTTGCAGTTTTTAGCTCTCTAGACGCCAGTCCACTGACAGTCCTTTTGACTGCAACCACAGACTAGCCTTAGAAAAATGTCCGCACCCAATGAAAGGTTGATGCCCGCGTAAAGCGGACAGGGGTGAGGGGTGGTTGGCCGGCAAAACCAAGCAAGTGGAAGGTTTACGGCTTGCGGCTTGGGCAATCAACATGGTCTTGGACTGGGCATGTGCACCCCACAACAAGAAAGCACAGGCCTGCGAAGATTCTGCAATGGCATGAATAATTGCGTCAGTGAGCGCCTCCCAACCTTGCTTGGTATGACTGGCTGGCAAACCATCCTCCACGGTCAAACAGGTGTTGAGTAACAACACCCCATTTGCGGCCCAAGGACTCAGGCTGGCCTCAAAAGGCGGGGCTTGGCCAATGTCTCGATGCAATTCTTTGAAGATATTGCGAAGCGATGGTGGCGCAGCAACCCCTTTGGGCACAGAAAAAGCCAAGCCCTCGGCCTGACCCATGCCGTGGTAAGGGTCTTGACCCAATATCACCACCTTGACATCAGACAAAGGGCTTAAGCACAAAGCCCGAAGAGGCTCAGGGGGGTAAATTTGCGCACCCGCTTGCAAGCGCTGCTTCAAAAAAACCAGCAAAGCTTGTCCTTGCTGGCTGAGCCAAAACCTGTTGACCAAGGATTGCCAAGAAGAGTGCACTGGCCAAGCCAGTGGGTCGGCATATTGCAAACGGCTGTGCTCAGTCACCGAACAAAGCGGCCAAAGCCTCGCCTGGCTCGGGTGCGCGCATAAAGGCCTCACCGACCAAAAAAGCATGTATGCCTGCTGCACGCAAACGAGAAACGTCTTCGCGGGTAGCGATGCCGCTTTCGGTGACCAGCAATTTATCGGCTGGGAAATCAGCCATGAGCGTCAAGGTGGTGTCCAAAGACACCTCAAACGTGCGAAGGTTGCGGTTATTCACGCCGACCAATGAGGTTTTGAGCTTCAAGGCGCGGCCAAGTTCTGCGCAGTCATGCACCTCGACAAGCACGGTCATGTCCAGGCTGCGGGCGGCGGCTTCGAACTCGGCCATTTGTGCGTCATCCAAACAAGCAGCGATCAGCAGCACGCAGTCAGCACCCATGGCGCGTGACTCGTAAATTTGGTAGATGTCGACCATGAAGTCTTTGCGCAGCACGGGCAAATCGCACGACGCCCGGGCTTGCTTGAGGTAATCGTTGCTGCCTTGGAAATACTGCTGATCGGTCAGCACCGACAAACACGCAGCGCTGACTTTGCCGTCGCCCACGGCGTAGCTTTGTGCGATGTCCGCGGGAATGAAGTCTTCGCGCAGCAGACCTTTAGACGGGCTGGCTTTTTTTATCTCGGCAATGACCGCGGCGTGACCTGCTGCGATTTTGCGGCGCAAAGCGCCTTCAAAGTCGCGGGTCAACACACGGCTTTGCGCATCAGCGCGCACCGCCTCCAAAGAAACGGCGCGTTTTCGCAGCGCAACTTCTTCGTGCTTGGTTTGGACGATTTTGTTGAGTATGTCGCTCACAGCTTGGCCTTTTTCTTGGGTTTATGCCGCATGGTGACGCGCGGTGAATTCATTCAATTGTGCCAACTTGGCTTTGGCCAAACCTTGCGCCAGCGCTTGCTGGGCCAAGGCAATACCAGCGACCATGGTGGAGACCACGTTGGCGGCGTACAGCGCCACCCCCGCATTCAACGCAACGATGTCGCGCGGCGCACCGGTTTGGTTCTCCAACACCGCCAACACCATGTCACGCGACTCCTCAGGCGTGTCCACCCGCAAAGCGCGGTGGCTGGCCATGGTCAGACCAAAGTCTTCGGGGTGAATTTCATACTCGGAAATTTCGCCGTTTTTCAACTCCCCCACCAAGGTGGCGGCACCCAAGCTGACCTCGTCCATGCCATCGCGCCCATAGACCACCAAGGCGTGCTCAGCGCCCAAACGTTGCAAGGCACGAATTTGGATACCAACCAAGTCGGGATGGAACACGCCCATCAAGATATTGGGCGCAGAAGCTGGGTTGGTGAGCGGCCCCAAGATATTGAAAATGGTTCGAACACCCAACTCTTTTCGCACCGGTGCCACGTTTTTCATGGCGGGGTGGTGGTTGGGCGCAAACATAAAGCCAATACCTACCTCGGCAATGCTTTGGGCGATGGCGCTGGGTTGGAGGTTGATGTGGACGCCCAAACTTTCCAGCACATCGGCGCTGCCACTTTTGCTGCTGACGCTGCGCCCGCCGTGCTTGCTGACCCGCGCACCAGCAGCAGCGGCAACAAACATGGCACAAGTGGAGATGTTGAAGGTATTGGCACCGTCTCCTCCTGTGCCCACGATGTCCACCAAGTGAGTTCGGTCGACCACCTCCACCTTGGTGGAAAACTCGCGCATCACCTGCGCGGCGGCGGTGATTTCACCGATGGTTTCCTTCTTTACTCGCAAACCGGTAAGAATGGCAGCGGTCATGAGGGGTGTGATTTCGCCATTCATGATCATGCGCATGAGGTGCAGCATTTCATCGTGAAAAATTTCACGGTGCTCGATGGTGCGCTGCAAGGCTTCGGTGGGCGTGATGATGGTCATGGCTGCTGCATTTTCAAAAAGTTGTTCAACAAAGCGTGGCCGTGTTCTGTCAGTATGGACTCGGGGTGAAATTGCACACCTTCCACAGCCAAGCTGCGGTGTTTGACACCCATGATCTCACCATCATCGGTCCACGCCGTGACTTCAAGTTCAGCAGGGCAACTGCTTCGCTCAATGGAGAGCGAGTGGTAGCGGTTGACAGTGAACCCTTCGGGCAAATCGGCAAACACGCCCTGCTGGGTGGTGTGGATGACGCTGGTCTTGCCGTGCATGAGTTGCTGGGCGCGGATGATGCGCCCACCAAACGCTGCGCCTATGCTTTGGTGCCCCAGGCACACCCCCAAAATAGGCAACTTGCCCGCGAAATGCTGGATGGCCGCGACCGAAATGCCTGCTTCGGCGGGTGAGCAAGGGCCGGGTGACACCACCAAATGGCTGGGTTTCAAGGCCTCAATGTCTGCCAAGCTGATTTCATCATTGCGGTGTACCAGCACCTCGGCGCCGAGTTCAGCAAAGTACTGCACCAGGTTGTAGGTGAAGCTGTCGTAGTTGTCGATCATCAGGAGTTTCATTCCAAACCTCCTTCGACCAACTCGCTGGCACGTAACAGTGCGCGAGCCTTGTGTTCGGTTTCAAGCCATTCCATCTCGGAGATGGAGTCCGCCACCACGCCCGCTGCCGCTTGCACATAAAGGGTGTCGTCTTTGACGATGCCGGTTCGAATGGCAATGGCTACATCCATATCGCCAGCAAAACTCAGGTAGCCGCAAGCACCGCCGTAAATGCCGCGTTTGACAGGTTCGAGTTGGTCGATGAGCTCCATGGCGTGCACCTTGGGTGCGCCAGTGAGGGTGCCTGCAGGGAAGGTGGCTCGCAGCACATCCATGCTGCTCATGCCGTCTTTCAACATGCCCTCGACATTGCTGACGATATGCATCACATGGCTGTAGCGCTCCACAGCAAAAGCCTCAGTCACCTTCACCGTGCCGGTTTTGGCAATACGCCCTATGTCGTTGCGGGCCAAGTCAATCAACATGACGTGTTCGGCACGTTCTTTGGGGTCGTTGATCAACTCTTGCTCGGTAGCCAAGTCTGCTTCTGGGGTGGCGGCACGCGGTCGGGTGCCCGCCAGTGGGCGAATGGTGACCTTGTTGCCCTCGGGCGTGGTTTCTTGGCGCACCAAAATTTCAGGCGAGGCCCCCACCACATGGAAGTCGCCCATGTTGTAGTAATACATATAGGGGCTGGGGTTCAAAGAGCGCAATGCACGGTAAAGCGACAAGGGGCTTTGGGTGAAGCGCTTTTGGATACGCTGACCCACTTGCACCTGCATGAAGTCACCCGCTTCTATCAAACCCTTGGCCCGCTCAACCGCAGACAAGTAATCGGCTTTGGCGAATTGCCTCTCTGCTGCATGTGCCGTCGAGGTCTTGAGTTCAGGCGCTTGCACCGAGTGCTTGAGCATGTCTTTGAGTTGCTGCAAACGCTGTTGCCCGTGTTCATAAGCATGCTCTTGGGCGGGGTCCACATAAATCAGCAAGGTCAACTTGCCAGAAAGGTTGTCAATGACGGCCAACTCTTCGGTTTGCAAGAGCAAGATGTCTGGACAGCCCAAGGGATCGGGCGGACAGCTGTGCGCCAATTTCTTTTCAATATGGCGCACCGTGTCGTAGCCAAAATAGCCGGCCAAGCCGCCACAAAAGCGCGGCATCCCAGGGCGCAGCGCCACCTTGAAACGCTGCTGGTAGCTGGCTATGAAGTCCAACGGGTTGCCATGGTTAGTTTCCACCACCACGCCATCGGTCACCACCTCGGTGTGCGAGCTCGCGCCAAAACCATTGGCACGCAGCAGGGTACGCGCGGGCAAGCCAATGAAGCTGTATCGGCCAAACCGCTCGCCGCCCACCACCGATTCGAGCAAAAAGCTGTGTTTGCCCCCATCTTGGTGAAAAGCCAGTTTCAGGTAGAGCGAAAGCGGGGTTTCAAGGTCGGCAAACGCTTCGAGCATCAAGGGAATGCGGTTAAAGCCTTGCTTTGAAAGTTCTTTGAATTCAGTTTCTGTCATGACGCCAGAGCCTCCACAGCTCGACCCATTAAGGGTTTTCAAAATTGAAACAGGGCCGCCAAGCAAGGGCCCAAGAGAAGGAGGCAGTAAAGGGTTTAAGCCAACACCAACACTGCCGAGCAGGGCTGGCGACGCCAAGGCCAAGCTCCTCGGTCGTTGCAACCTGAGAGGGTGTTGAGGTGGATAAACATATCAGAAAGTGTATCAAATGCGCCCCGAGGCGCTTAAAGCCGCAGTTCAGTGAAGCTGTCGATAAAGCCGTCGCAGTCCACGCCACGAATGGGCTCGCCATGGTTGTAGCCATAAGTCACCAACACCACCGGACAAGCAGCCGCCCGCGCGGCTTGGGCGTCGTTTTGTGAGTCGCCCAGCATCAAAGTGTGGGAAGGTGCGGCGCCCAAAGCTTTGCAAGTTTCCAACAGTGGCATGGGGTCTGGCTTTTTGCGTGGGAAAGCGTCGCCACCGTACACATGACTAAAAAAGCCATCAAGACCTTTGCGCGCCAGCAAATCTTTGGCAAACGCGGTGGGTTTGTTGGTGAGACAGGCCATCGGTAGGCCTTTTGCTTGAAAAGCTTGCAAGCCCTGCAAGACGCCCGCATAGACCTCGGCGTGCTGACCGTTGACACGGCCATAGTGGTGTTGGTAGCGCAAAAAGGCGGGTTCGTACATCGTGTCCACCGTGGTGTTGTCGCACACCAAACCACTGGCTTGCACCTCGGGCAGGGTGAGTTGGTGCTTCAACACCGTGCGCACCAAATGCTCCGAGCCTTTGCCCACCGCGATGTTGACAACGCTTTTATCCACCTTGGGCAGGTCGATGTCGGCCAAAGCCAAATTGAGCGCGGCCTCGAAGTCAGCCATGGTGTCGACCATGGTGCCGTCAAGGTCGATCATCAGGGCTTGCAAAGTTGGGATATTCATAGGTATAAACAGTTAGTTGAGTTAGCGCACCCAGCGCACATAAAGCGGAAGCTTTTTGATGAAGTTGGCGATTAAACCAGATTCGGTGTTGACCACCACCGAGCCATCGGGACTTCCCATGTCGGTCGCTGTCCAAACCCAGCCCATGGGGCCAGAGCCAAACCAATTGCTGTTCAAAGCGGGCTTGCTGCAGCTTTTCTCAATCAAGCCTTCCAACTCGGCTTGGGTGGGCAACCGCCAAGGCTTTGCGCCGGCAACGGTTTTGATGGCAGTAGGCCAGTCTTGCGGCGTCACATTGCCCGAGCAGGCATTGCCGTCCCACTTCAGACCATGCATACAGCGCTGCCAGACCAAACCGGTTTGGCTGTCCTTGACTTCTGCGCCATTGCTGCCCTCCACTGCTTGGTAGCGGTCATCGGGGCGGGTCAAGGGCGAATCGGCAAAACAAGCCGCTTGGGCAAGGTTGGTGACAAGCGCCAAAGAAGTAGCAAGCGCCAGGCAATTAAATCGCAAAGACATGAGAACTTTCAAGATAAAATTAAGCTAAAGCCACGCGCATTTGGTCGATGACGGCTTTGTAATCGGGTTTGCCAAAGATCGCACTGCCCGCCACAAAAGTGTCTGCGCCAGCGTTGGCTACTTGGCGGATGTTGTCGGGCTTAATGCCGCCATCCACTTCCAAGCGAATATCGCGGCCGCTGGCCTCGATGCGTTTACGGGCATGTTCGACCTTGCGCAGCGCTGAATCGATAAAGCTTTGGCCGCCAAAACCGGGGTTGACGCTCATGATGAGGATGAGGTCGATGTCGTCCATCAACCAATCGAGCACCTCCAGCGGTTCAGCGGGGTTGAACACCACACCCGCTTGGCAACCCGCGGCCTTGATGGCTTGAACGCTGCGGTGAGCATGAGCGGAGGCGTCTGGGTGAAAGCTGATCAGGTCGGCACCGGCTTGGGCAAACAAAGCCGCCAATGCGTCGACAGGCTGCACCATGAGGTGTACATCGATGGGCACGGCCACACCCGCAGCGGTTTTGGCGTGGGGCTTTAAGGCCTGACAGACCATGGGGCCAAAGGTCAGGTTGGGTACATAGTGGTTGTCCATCACATCGAAGTGAATCCAGTCGGCGCCAGCGGCGATAACGTTTTTCACCTCGTCGCCCAAACGGGCAAAGTCGGCGGACAAGATGGAGGGGGCGATGCGGTAAGTGGTGTTCATGGGCTCAATTATGGTGTCAGAATGCAAGTTCAGCTGATTTTCTGTCAAACCTATTTCTTATGCCAGCCTACCAACTCCGCGTCGAAGTGACACCGCACTACCTGCCCGAGCAATCGGCGCCTGAAAATGGTCTGTTTGCCTTCGCCTATTCCGTGCTGATCCGCAACACCGGCGATATTGGTGCCCAAGTGATTTCCCGCACCTGGCACATCAACGACGCCGAGGGCTTGCATGAAAAAGTCAAAGGCTTGGGCGTGGTGGGCTACCAACCCTTGCTGCAACCCGGCGAGGTGTTTGAGTACACCAGCGGCACGCGGCTTCGCACCTCCACCGGCACCATGCATGGCAGCTATTTTTGCGTGGCCGAGGACGGCGAAAGATTTGACGTCGATATTCCCATGTTCGTGCTCGATGCTGTAAGCGACAGCGGCAAACGCCAAATGCACTAAGCCCATGGGCGAGTTTGACCTGATTGCCCGTTATTTCACCCGCCCTGGGCGTCATGCGGTGCTTGGTGTGGGAGACGACTGTGCCTTGCTGCAACCTCAAGCAGGTATGCAACTGGCCGTGTCCTCAGACATGTTGGTAGAAGGTAGACATTTTTTGTCCACCACTCCCGCTGCCGGTTTGGGCCATAAAGCGCTGGCCGTCAACTTGAGCGACTTGGCGGCCTGTGGCGCCAAGCCTTTGGCGTTCACCTTGGCATTGGCTTTGCCCTTCATTGACGAAAACTGGTTAGCTGGGTTTTCCAAAGGTTTATGGGATTTGGCAGATACGCATGGCTGCGAATTGATTGGCGGCGACACCACCCAAGGGCCGTTGAACATTTGCATCACGGTGCTAGGCGAAGTCCCGCCTGGCGACGCCTTGCTGCGCCAGCACGCACAAGTTGGCGACGATATTTACATCAGCGGCACGGTGGGCGATGCTCGCTTGGCGCTGGAAGTTTTTAAAGGCACAGTCTCTTTAGAGGCGACGCATTTTGAAGCGGCGCGGCTTCGCATGGAGAGACCCACACCCCGCATCGAACTCGGCCTTGCCTTGCGCGGCGTGGCCAATGCGGCCATCGATGTGAGTGACGGTTTATTGGGCGACCTAGGCCACATCTTGCAGCGCTCTCAAGTGGGCGCGGTGATAGAAACCGCCTGGGTGCAAGACAGCGCAGCCATCAGTGACGCGATGCAGTCGGTGGTGTTCAACAAGCGCTTAGATTTCGCCTTGGCCGGTGGCGACGACTATGAACTGCTGTTCACCGCACCACCCGATCAAGCCGACGAGGTCTTGGAAGCGGGCGAACAATGTGGCGTCAGCATCACCTGCATTGGTCGCATCACCCCCGTGGCTGGGGTGCATGTGCTGGACCTGCAAGGCCTTCCCATGTCGCGCCGCTTTGCCAGCTTTGACCATTTCGCCCATTAAGATGGCTTTCATGTCTTACGCTGCCAGTTCAAAAGCCGCTCGTTTCATGCTTTCGCATCCTGCGCATTGGGTAGCCATGGGTTTTGGCTCGGGTTTAAGCCCTTGGGCGCCGGGCACGGTAGGTACTTTATGGGCCTGGGCGTCTTTTCTATTGATGTCTTATTGGTTGAATACAACCCAGATAGCTTGGGTATTGACGGCCGCCTTGCCTTTGGGTTGGTGGGTCAGCACCATCACCGCAAACCATATGCAAGTCAACGACCCCAGTTCCATTGTGTGGGATGAAATTGCCGCATTTTGGTGGGTGCTGTTTATCTGGATGCCCGCCGGTTTTGGCGGGCAATTCGCCGCTTTTATTTTGTTTCGCTTGTTTGACGCCATCAAGCCTGGCCCCGTAGGATGGGCCGATCAAGCGTTTCATGGGCAAGGTTGGCGCGGCGGCTTTGGCATCATGTTTGACGATATGGTGGCCGCGTTTTGTACGCTTTTGACTTTGGCTTTATGGCAGGCCACACAATGAGCCCACACCCCGACGTCGCATCCTTGGCCGCGAGTTTGCTGCGCCGCGGCTGGATGCTCAGCACAGCTGAAAGTTGCACCGGCGGCATGATTGCTGCGGCCTGCACTGACCTTGCCGGTTCCAGCCAATGGTTTGAGCGTGGCTTTGTCAGCTACAGCAACGAAGCCAAGCAAGAGATGTTGGGCGTTCCCCACGCGCTGATCGAACAACACGGTGCGGTCAGTGAAGCAGTGGCGCAAGCCATGGTGTTGGGTGCATTGAAAAAATCTCAAGCCCAAGTAACGCTTGCAGTCACTGGTATTGCCGGACCCACAGGTGGCAGCCCAGCCAAGCCCGTGGGCACGGTGTGTTTCGCGTGGGGCTTGCCCACCGACGGTGGCCCCACCATCGGCGCTGAAACCGCTTGGGTGAAAGTGCAGACTTGCCACTTTGAGGGCGACCGCGCCGCGGTTCGCCAAGCCACGCTGGCCCATGCTCTGGGGCAATTGCTGAAACTGCTGCAACAGCGCAAAACCTAAAGCTCCATCGGCAGCCAGCTCAAGACATTAACTTTGAGAAGCAGTCATGGCCAAGGTGTCCATGGCTCTCGCCAAATCGAAGTCCAAATGGGTGAGTCCACCCGCATCATGGGTAGTTAAGCGCACATTGACGCGGTTGTACACATTGGTCCACTCGGGGTGGTGGTTCATCCGCTCGGCCACATCGGCAACGGCATTCATGAAGGCCATGGCTTGCGCAAAATCTTTGAACACCCACTGAGCATACAAACTGTCCTCTTCCATACGCCAGTTGGCGCCGGCCTGCGTTTGCAAATCGTTGAATGCGGTTTTCCTACAAAAAGGTGGATTCATACCCGTCATTATTATTTAAGCAGCGTACAAGACCCATTTTTGACGCACAGCCACGCCCAATCTGGCCAAGCGGTTGGTCAACCTCAGCACCTGCTTGTCTTTGCTCAGCAGCAAGGCTTGGTGGGCGACGGCCAAATCGATGAATTGTTGGTCGTCCTCGTCTTTGCACAAATAGGGCGCTTTGGGCCCAATGGCTTGGATATTCGCTAAGCGGTCAAAGTGCGCCAACACCACCTCGGCGCTCAGTACGGCAATTTCGCGGCGTTTGGCAATGTGCGAATAGTCCAGCACCCGCAGCAATTCTTCGCGCATGGGCAGCGTGGCCAGCCATTGCAGCCTTCCCTCTTCTAAAGCATTTAAAAGAGAGGGCGTGGCAGGGTCTTGGTAAACCCAGATATCGAGCACGATATTGGTGTCGATCACCACGGGCGAAGACGCTAAACCTTCGGTCATCCAACGGCAGGCGGTTGGTCGATACCCGCCGCTGGTTTGCGTGCCGAGCCGGCCATCAAATCGAAGCGAAACATACGGCACTCGATGGGGCCATTCCACATCGGTACACGACGTGATTCTTTCAGCCGCATACGCCCTGGCAGCTTCAGGTCAGGGGTCAGCACCCAAGCACGCCAGCCTGCATAGTTTTTCTTCCAATGGCTGGCGAGTTGACTGAAAAACTCACCACCGTCTTCCACCTGACCCACCTCGCGTCCACCTCGTGCCAAGCTGGCTGCACCCGCCACTCCACCGGCTTCAATGCGTTCGCCGTAAGGCGGATTGACCAACATCAGCGCAGGCGCCTCGCATGGCGGCATACGCTGCAAGGCGTCTCCTCCGCGCAAGTTCAAGGCTTTAGCCACACCAGCCCGTTCAGCGTTGCGTTGTGCAAAGTCGACCATGCGGAATGCCAAGTCGCTGCCATACACCGCAGCTCGCGGCTCGCACTGTTGGCCACGCGCTTCTTCTTGCAACTGTCGCCACACATGGGCATCGAACATGCGCAATTTTTCAAACCCAAACCGCCGCTGCAAACCCGCGGCCATGCGGCAAGCGATTTGCGCAGCTTCGATGACGATGGTGCCGCTGCCGCAACACGGGTCGTAAAGCGGTAGGCCTTGCTCAACCCCCGCCACCGAGGGCACGGCGGGTGGCGTCTCACCAGGTGCTGTGAGGATGGGCATGCTCCAACCGCTGGCGGCGAGCATGGCCGCGGCCAAGGTTTCTTTCAAAGGCGCGTCACCCTTGTCTTCGCGCCAGCCGCGTTTGAACAAGGGCTCGCCCGTGGTGTCCAAATACAGGGTAAGCATTTTGTCGGTCAGGTGGACGTGCACCCGTACATCGGGGCGCTGGGTATCCACATCGGGGCGAACGCCGCTTTTGTCACGAAAGCGGTCGGCCACCGCGTCTTTCACCCTCAAGGTGGCAAAATTCAAGCTCTTCAAGGGACTGTGCTGTGCAGTGATTTCCACGCGAAAACTTTGCTTGGGCGTGAACCACATTTCCCAAGCCACGCTGCTGGCGGCGTTGTAAATATCGTCCTCGCTGGCATAGGTTTGATGCGCCAATTGAATCAGCACCCGCATGCCTAAGCGGCTGTGTAAATTCAGTTGTAAAGCCGCTCGCCATGAGGCTTGCAACTGCACACCGCCGCGCAGTGTTTGGATATCGCTCGCCGGCAGACCGGTGATTTGCGCCACCTCGTAAGCCAAAAAACTTTCCACCCCAGCAGCGCAGGGGATAAACAATTGCAAGGCGTTCACAGAGTTTTACGCAGGTTGGTGGGCGCTATGCGCAGGGCTTCACGGTACTTGGCCACGGTACGTCTGGCGCAGTCAATGCCTTGCTCTTTCAGCATGTCCGAGAGTTGGTTGTCCGACAAGGGTTTTTTCGGGTTTTCGCTGGCGATCAACTGCTTGATGAGTGCTCGTACAGCGGTGCTGGACGCATTGTTGCCGCTGTCGGTGCCAAGGCCTGAGCCGAAAAAATATTTCAGCTCGAAGGTGCCGTAGGGCGTGTGCATGTACTTGGCGGTGGTCACGCGACTGATAGTTGACTCGTGCAGCCCCAGCTCTTCAGCGATCTCGCGCAACACCATCGGCTTCATAGCCAACTCGCCATGAATAAAGAAGCTTTTTTGGCGTTGTGTGATGGCGTTGCTCACACGCAAGATGGTGTCAAAGCGCTGTTGAATATTTTTGATCATCCATCGCGCTTCTTGCAAACGCTGCTGCAGCCCTGCGTGGCCATCGCCCTTACCGCCTTTCAAGGCGTTGGCATAAATGTCATTCACCTTCAGGCGTGGCATCACCTCGGGATTAAGCATGGCGCGAAATTGCGGCAAGCCTTGCTTGTCCACGCCGTGCGGCAAGATCAGCACATCGGGGATGATGACGTTGCGCTCGACATCAATGAAGCGCCTGCCCGGCTTGGGCTCCAAGCGTGCAATCAGTGCCATGGCCAACTTCACTTGCACTTCAGTGTCATTCACGGCCAAGGCCAAACGCTTGAAATCGCGTTTGGCCAGCAACTCAAGCGGTTGTTTGCAAATCGCCAGCGCACATGCACGTAACTCTGCACGCTCTGGGGTATCGGCACGGAGGACTTGCAATTGCAGGCGCAAACATTCGCCCAAGTCGCGTGCACCCACGCCGGTGGGCTCCAAGCTTTGCAAAAGACTCAACGCTACCTGAAAGCGGTGTATCAGTTCTTCGCATTGCTCCAAGTCGTCGCCCGCCAAACTTTCCGCCAAAGTTTGGAAGCTGTCTTCCAAATAGCCATCGTCGTTGATGGACTCAATAAGGAAACGCAAGGCAGCACGGTCGGTGTCGTCAAGCCTCAGCGACAAGGCTTGGCGGTGCAAGAAGGCTGGGAGCGATTCTTGGTTTCGCGCCAACTCGGTGGCTTGCGCTTTTTCATCGTCGTCGTTGCTGCTGTTGTTGCGCGCTGGGGCGTCGCCGCCCCACTCGCTGTCGTCAGGTGAAAACTCCACGCTGCCGTCGCCGTCCCAGCTTTCAGCCACGCCCTCGGCATCCACCGGTGTTGTTGTCTCGCTGGCGGTTTCGACCCGCACCTCGCTCACACGGTCCATGGGGCCATCCCAGCTGTCGGTCTCTGCCTCTGAGTTTTCGGCTTGGGTGTTTTCTTGCTCTAAGCCAAAGTCTTCGCGCGGTGCCAAGTCTTCCATTTCTTTTTCCAGAAACGGGTTGTCGTCGAGCATTTGGTCGATCTCTTGGCTCAGCTCCAAGGTGGAGAGTTGCAACAAGCGGATAGATTGCTGCAGTTGCGGTGTGAGCGCTAAGTGTTGCGAGACGCGAAGTGACAGGCCTTGCTTCATAAGCTGTGCCTTGGCCTCACATGCGGAAGTTTTCGCCCAGGTACACCCGCCGTACCTCAGGGTTGTTGACAATCGCCTCGGGTGTGCCCTCGGCCAGTACACGACCTTCGCTGATGATGCTGGCGTGGTCACAAATACCCAAGGTCTCGCGCACATTGTGGTCAGTGATCAGCACACCAATGCCCTTGGCTTTCAAAAATCCAATGATGCGCTGGATCTCGAGCACCGCAATCGGGTCAATGCCTGCAAAAGGTTCGTCCAACAAAATAAAGCGTGGTTGAGTGGCCAAGGCACGTGCAATTTCCACGCGGCGACGCTCGCCACCCGACAAAGAAGGTGCAGGCGCATCGCGCAAATGCTCGATTCGCAACTCTTTCAATAAACCGTTTAAGCGAGTTTCAATGGTGTTTTTGTCCAAGGGCTTGCCAAAGCTATCGATTTGCAACTCCAACACCGCGCGCACGTTGTCGGCCACATTGAGTTTGCGAAAAATCGAGGCCTCTTGGGGTAAATAACTCAAACCCATGCGAGCGCGGCGGTGAATTGGTAAATCTTCAACAGGCTCGCCATCGATGGAGATGGTTCCCGCATCTGCTCGCAACAAACCAACGATCATGTAGAAGGAAGTGGTTTTGCCAGCACCATTGGGGCCTAGCAACCCGACCACTTCACCATTTGCCACAGAAATAGAAACATCGTGCACCACGGTGCGGCTGATATAGGACTTTTGCAGATGCTGCGCCACCAACCGGCTGATGGGGGCAGGCGTGGAATTCACTTGCCTGCCTCGTCTTTTTTGCGCGGGGTGAGCACCGCGCGTACCCGCCCAGAAGATTCCACCCCGGGTTTGCCGCCCGCGTTCTTGCCGTCCACCGTGAATTGGTCGGTCAAGTTTTCATAAATGATGCGCTGTCCGGTGATGTCGTCGTTCAACACGGTGCCGCGGTAGCGGCGAATCTGTGCACGGTTGATGAGCGTGACGCGGTCAGCACGGCTGTCGTACTCAATGCGCTCGCCCTCGCCTTCCATCCATTCGTCCAGCCCTTCACGCTTTTGGCGGTAAAACGCTTTTTTTCCAGGCTCGGCGATCAACAAACCGTATTGGTAGCCCTCGGGGTCTTGCAGCACCTCTAGGCGAGCGCCACGCAAAACCAAGGTGCCTTTGGTGGCGACAACTTTCCCAGTGAAGATGCTGAGTTGCTTGAGTTCATCGTGGTCTAGGTTATCCGCCTCGATGTTCATGGGCTTGCCACGGTCGGCTTTTTCCGCCCATGCACCCATGGGCGTCTGCAAAGCCGCAGCAAGACAACATAAATAAAGAAGTTTTTTCAAGGCACGAAAATTGCTGATGGGAATAAGGAGTGCATTGTAGGGGCAGAATCGCCCACGCATTCAGCGTCCTTTGCGCACCTCGCCAATCAAGAAATCGACGATTTGCAAAGCCCGTTCCATGCTGCCTGCTAAGGAGCCATCGACATAAAACCGCCCCGCCACCCCAAGAGCAGGCACGCCCTCGACCTTGAACTGCTCTTGCAACTGTGCGGCGCGGCGGGCTTTGCCGATCACAGCAAAGGAGTTGTACAAATCTGTGAACTGTTTTTTAGCAATGCCGTTTTTCTCAGCCCAACCCAGCAAAGGCTCTAAGGTGGTGAGGGTTTGGCGTTCGATATGGATAGCCGCAAACATCTTGGTTTGCAACTCTTCAACTTTACCCAAGGCTTCTAGCACGTAGTAGGCGCGTTGCTGGGGTTCGAATTCGGCGCGAAAACGCACAGGCACGCGCTTGAGTTCGACTTCTTTGGGCAGTTTTTTGCTCCAAGCACTGAGCGTGGGTTCGAAGGCGTTGCAATGCGGGCAGTTGTACCAAAAGAACTCCAGCACCTCGACTCGGCCTTTGGCCACTTCGGTAGGCACGGCTTGGCTGAGCTTGAAGTAATCCGTGCCTTCCTTAAAGCCAGTTTGTGCCTCAACTGGGGCAAAAGACATGGAAGAAAGTGATCCCAAGGTCAGGGCTGAAAAAGTGCGGCGTTTCATGGTGGGCCTCTTGAAAAAAAGATCAGCGTTGAACCCGCATCAGGGCGGATTCAAATTTTGTGGCTTTGAGTTTGTTTTGGGCGTCTTCGGCCTCGGTTTTAGTCTCGAATGGTCCTAACCGAACTCGATAAACGATTTTGCCGTTTTGTTCGCGCTCAGATATTTTGGGGTCAAAGCCCCCTAAAGCCAACTTGGCTCGCTGTGTTTGCGCTTCCTCGCTGCCGTTGAAGGCACCAACCTGCACGAAATAATAAAAAGCGTCGACAGTTTGGGTTTTGCTAAGCGCCAAATCGCCCAAGGGGTCCGCCGAACTCGACTCTGCCGGTGGGGTAGGCGGGGGAGGTGCCGCGGGATTGAGCACCGGTTTGTCCGCGGTGGGCGCATTGGCAGCGGGACTTTTCCCATACAGCGGGGCGTTGGGGTCCCAGTCTTTGTTCTTTTTTTGCTCTGCTGCGTCTTGTTCAGCGTTGCGGCTCAAGCCTTTGTTCAAAAAGGGAATGGGCACCTTGGTGACATAAATGGCCACCACCAAGGCCACAGTCAAACCCACCACCAAGCCCAAAATAAATCCAAGGACAGTGTTGCCGCGTTGTCGAGAAAAAGAATGCATGCTTGACCTTTACATCCGTGTGGGCGCCGATACGCCCAAAACCGCCAATCCATTGTGCAAAACCTGTGCCACTGCCGCCACCAAGGCGACCCGCGCTTGGCGCACCAAGGGCTCGTCGACCAAGATGCGCTCGGCATCGTAATAGCTGTGGTAGGCCGAGGCCAGCTCGCGCAGATAAAAACTCACATCGTGCGGGGCGAAATCGGTACAAGCTTGTTGCAACATATCCGGATAACGCGCGAGCACCCGCAAAAGTGACAGAGCGGCGGTTGAGTCCAAGGCGGTCAAATCGACATCGGCCAAATGATCGTTTGTCAAACCGCTGGATTCACCCCAGGTCGAGAGCACCGAGCAAATCCGCGCATGGGCGTATTGCACATAAAACACGGGGTTGTCGTTGTTTTGCGCCAACGCCAAATCCACATCGAACACATACTCGGTGTCCGGTTTGCGGCTTAGCAAAAAGAAGCGAACCGCATCCTTGCTGGTCCACTCGATCAGGTCGCGCAGGGTCACATACGAGCCCGCCCTTTTGGAAATTTTCACCTCTTCACCACCGCGCATGACACGCACCATGGTGTGCAGCACATAGTCGGGATAGCCAGTCGGTATGGTCAAGCCCTGCTGCTGCGATGCGGCTTGCAAACCCGCGCGTACGCGGGCAATGGTGCCATGGTGGTCGGTGCCTTGGATGTTGATGACCTTGGTGAAACCACGCTCCCATTTGGCCAAGTGGTACGCCACATCGGGCACAAAGTAGGTGTAGCTGCCATCGGACTTGCGCATCACGCGGTCTTTGTCATCGCCAAAATCGGTGGTGCGCAACCACAGCGCACCGTCTTGGTCGTAAGTGTGACCTGAGGCGTTCAAAGAGGCCACGGCTTGCTCAACCCGCCCATCGGTGTAAAGACTTGACTCTAAATAATAGTGGTCGAAAGTCACTTGGAAGGCTTGCAAATCCAAGTCTTGTTCGCGGCGCAAATACGCGACAGCGAAATCGCGAATATTGTCTAAATCGTCAACATTGCCATTGGCGGTGAAGCTACGGTCATCGGCAGACACGGTTTTTTGGGCTAGAAAGTCCCGTGCGATATCGGCGATGTAGTCGCCGTTGTAGGCATTTTCGGGCCAAGCGGCGTCGCCAGGCGATAAGCCCTTGGCGCGGCACTGGGTTGACACGGCCAAAGTGTGAATTTGCACGCCAGCGTCGTTGTAATAAAACTCGCGGTGCACCGACCAACCTTGGGTGTCGAACAAATTGCAAATCGCGTCGCCCAAGGCGGCTTGCCTGCCATGACCCACATGCAAAGGGCCGGTGGGGTTGGCTGAAACAAACTCGACCAACAAACGTTTGCCATGCGCGGGTTGCCTGCCAAAGCCAGTCGCCTGCCGCAATACCTCACGCACCACTTGATGCTGTGCATCAGGCGTTAAGCGGATATTCATGAAACCAGGGCCGGCAATCTCAATGGCTTGCACCCAGCGCTTGGCAGCGTCGGAGTCAAGCATAGACAGGCGCAAGGCCTCGGCCACTTCGAGGGGATTTCGCTTCAAGGGCTTGGCCAATTGCATGGCGGCGGTGACTGCCCAGTCGCCATGGGCGGCAACTTTGGGGTACTCCAGCACCGCCTTGGCTGACGCACCAGGCATGAGGGCTTCCAAAGACTGGGCCAAAGCCGCTTGCAAATCATGTTGAACCAAAAGCATTCGGCCATTCTACGAGGCGGGCCTGCGGCAAAGTTGGTCTGTGCTCGTTCTCTACAATGGTCACAAGGCCTTTCAAGGCTTTTTGTTTTTTAACGCCTCTACTTTATTGACCCCACATGACCGCTCGCACCTCTGTTTACCGGCTCCAAGTAGCCACCTCTCTATACCAATTTATCGACAAACAGGTTTTGCCTGGAACAGGTGTGACCAGTGTGAACTTCTGGCGCGGCTTTGACGCCATCGTGGCCGATCTTGCACCCAAAAACATCGCCTTGCTGGCTGAGCGTGACCGCCTTCAAGCGGCCTTAGACCAATGGCACAGCGCCCACCCTGGCCCCATCGCCAACATGGCCACCTACCAAGCATTTCTCACACAGATTGGCTACTTGGTGCCTGTACCTGCCAAATTCAAAGCCACCACCGCCAACGTCGACGCCGAACTCGCCGTGCAAGCCGGCCCCCAATTGGTGGTGCCCATCCTGAACGCCCGCTACGCCCTGAACGCGGCCAATGCGCGTTGGGGCTCGCTTTACGACGCGCTTTACGGCACCGACGTCATTTCTGAAGCCGACGGCTGCGCCAAAGGCCCGGGCTATAACGAAAAGCGCGGCACCAAAGTAATCGAGTACGCCCGCTATGTGCTGGACCGCACCGTGCCTTTGAAGTCTGGCTCGCACATCGACGCAACCGGCTACGCTGTGGTCAAGGGCACTTTGGTGGTCACACTCAAAGGCAGCAAAACCTCCGGCTTGGCCAACCCCAAGCAGTTCGTGGGCTACCAAGGCGAAGCAGCCCGCCCCAGCTCGGTGCTGATGGTGCACAACGGCTTGCATTTGGATTTGCAGATCAACGCCAAGCACCCCGTCGGCGCGACCGATCCCGCAGGCGTGTACGACGTGGTGGCAGAAGCTGCCTTGTCCACCATTTTGGATTTGGAAGATTCGGTGGCAGCGGTGGACGCCGAGGACAAGCTCTTGGCCTACAGCAACTGGCTGGGCATTTTGAAAGGCACACTGACAGAAGACGTCAGCAAGGGCGGCAGCACTTTCAAGCGCGGCTTGAACCCCGACCGTGTTTACCACTCGCCCAAGGGCGACGGTGAGGTCAAGTTGCATGGCCGCTCGCTGCTGTTTGTTCGCAACGTGGGTCACCTGATGACCAACCCGGCCATCCTCTACACCGGCACCAACGGCCAAACGCAGGAAATCCCCGAGGGCATCATGGACGCCATGGTCACCACCGCCATCGCCATGCACGACTTGCAAGGCCACGGCGCCAACGGCATTCGCAACTCGCGAACTGGCTCGGTTTACATCGTCAAACCCAAAATGCACGGCCCCGTCGAAGTGGCTTTTGCTTCTGAATTATTTGGCCGTGTCGAACAGGTCTTGAACTTGCCAGACAGCACGGTGAAACTGGGCATCATGGACGAAGAGCGCCGCACCAGCGTCAACTTGAAGGCCTGTATCGACGCCGCATCAAGCCGCGTGGCCTTCATCAACACCGGCTTCTTGGATCGCACCGGCGACGAGATGCACACCGCCATGCTGGCCGGCCCCATGCTGCGCAAGGGCGACATGAAAAGCAGCGCCTGGATTGCCGCCTACGAGCTCAACAACGTGCTGGTGGGTTTGTCCTGCGGCCTGCGTGGCAAGGCACAAATTGGCAAAGGCATGTGGGCCATGCCCGACCTGATGAAAGCCATGATGGAACAAAAAATCGGCCACCCCAAAGCCGGTGCCAACACCGCTTGGGTGCCCAGCCCCACCGGCGCCACCTTGCACGCTATGCACTACCACCAGGTGTTGGTGAGCGACATTCAAAAAGAGTTGGAAAAAATCGACGCCAACAAGCAACACAGCGTATTGCTGCACGACTTGCTCACCGTCCCCGTGGTGGCCAAAGCCAATTGGAGCGCTGCAGAAAAGCAGCAGGAGTTGGACAACAACGTGCAAGGCATTTTGGGCTACGTGGTGCGTTGGGTGGACCAAGGCGTGGGTTGCTCCAAAGTGCCCGACATTCACAACGTGGGCCTGATGGAAGACCGTGCCACGCTGCGCATCTCCAGTCAACACATTGCCAATTGGTTGCACCACGGGGTGGTCAGCGAGTCCCAAGTGCGTGCCACGTTTGAGCGCATGGCCGCGGTGGTCGACAAGCAAAACGCCAGCGATGCGCTTTACCAACCCATGGCCGGTCACTTTGACACCTCCAAGGCCTACCAAGCGGCATGCGATTTGGTGTTCAAGGGCAAGGCCCAACCCAGCGGTTACACCGAACCGCTGCTGCACGCTTGGCGCTTGAAGGTAAAGGCTTAAGTTATCTACAGCTTGCGCAGCAACTGCGGGATGGATTGCTTGTAGCGGTTCACCCGTCCCCACCAATGGGAAAACGAGGGGCTGTGCTCGGTTTGGCGAGGCCACAACCTTAGGGGCGCATGGCGCACCCAGTTAATGTCTGGCCAATCGGGCAAACATGCGTGGTCCCACACATGGACGCTTTTGGCGCTGGCAAACATCGCCATCAAACGCTCATCTGACTCGAACCAACAATGCGAAGCCACATCGTTCATGCCTTTGCCAACAAACCGCCAGCGCGCCTCGCTCCACGGGTGCTGCTCGGTCCAGCCCTGCCAACACGCAGCGATAGGCAGCATATCTGCGGGTAGCTGCGCAGGGGTTTGGTCGTTGATAGCCCAAGGGTGTATCCACCAGACATCGCGCCCCACCAATTTGTCTGCCGCTACGCCACTGGCCACCAAATCCGCTACGGTAGGTGGCTGCACAAAGAGGGTGGGCTCTTCCACCGGTGCAAATTTTGACAGCGACTGGGTAAAAGTGGCGCGACTGTGGGCGATCATGTCAATGATGTCCATAGGCTTATCGATCACGGTTTGCGGGCTGTGCCACAACTCGGGGGCGTTGAAGGCGACGTTGTCGGCATTGAATAAATACGGCTTATGGCTGCCAGTGCCAGACACCCATTGCCAACTGAGGTGGTTACTGGCCAAGTCGCCATCGATCAAATGGCTGTACATCCATTCAGCGCCCACACGCCAATGCACCTTGCGCATATGCACCAAGTAGCTTGCCAACCAAAGCCTTGCATGGTTGTGCAAATAGCCGCTGAAATACAACTGCCGTACCGCTTGATCGACCACGGGTACGCCGGTGGCGCCTCGGCGCACATCGTCAGGCAACACCTGGACATAAGCATCGTCTGGCAACACGCCTTCTTGCAGGTTTTGCAAGATGTCGTTGCCCAAGGCATCGTGCACATGCTGAAAATATTCACGCCACGCCAATTCGAACATGAACTTGTGCTGTACCCCTATGCGATGCGCTTTGTACACATGCTGCGCCACTTGGGGCACATTCAATAAGCCATGGCTCAGATAAGGCGATAACAGTGACACCGCGCCGTTGAGGTGGTTGCGGGTTTGGGCGTATTCAAAGGGGCGAATCGACACCAAGCGCGAATGCGCAGCATGGGCATAAGGCTCGAATAACTGCTGATCCAAAAACAACTTCATGGGGCTGATGCAACCGCAGGAACTATGGGGTGTTTCAGCGCTTGCTCCAAGGCGTCCATGAACATCACAGCCACATCAAACCCTGTTTGGTCGGTGATTTCGCGAAAACAGGTGGGGCTGGTGACGTTGACCTCGGTGAGGCAGTCGCCAATGATGTCCAAACCCACCAGCAACAAGCCCCGCGCAGCCAAGGTGGGGCCGATGGCGTGAGCAATCTCGCGGTCACGGTCGGTCAAGGGCTTTGCCACACCCTTGCCACCCGCAGCCAAATTGCCCCGCACCTCGTTGCCTTGAGGAATACGGGCCAAGGCGTAGGGTACGGGCTTGCCACCAATGACCAACACTCGCTTGTCCCCTTGGGCAATTTCAGGCACAAATTTTTGCACCATGACGCTGGTGGTACCTTCGCGGTTAAGGGTTTCTATGATGCTGCCCAAATTCAAACCATCGGTTCGCACCCGAAAAATACCCATGCCACCCATGCCGTCCAAGGGCTTCAAGATGATGTCTTGGTACTGGTCATGAAAAGCGCGAATGGCCTCTGGCTGGCGTGTTACCAAGGTGGGCGTGGTCCATTGGGCAAACTCCATGAGGGCAAGCTTTTCAGGGTGCTCGCGCAGGGCGCTGGGTTGGTTAAACACTTTGGCGCCCTCGCGCTCGGCTTGGCTGAGGATGTGGGTGGCGTAGAAGTATTCGCTGTCAAACGGCGGGTCTTTGCGCATGAGCACCGCATCCATCTCGCACAAAGCCTGTTGGCGGGTTTCTTCCACGCGGAACCAATCCGCTGCATCTTGTAAGTGCAGGCGTTGAACGGTAGCGCCGACCCGCCCGCCGCTTTGCCACCACAGCTGATGCACCTCACAGACCCAAACCGCATGGCCCCGCGCTTGGGCTTGGCGCATCATGGCCAAGCTGCTGTCCTTATCGAGCTTGAAGCCATCAATGGGATCGATAATAAACAATAAGTTCATACGCCCAAGGTTACCAGCACCCGCAGGCCAGATCGGTCCGCGCCAGCATTAAATTTCGATCTTGCTGCCCATTTCAACCACCGAGTTACTGGGCAGGTTTAAAAAGTCAGCCGCCGCACTGGCATTGAGGTACATCTGGGCAAACAGTTTTTCCCGCCACTGCGACATACCGCCACCCACGGTGGGTACGATGCTGTCGCGGGAGAGGAAAAAGCTGGTGCTCATGGGGTCGATATTGCCCACCTGACCCTTAAGCAAGGACAGGGCGCCCGGCACATCGGGGTCGTCCTTGAAACCATAGTGAATTTTCACCTGCCAACATTGGTGGCCCATGTCTGTGATTTCAATGCGTTTGTCATCTGAAATCCAAGGTACCTCATGGCTGCGCACCGACACAAACAGGTTTTGCGCATGCAGCACCTTGTTGTGCTTCAAGTTGTGCAACATGGCGTTGGGCACGATGCCATCTTCCGAGGTAAGGAACACTGCCGTGCCTTCCACGCGGTTAGGCGGCGCAATGAACAAGGCATCAAGGAAAGACGATAACTCCATGGCTTCATTGAGGGACTTGTGGTGTAGCAAAGCGCGCCCATCGCGCCACGTGAGCATCAACACCAAAATCATGCCGCCGATAAAGAGGGGAAACCAACCGCCGTCGGCCAGTTTGAGCATATTGGAACTCCAAAACGCCAAGTCCACCACAAAGAACATTGAGGTCGCGCTTATGCAAAGCCAAAGCGGGTACTTCCATGCGTAGCGAATGACGTAAAAAGTCAAGATGGTGGTGATCAACATATCGGTACACACCGCAATACCGTAGGCTGCCGCCAAATTGCTGGAGGTCTTGAATAAGACCACCGCCAAAACAATAAACACAAACAAGCCCCAGTTTACAAAAGGCATGTATATCTGTCCTGTATCTCTTTCGCTGGTGTGTTGCACTTGCAAGCGAGGTAAAAACCCCATCTGAATCACTTGTTTGGTGACGCTGAAGGCTCCAGTGATTAAGGCTTGCGAAGCGATGACGGTGGCCGCTGTTGCCAAGATCACCAGAGGAATCAGAGCCCAGTCGGGAGCCATATTGAAGAAGGGATTTTTTACTGCTTCAGGCTCAGTCAATAACAAAGCGCCTTGGCCAAAATAGTTCAAGGTCAAACAAGGCATGACCACTGCAAACCAAGCCAAGCGAATCGGCTTTTTGCCGAAATGTCCCATATCGGAATACAAGGCTTCACCACCGGTGACACACAAGACCACCGCGCCCAAAATCAAAAACGTGGTGCCGGGTTGCTCCCACATGAAACGCACAGCATAAAAAGGGCTGATGGCCCACAAAATGGCTGGGTTGCTGGCAATGTGATAAACCCCGAGGCAAGCAATGGCGGCAAACCACACCAAGGTGATGGGGCCAAAAAACTTGCCTATGCCGCCCGTTCCGCGTTTTTGTACTGCAAATAAACACAGCAAAATAACCAAGGTCAGCGGGATGACATAGCGTTTGAAGTTCGGCGAGATCACCTCCAAACCCTCCACCGCTGACAGCACAGAGATCGCCGGAGTGATAACGCCGTCGCCATAAAACAAGCAGGTGCCAAAAATACCCACCACCAACAAAATGCTTCGAAGCCGAGGTTTGTCCCGCACAGAGGAAGACGCCAATGCCAGCATAGCGACCAAACCGCCCTCGCCGTTGTTGTCGGCTCGAAGCACCAACATGACATATTTCAGCGAAACAATGAAGGCCAGGGTCCAAAAAAAGATGGACAAAATGCCCATCACATTGTCGGGCGTGAATTCAACATGGCCTGAGCCGAAGACTTCTTTAATAGAGTAGAGGACACTGGTACCAATGTCCCCGTAAACGACCCCAATAGCACCCAAGGTCAAACTGGCAAGTGAAGATTTTTGTGTATCAGACGCGGAACCGCTCATCAGCCTATGAAGTAGCTGTTCGCTTCCCCACCCATTAACAAGATTCGCGTAGTTTACCTATTCTGCAGTGCAACATAGGTATTCTTTTTTATTCGTATACCTCGGCATTGGGGTCGGTTTGCTCCATTTCGTAGCTTGCAGCCAACATAGCCAAGCGGGCAATCACGCCATACATGTAAAAACGGTTGGGCAAGCTGGCACCCGGCTTCATGCCAGGCTGGGGCGTATGGGCGCTTTGCTCAAACGCCAAGGGCACAAAGCTGGAGCCTGGGGCATTCAAGTTCTCGTCCACACCGCGCTCAGCATGGACACGGTAAAAGCCGCCCACCACATAGCGGTCCATCATGTAGACCACGGGTTCTGCCACCGCGTCGTTGATGCGCTCGTTGGTCAGAACCCCTTCTTGGATGATGACTTGGTTAACCTCTTGGCCGTCCTTGACCACGCTCATTTTGTTGCGGGTTTTGCGGTTGAGCGCCTCCAAATCGGCAACGCTTCGCACCGTCATGATGCCCATGCCATAGGTGCCGTTGTCGGCTTTGACGATGACGAAAGGCTTTTCGTGGATGCCAAATTCTTTGTATTTGCGACGGATTTTGGTCAGCAACAAGTCCACATTGGTGGTCAGGCATTCCATGCCTGTGCCTTCGGCGAAATTCACCTCACCACATTGGCTGAACATGGGGTTGATCAGCCATGGGTCAATGCCTAGCAATTTGCCAAAGCGCTTGGACACTTCTTCGTAGCTGGCGAAATGCTGGCTTTTGCGTCGCACACACCATCCCGCGTGCAGTGGTGGCAGTAGGTATTGCTCATGAAGGTCTTCCAAGATGCCAGGGATACCAGCGCTTAAGTCGTTGTTGAGCAAGATGGTGCAAGGGTCGAAGTCTTTCAGCCCCAAGCGGGTTTTGCTACGGATCACGGGTTCTAACTTTACCGATTCGCCATTGGGCAACTCAATGACGGTGTCTTCTTTGATCTCGGGATTGATCGAACCAATGCGCACATTCAGCCCCGCCATATTGAAGATGCGGGCGAGTTGCGCTACATTGCTCAGGTAAAAGGTGTTGCGGGTGTGGTTTTCGGGGATCAGCAGCAGGTTGCGCGCTTCAGGGCAAATTTTCTCAATGGCGGCCATGGCCGCTTGCACCGCCAAGGGCAGCATTTCAGGCGTGAGGTTGTTCCAGCCGCCTGGGTAGAGATTGGTGTCCACGGGGGCGAGTTTGAATCCCGCATTGCGGATATCCACAGAGCTGTAAAAAGGCGGAGTGTGTTCCATCCATTCCATGCGAAACCAGCGCTCGATGGCGGGCATAGAGTCGAGAATGCGCTGCTCGAGCTCGTTGATGGGGCCGGTCAGCGCGGTAATGAGGTGAGGAACCATGGGGTCGCTTAGTAAGAGTAAGGTTTGTAAGTGGGGTTGATTCTGACAGCTTCAAGCGTCAGGAGCTTCTCAGCATCAACCCCGCACTTCCCCCGCCCCTAACACCACATACTTCAATGAGGTAAGTCCCTCAATGCCCACCGGCCCACGGGCGTGGAATTTGTCGGTGGAAATGCCGATCTCGGCACCCAAGCCGTACTCAAAGCCATCGGCAAAGCGGGTGCTGGCGTTGACGATGACGCTGGCCGAATCGACCTCGCGCAAAAAGCGTTGGCTGTGCACATGGTTGAGCGTCAGAATAGCGTCGGTGTGGTGGCTGCTGTAGTGGTTGATGTGGGCGATGGCCGCATCCAAGCCGTCCACCACCTTGATGCTGATGATGGGCGCCAAATATTCCTCGAACCAATCTTGCTCGGTGGCGTCTTTGAGCACCGCGCCTTTCACGCTTTGCAACAAGGTTTTGCTTTCAAGGCAGCAGCGCATCTCCACACCCTTGTCGGCAAATACCGCGCCGATGCGCGGCAAAAACGCCGCGGCCACACCACGCGCCACCAGCAAACTCTCGGTGGCATTGCAGGGGCTGTACTTTTGGGTTTTGGCGTTGTCCACCACGGTGAGCGCCATGTCGAGGTCACACGGGTCGTCCACATAAGTGTGGCAGTTACCGTCCAAATGCTTGATGACCGGCACCTTGGCGTCTTGGCTGATGCGCTCGATCAAGCCCTTGCCGCCACGCGGGATGACCACGTCCACATAGGCGGGCATGGTGATGAGTTCACCCACCGCAGCGCGGTCGGTGGTGGGCACGAGTTGCACCGCATCGGTGGGCAAACCGGCCTCGGCCAAAGCGATTTGCACCAGCGCGGCCAGCGCTTTATTGGAGTCGATGGCCTCGGAGCCGCCGCGCAAAATGCAAGCATTGCCGCTTTTGATGGCGAGAGAAGCAGCCTCGATGGTGACGTTGGGGCGGCTCTCGTAAATCATGCCAAACACGCCAATGGGTACGCGCATTTGCCCCACGCGAATACCGCTGGGCTGCTGGCTCATGCCGCTGATGCTGCCAATGATGTCAGGCATGGCAGCCAGCTGCTCGCAGCCCACGGCGCAGGTTTCAAGCGTTTGGGGCGAGAGCTTCAGGCGATCGACCATGGGCGCGGCCAAACCGGCGGCTTGGGCGCGGCTAAGGTCTTTGGCGTTGTCGGTTTGCAAAGCAGCGGTGTGTTCGCGCAGCAAACGTGCCAGCACCTGCAAGGCTTGGGCTTTTTGCGCCGCCGTGGCCCGTGCCATGCCCGCTGCCGCGCAACGCGCTTGCAGGCCCAAGGTGCGCATGAGTTCGGGGATGGTGGCGGCGACGTTCATGGTTGGATTTTGGCAGACAAGCGGCTCATGCCGCTTTACAGGCTTTGCTGAGCATCAAAGCCAAGCGAGCCAATGCCTGCCAGCTCTCGCTCGGCCATTGGGCAAAGCGCAAGCCTTTGACCACGCCATCCACTTGGTGGGCGGCTTGCAACAAACGGTCCATGACCGCAGGAGACAAACTGGGCAAGACCCGTTCAAACAAACGTTCCTTGGGGCCCCAAATGCGCTGCTCGCGCAACACCTGCGGCAAGGCTCGACCACTGGCCACGGCGTCTTTGACGCGTTTCAAGGCGCGTATGTCTTCGGCCAAAGCGAAATGCACCAGCACCTCGGATGTGCCTTCAGCTCGCAAGCCGTCCAACATGCGTTGCACCCGCTGGTGTTGACCTGCCAACACGGTTTCGCTGAGCTTGAACACATTGAAACGCGCCACATTCAAAACCGCGTTTTCAATATCCTCAAAACTCAATTCCTGCGCGGGGTACAGCAGTGCCAGTTTTTGTATTTCTTGGTGGGCGGCCAGCAAATTGCCCTCAACCCTATCGGCAAAAAACTGCAAGCTGCGCTGCCCCTCTTCGCCAGCACGAACTCGCTGCTGCTGCAAGGCCAAACGCTGGGCAATCCACGCAGGCAAGGCGGCTCGCTCAACAGGCTCGATTTGTACGCTGATGCCATGCGCATCCAAGGCCGTGAACCAACCCGAAGATTTGGCGGCTTTATCTAGACGAGGCAAAGACAACAACACCAAGACACCGTCATTGCCCACACAAGCCGCTGCAATGCGCTGCAAAGCTTCGCTGCCTTCTTTGCCAGGCTTGCCCGAGGGAATACGGATATCGATGAGTTGCTTGTCGGCAAACAAGCTCATGGCTGAAGCAGCGGACTCGACCTCGCTCCAATCAAAATGCGCTCCCGCCACGGTGAACACATGGCGCTCCGAAAAACCGTTGTGTCTGGCTGTGGCGCGTATGGCGTCAGCTGCCTCTTGCAACAACAAAGCCTCGTCACCATGCAAGGTGTAGAGCGAGCGCAACTCTTGCGGCAGCTGTTCAGTCAAGCGTTGGCCAGATAGCTGCATGGGTACTTAGGGCTAGGGCATGCGCACGACAGCGAGTCGGCGCAGCACCTGTTGCACCAAGTCCGATCGCATATCGCGGTAAAGCAAGCCCTCTTCGGTTTCTTTGGACAGAGCCGCAGTTTCGTTAAAGCTGATGTCTCGCTCTTGGACCAATTCGGTGTCTGGGATCAACTCGATACCGTCACGGCTACGTAGCTTGAAGCGAATGCGAAAGCGCAACTGAAACTCTCTAACCGCGCCCGCCGAGGTGCGACTGAGAATGACTTTCTCAGGCAACTCGAGTAACAAATCAAAAATCACATCGGCACGCTCGACCTGCTTGGGGTCGCTGATAACCTCTACCCGTCCAGAAGCTGAAATATTTCGCTTGAGATCTTGGCCGAACACAGAGGCTTCAGGCAGTCCGCTGTAGAGAGTACGAAACGGGTAGATGGGGGCTTGGCGTAACTGAAAGCCACAGGCACTCAAGCCCATCAAGAACACACTGGAGAAAAATACGCGGCGTTTCATCATGTTTAAACCACTATGTTGACCAAACGCCCCGGCACCACGATCACCTTTTTCGGTGCCGCGCCTTGGGCTTGTTTTTGGAAGGCTTCACTGGCCAAAGCCGCTTTTTCAATGTCTTCTTTGCTGGCCGTGGCGGGCACTGAAATAGAACCGCGCAGCTTGCCGTTGACTTGCAACATCAGCTCTATTTCGTCGCGCAGCAAGGCGCTCTCGTCCACGCTGGGCCAAGCCGCGTCGAGCAAATCGCCTGTGCGGGCGGCGAAGCCGAGTTCCGCCCACAAATGGGCGCTGATGTGGGGACAAGCGGGGTAGAGCATGCGCAGCAACACCGACGTGCCTTCGCACAGCACCGCCTGGTCACCCGGGCTGCCGTCGGGTTTGAAGTCTTCCAAAGCATTGAGCAGCTTCATGCAACCCGACACCACGGTGTTGTATTGCATGCGCTCGTAGTCATAGCTGACTTGCTTGAGCGTCAGGTGCACATCGCGTCGCAGATCGGCGGCTTGTTTGCGGCAGTTAGCTTGACTGAGGTTGCCTTTGGTCGCGGCCTTGAGGCTGGCTTCGTGCTTGAAAGCAAAGTTCCACACCCGGCGCAAAAACCGAAAGCTGCCCTCCACCGCCGAGTCGTTCCACTCCAGCGTGGCCTCGGGCGGTGCGGTGAACATGGTGTACAGGCGCGCGGTGTCTGCGCCGTATTTTTCAATCAGGTCTTGCGGGTCCACACCGTTGTTCTTGGACTTGGACATGGTGCCCACGCCCTCGTAGTCGATGGCAGTGCCCACGGGCAGTCTGCCGTCGCCGCTGTCGGCCGGGTTCTTCAGCTTGGCGCCCACCACTTTGCCGGTGTCGTCCATCACATGCTCGACATCGTGCGGCCAGAAATAGTCTTTGCCACCCTTGGCGGTGCGGCGCGAGTAAATATGGTTCAGCACCATGCCCTGCGTGAGCAATTTGGTGAAGGGTTCATCGACCTTCACCAGCCCCAGGTCGCGCATGACCTTGGTCCAAAACCGCGCATACAGCAGGTGCAGGATGGCGTGTTCGATGCCACCGATGTACTGGTCCATGCCACTGCCGCCCGTGGCGTGCTGGGCGTCGCGCATCCAGTACTGCGTGCCCTCGGCCACCATCGCTTGGGCGTTGGTCGGGTCGCAGTAGCGCATGAAGTACCACGACGAGTCGACAAAGGTGTCCATGGTGTCGGTCTCACGCCACGCCGGTTTGCCGCAAGTGGGGCACGCGACAGGCTTGTCGCTTCCTGGACTCGCCTTGTGGAAACCTTCGTGCTTGTGCAAGGGGTTGCCCGAGCCATCGGGGATGCAGTCAAGCGGCAACACCACGGGCAGGTCTTTTTCAGGCACAGGCACAGCCCCATGCTCGTCGCAATGGATGATGGGTATCGGCGTGCCCCAGTAGCGCTGGCGGCTCACCCCCCAGTCGCGCAAACGCCAAGTTATTTTTTTCTCGCCCAAGCCTTTGGCTTGCAGCAAGTCGGCCACTTTGTTGACCGCGTCTTTGAAGCTCAGGCCGTCAAGTTCGCTCGAGTTGACGCACACGCCGTCTTTGGTGGCGTACCACTCTTGCCAAGCCTTGTCGCTGAAGCTTTGGTCTTTGAGCGCCACCACTTGCGTGATCGGCAACTGGTACTTGAGCGCAAACGCAAAATCGCGCTCATCGTGCGCTGGTACACCCATGACCGCGCCGTCGCCATAACTCATGAGCACATAGTTACCGACCCACACCGCCACTTGATCGCCGGTGACCGGGTGCGTGACATGCAAGCCTGTGGGCATGCCCACCTTGTCTTTCACCGCCAACTCGGCTTCTGTGGTGCCGCCTTCTTTGCATTCCTCCAAGAAGGCCGCCAACTTCGGGTTGGTGGCCGCCGCATGCAGCGCCAAGGGGTGTTCAGGCGCTACCGCGCAAAACGTCACGCCCATGATGGTATCGGCGCGGGTGGTGAACACGTACATGCGGCCGTCTTGGATCCATTTCCTATCGGCACCTTGGATGGTGTGGGGGAAGGCAAAGCGCACACCCTCGCTCTTGCCGATCCAGTTCTCTTGCATCAAGCGCACTTTGTCGGGCCAGCCGTTCAAGGTGGCTTTGGGGTTACCGACCTGAACATGGTCGAGCAACTCTTGGGCGTAGTCGGTGATCTTCAGGTAGTAGCCGGGGATTTCACGCTTTTCAACCACCGCGCCAGTGCGCCAGCCCTTGCCGTCGATGACTTGCTCGTTGGCGAGCACGGTTTGGTCCACCGGGTCCCAATTCACCACTTGGGTCTTGCGGTAGGCCACGCCCTTTTCCAGCATCTTCAAAAACAGCCACTGGTTCCATTTGTAATAAGTCGCATCGCAGGTGGCGACTTCACGGCTCCAGTCGATGGCCAAACCCATGGCCTGCATCTGCTGCTTCATGTAGGCGATGTTCTCGTAGGTCCATTTGGCGGGCGGTACACCGTTCTTTAACGCTGCGTTTTCGGCTGGCAAACCAAATGCGTCCCAGCCCATGGGCATCAAGACGTTGTAGCCCTTCATGCGCAGGTGGCGCGTGAGCATGTCGTTGATGGTGTAGTTGCGCACATGGCCCATGTGCAGCTTGCCGCTGGGGTAAGGCAGCATGGAGCAGGCGTAGTACTTGGGACGGCTGTTGTCTTCTGTGACGCGGTAGACGTCTTTGGCGGTCCAGTCGCTGCGGACAGACGCTTCAACGTCTTTGGGAATATAGGTCTCTTGCATGGGGCTCAATAAATAGCCCCTGCGATTTCATGGCTGCAGAGGCGGGGAAGATGCTTTGATTTTAGGCGCAGGGGGCTGAACGGCCAAAGCGACCTTGGTTAGGCCGGCTTTTTGCAACAAGCCCATCACCTCGGCTACGCGTCCATAGGGCACGCTTTGGTCTGCGCGAAGCTGTACTTCAACAGACGCATCGGTACTGGCTTGCATCGCCAACACCGCTGGCAAGGCTTCAAGTGCCACGGGTTTGTCGTCAATGAAAATCAAGCCTTGTGGGTTAAGACTCAGGCTCAGGCTGTTAATGGGTGCGGGGGAAGCGGCTGCCTCAGTAGCAGGTAAATCGAGGCGCAAGGCACTTCCCATCAGGGGGGCCGTGATGAGAAAAATGACCAGCAACACCAACATCACATCCACCAAGGGCGTGACATTGATTTCGCTCATGGGCGCCCTCTCGGGGCTGGATTCAAATTCACCCATTCTCATTGGGCGAGCCTACCGAGCCTGGGTGATGAAATATGCGCGCAAGTCAAACGCCAAAGCATCTAAAGTTGCATCCATAGATGCCAAGCGCCTGCCCAATAAGTTGTAGGCCATCACGGCGGGTATGGCAACACCCAAGCCTGCAGCCGTCATGACCAAAGACTCACCGACAGGTTGGGTCACTTTGTCTAAGGTGTACTGTCCGGCTTGGGCCAAGCTGATCAAGGCGTGGTAAATACCCCAGACTGTGCCCAACAAACCGATAAAAGGGGAAGTCGCTCCCATGGTGGCCAACATATCTTGGCCAAATTGCAAGCGACGGCGTATGCTTTGCAAGGCTTGACGCAAGCCGCTACTGAGCCGATCTTCATGGGAGGCCTGGGCAGCCAAGCCGTGCACGGTGGCCTCCAAAGGACTGCGCAATAAACCAATAAACAATTTTTGACTGTCCACAGCCCCCCAAGTGGCCTGCAAGTGCTGCCAATCTTGGGCTTGCGACCACGTAGCCTGACACAGCGATAAATCGCGGTTGGCTAAAGACAAGAGCCATGTTTTGTAAATAATCAACACCCAACTCAGCACCGACATGGCACACAGGACTACCGCCACCAATTGGTTCAAAGCATCGGCCTGGGCAAACCAGTGCAGCAAGCTCATGGCTGAGTGTTCCTCAACCCCAGCACGTCAAACATATCAAATAAGCCACGCTGCTGGCCAACCAAAAAACGTGCTGCCCGCAAACTGCCCTCAGCATAGGTGCTTCGGCTTGACGACTTATGGGTGATTTCAATGCGCTCGCCAATTCCGGCGAACAAAACCGTGTGGTCGCCCACGATGTCGCCACCACGGATGGTGGAAAAGCCAATGGCGCTATCGGGACGAGCGCCGGTATGCCCTTGTCGATCAAACACCGCGCATTGCTTTAAGTCTCGCCCAAGCGCTTGGGCAATGACTTCGCCCATCTTGAGTGCCGTGCCCGAGGGAGCGTCAACTTTATGGCGGTGATGGGCTTCGATGATTTCAATGTCGTAGTCGGATGCCAAAGCCACGGCGGCCATCTCCAACAACTTCAAGGTAACGTTCACCCCCACGCTCATATTGGGCGCCATGACGATGGCGATATCTTGGCTGGCCACCTTTATTTCGTCTTTTTGTTCATCGCTGAAACCAGTGGTGCCAATCACCAACTTCACGCCAAGTTGACGGCACACCTTGACATGCGCCATGGTGCCTTCAGGCCTTGTAAAGTCGATCAATACTTGGGCGTTTTTCAAACCGACGTGAAGATCAGATTGAATCATCACGCCGCTGGCTTGCCCTAAAAAACCAGTTGCGTCGTTGCCGATATACACACTGTCAGCAACATCCACGGCGCCCACCAATTGACAATCAGCTGCCTCTGCCAGTGCTTGAGCCAACATTTGGCCCATGCGCCCGCTGGCGCCAGCGATAGCAACACGATGGAGTTGGTCGATAGACGTCGTCATAGCGGGTTAGGGTGTTTCAAGCGGTGGGTAGGCTTTGTCAGCAGGCAGCGCTGTCGGTTTGGGTGTTGCGCTCACGGGAGCAGGCGCATTCTTTTGAAATTTCTCCAACTCTTTGCTAGTGGCCTCTAAGCGGGGCACCACTTTGCGGTCTTCAGGCACTGCAATACGCTCGGCAAACTCTGATTCGCTGGGCAAATCGTCACCTTCAAAGCGAACATACAAATCGTCTTTGAAGTAAACCGACAACTGACGTTGCTGTGGTTGCGTACCTTTGCGCACAATTGTGAATGCATAGTCCCAGCGATCGGAGTGGAACACGCTAGCGATCAAGGGGGTACCCAAAATATCCTTGACTTGATTGCGGCTCATACCCACTCGCAAAGCCTGCACTTGCTCTTTGGAGACAAAGTTGCCCTGCACCACTTCCGCCCGATAAGGCGTGACTTTTCGAATTGCACGTGCAATGGGGTCATCTATGGTGGAACACGCCGACAACAGCAAGGAAACTGCGGTCACGCACAAGGCCATTGTCTGGCGCAAAAGAGTCATGGTGGGCTAAGGGCAAGTTATGATGAATGATTGTAACGATGGGCCTCACACCCGCCAGTCACTTCGCAAAAGAAAGCACGAATGTCCTCCATTGACGGCTTAAAAAACACGGGCCTTAAAGCCACTGTGCCGCGTTTAAAAATTTTGGAACTTTTCCAAAAAGGCGGACAGCGGCACATGAGTGCCGAGGACGTTTACCGTTTCGCGTTGGAGGAGCGTGCCGATATAGGTCTGGCCACCATCTACCGTGTACTGATGCAGTTTGAGCAAGCTGGCATTTTGTCGCGCAGTCAATTCGAAGGCGGTAAATCCGTCTATGAACTCAACCAAGGTCAACACCATGATCATTTGGTGTGTCTAGATTGCGGCCGCGTTGAAGAGTTTTACGACGCAAGCATTGAGCAACGTCAACACGATATTGCACACGCCAAGGGTTTCGAGATCGCCGACCACGCACTGAGCCTTTATGCGCACTGCAAGCGCTCGCCTTGCCCCTATAAGTCAGCCTGATTTTTTTGCTCGTCCAACATGGCCTGTCGGTGGCGATGGACAAATTTATCGTAGGTATCGATGCCGCGTAATTGCAAAATCGTGTTGCGAACTGCCGCCTCGACCAATACAGCAATGTTGCGACCCGCCACCACCTGAATCACCACTTTACGAACGGGTATGCCCAGTACATCTTGGGTCAAAGGCTCATGGGGCAACCTTTCGTAGTCGCGCTCTAAGGTTTCTTTGCGCACCAAATGCACAATCAATTTGAGGCGCATTTTTCGACGTACCGCGGTTTCACCAAATATGGCTTGAATATCTAGCAAACCAATGCCGCGCACTTCTAACAAGTTTTTCAGCAACTCTGGGCAACGCCCCTCAATCGTGGTTTGGTTGATGCGGTACAAATCCACCGCATCATCGGCCACCAAACCATGACCTCGCGAGATCAACTCCAAGCCCAACTCGCTTTTGCCAAGACCTGACTCGCCCGTAATGACCACGCCCATGCCCAAAATATCTAAAAATACGCCATGCAAAGTGGTGCGGTCAGCAAAATGCTTGGACAAATAAGCACGCAGCAAATCAATGACAAAGGCCGAGGATTCTGTGGTGGCAAAAAGCGGAATTTGCGCTTCTTCGCACATTTTCAGTAGCGGTGGGGGTGGCGTTTGCCCGTCAGCTACCACCAGCACGGGGGGTTCCAGCGTGACGATGCGTCCAATGCGGCGCTCGGTGTCCACCAAGGGACTGTTGTTGAGGTATCGAATTTCACGCTCGCCCAGCACCTGCAAACGGTAGGGGTGTATGTAATTCAAGTAACCCACCAAGTCGGCACCTGAGCGTGCCATGCGGACTGCTACTTCATCAAAATGCCGCTCAGAGGCACCCTGCCCCGCTATCCATTGCCATTCAAGCTTTTCTCTGAAGTCTTCAAATAAGACATCTGCGCTAACAGCGGTAGGTTTCAAGGGTTGGCGTCAGACCGTGATTGTGGATTGCCAAGCGACGATGAGTTGATGCAAGTCTTGGGCGTCGCTGGACTTCTTGAGACGCTCGCGCAAAGCGGTGTCACTCAGCATCTCGGCAATTTCGGAAAGTATCTCCAAATGCTTTTGGGTGGAGGCTTCTGGCACCAGCAAAAAGAACAGCAAGCACACGGGTTGCTCGTCGGGCGCATCAAACCCTATGGGTTGGCTCAAACGGAAAACAGCTGCCAGCGGCGACTTCATGCCCTTGATACGCCCATGAGGGATGGCTACACCGTGGCCCAAGCCCGTTGACCCCAAGCGCTCACGGGCAAACAAGCTGTCCGCCACCAAAGCCCGGTTAAGCCCATGCAAGTTTTCAAACAACAAACCGGCTTCTTCAAAAGCACGTTTTTTGCTGGTGACGTCTACCTGCACAAGGGCTTGTGCAGAAGGCAAGATGGCAGAGAGTCTGTTCATATTGGGGTGCTGATTATGCACCGCTTAACCATGTCAAGCTAGGGTAAATATTTAATTGTTTGGTTTTAAAAAAGTGGAATTTTGCATGAAAAAGCCACCTGTGAGACAGGTGGCTTGGCTGTTGCATAGGCTAGCTGAACGAGGTCATCTCAGCGCGTTTAGGGCTGGTGTGGCCATGGTCCTGTAATCGATCTTTGTGGCGCACCACCTGCCTGTCCAATTTATCGACCAACTCATCGACTGCTGCGTACAAGTCCTCGCTCCAAGACTCAGCAAACAAATCGTTGCCTTTAACATGGATATTGCATTCGGCTCGCTGCCTGCGCTCTTTCTCTTTTTGCTTTTCGATACTCAGGATCACGCGCACATCGACCACTTGGTCGAAATGACGGTTGATGCGATCGAGTTTTTGGGTGACATAGCCGCGAAGGGCTGGGGTGACTTCAAGATGATGACCGCTGATCGTCAAATTCATAGGACTCCTCCAGAAAAGTACCTGACTGTTTCATCAAGCAACATGCCAGACAGAAGACAGGCGCCTCCACTATGCGCTGAGTTTCGAAAAAAAGCAATTCCCCCCATCGCAGACCCGCGGGCCTAAGGCAGGTCAGGGGGAGGAAAGCTTGCTTAAGTCAAAGAAGTCGCGGGGGCGCTGTGCATTTCCACACGCCTTGAAAGCCATAAAGCCAGCAAGGTTGAGGCCATACCCACCAAGGCGCAAAGCCAGAAGTGGGTGACGTGACCATTGGAATCGCGCTGAATAAGCACCCCGCCAAGCCAAGACGCCAGCCCAATGGAGACTGACTGAAAAGCACCGTTCAGGGACATGAATGTGCCCCGCCACTGGGGTTGAGCAGCCGAAGTCAGCATGGCCATGCCAGGGATCATCCGAGCATTCATGCAAAAAAAGAAACCTGCAAACACCATGAGAACCAAAGGCAGAGGCGCCGGTTGCATCAAGGTGGTGATGGTCATGGGCACGATGGCCAGCAGCAGCATACGTTGAAACATTTTTCGTTTGCCCACTCGGTCGCTCAGGCGGCCTATCCAACGCGCGGTCAGCAAAGTCACGGTTCCGCCACACAAGTAGATATAGGGGATTTCGTCCAGTGTGAGCACTTGATTGGCCTGGGTGTAAATGGTGATGTACGGGATGATGGTGAAGCCCGCAAACATCATCGCAGCAGACATCCACAAGGCTCTGCGGTGATTAGGGTCAGCCCATACTTGCTGCATCGCAAAAGAGAATTGTTGCCCCTGCGCCTTGGCGACATGTGCATCAAGTTTGGGCAAACACATCATGGCCATCACACCAACAACTGCACACATCAAGGCGATTGCAAAAAAAGCACTGTGCCAACCACCCATATTGGCCAAAAACAGCCCGCTGGGAACGCCCACCACGGTCGCCATGGCAAATGATGTCATCACAAACCCTGTTGCGCGGCCACGCCGCTCAAATGGAATCACGTCCCCAATCACCGTTTGCGTCATGGCAGACAAGATGCCGCCAAAAGTGCCTGCCGCCACACGAGCTGCCATTAACAAGCCGTAGCTTGGTGCCAAGGCACAGGCAAGCGTTGTCAAACCAAACAGCACATACAGCACCAACAGCAAGCGTTTGCGCTCAAACCGATCCACAAAGGATGCGGCCAACAACCCGGACGCCCCTGCGGCAAAGGTGTAAGCCGACACCAAAAAACCAAATTGCGCGTCGTTGATGGAAAACAAATCACGCAATTGAGGACCCAATGGCATGATGATCATGAAGTCCAGCACATGGGTGAACTGGATACCGGCCAAGGTAAGCAATAACCAAAATTCACGGCGCGGCGTCAAAACTGTTTGCATAAGAAGTGTGGTGGCAAACCCGACACTCTAACAGTCCGATACGCACTTGCCGCTAAGTCGGTGTAATAATTCTCCGATCAATAGCTTTGGAGAACCCTCCTTGGAAACCTACCCTAGTTGGTAGCTTTCGGTTCACTGGCATCAGGCCGAGCGGAATCGAAAGCCTACCCCACCTTTTCCTCCGCCCCTTCACGCACTGAGAATTGCCATGCTCAATATTTTCTCGCTGGCCAATGGCCGCTTGTTTCAAGAAGAAATTTCTTCCCAAGAAGAACTCTCTCAGTTTCGCCCTATCTGGGTTGACTTAGAGTCGCCCACAACGGAAGAAAAACGCTGGATCAGTCAGCACTTTGGTGTCCATATTCCAGAAGACGCCATGGACGAAGACATCGAAGAATCTG